>RECI01000165.1 GCA_007694095.1 Balneolaceae bacterium | reverse complement strand
AAAGATTTATTCAAAGATATGAGAATTAATCACATTGAAAACTTCAGTAGGGTGGAGAGTGTCTTTAACGATTTTGTCAACTTGCTGAGAGATAATAAGTGGATGTTTTTCCCGGGAGGTCGGTATGCGTCCGTGGGAGCCTTTTACTCCACTGCCTTCGATGGGTATAAGATCCATGGTGTAACGAAAACCAAGTTTTTTTTGCAAGAGGCGTATTCCGGCTTTCAATTTAGGGTACGTTATTTTCGGATCAATCAGCAATTCGGCAGGGTCATATCCCGGTTTTGTGTGGATATCAACAGTTGGCGCAAAGTCGGGAGCTTTCGCATCATCAAGCCAGTAATAATAGGTAAACCAAGATTTTTCATCAGCAATTGCCACCAGTTCACCTGAGCGTTCGTGATTGAGATGGTGCCGGGCTTTGCCGTCTTCATCCAGTACTTTTTCCACACCGGGCAATCCTTCAATCAGCTTTTTGATTTCCGGAATATCCTGTTTTTCACGAATATAAATGTGGGCGATCTGGTGATCTGCCACAGCAAAAGCCCTGCTGCTCCCTGGTATGAGAACTTCACCACCCTGTTCATCACGCACAGTAACATAACCACTCTTTCTCAATTCACGATTTATTGATACCGGATTATCCACTTGTTCAATTCCATACTCCGAAAGTACGATAACCTGTACGTTATGTGATTCATAATATGAAATGAGATCTTCACAAATTGTGTCGATTTCAAGAAGGTCTTGCCCGATTCCGGGGTTATCAGGGCCAATTCGCTGAAGGTTATAATCAAGGTGAGGCAGGTAAACGAGAGAAAGGGTAGGCTGCAGCTTTTCGAATACATATTTGGCTGATTCTGCGATCCATTGGCTTGACTGAATATTCGTGTTAGGCCCCCAAAAATTAAATAACGGAAATTGGCCGAGTTTTTCCCGGAGCTCATCCCGCAATGAAGATGGATGTGTAAGTATATCCGGAATTTTCACTCCGTCAGCCCTGTAAATCGGCCTTGGTGTAACGAGAAAATCAACGGTTGAATTCATATTATACCACCAGAAAAGATTTGCACAGGTAAAATCCGGATCTCTTTCTTTTGCTGCTTCCCAAATTTTAGGGGCCTGAACCAACTTGTTTGACTGGCGCCAAAATTTTATCTCATCCATCTCCCTGAAATACCACCCATTGGCTACTATGCCGTGTTTATCAGGCATTTGACCGGTTAGGTACGTGGATTGCACTGAACATGTGACGGCCGGCAGCATCGCTTCCACTGAAGCCATTTTACCTTTGGCTGCCCATGATTTTAAAAATGGTGTATGTTCTCCAACCAGATCCGGTGTTAATCCAACAACATTAATAACAGCTGTTTTTTTCATTTCCCGGGATATTATTAATCGTTCAGGATTTAAGGTTTGTCAAAACATCCTGTACCCACCTTAATTCCCGTTCGATAGAATCGGTGAGTCCGGTTTTTAGGCCGTTAGGAAGCACTTCCCAGGTATATGTTTCAACTTCAAAATGGCGGCTGTAGCTGCCATTTAAAATTTCTCGCAAACTTTGTATAATCTCATCCTGGGTAGAGGAAAGTCCATCAAAATGGCCTACAAAAACCGGAACGTGAAAATGCACTCTCCATTCGAGGACATGTTCGTCAAAAATGTGTGGAAGTGCATCCGGTAAATCCCTGTATTGCCGGATAGTTCCATCTGTACGCCGTTCTAATACCTGGTGAAGATACACAGGCTCAATAAATCGCTGCAGGCGTTCAGCCGACTCTTTTCGATGATTGGAATCACCCAGGGTGACTTTTAATGCGGCACTTACCTGTACTTTTCCAATACGGATGTCTGCATCCCGGAATGCGGCGAGCGATTCACGGGGATTTTCATACTCCAGTGCAAAGTGACATGTATCAAAACAGACACCGATATGGGTTCTGATGATTTCTTCTGCTTTTTCATGGGAAATTCCGAACGCAGAGGCAAGATGGCTTGTCCCTTCAGGGATCAGCACATTTTGAAAAAAAGTGATCGTTTCAGGGGTATTTTCAATCAGGCAATCGGGTTCCGGTTCCAGGTCGACATGAATATCTTTATTCTGTGTTTCTTTAATCATTGCCATCTTATGAGCCAGATTAGCCAGGTGTATGGCTCCTGTTTTAGCAACTGACTGCATCGACGCTTCAGACTCATTCCAGTACTTGTATGAGACGGGCGATGTGGAAATACTGCCTTCACTGCCTGTTGGTGTCAGTTCTGCGAGAATATCAATAAGCCTGGCTGTGTATTTATAACGTTCATCTGTGCGCCAATCCGGCTTGTAAACATCATCCTTTACCCGCTCACGGTGAAAACTACCATATGGAAACCCGTTGAGGGTAAATACATATAAATTTTCTTTTTGGAGCCATGATTTAAATTCACTGAGTTTTCCCGGTTCGAGAATTTGCTCTGCGGCATCAGCGGAAAGCCGGAGCCCGATCCCGAAAGGTTGATTTTTTGACAACCGCAATTTTAGTTCCGGAACGTGAATTTTCAGCTGTTGGAATGTAGCTACCCATGATTCTCCGGGATGTATGTTCGAGCAGTATGTCAGATGGATGCCGGGGTGTGAATCTGGTTGCATGTCTTTTCGATCAGAAATATTCTATAATTTATTTAAGTTATTAGTGTAAAATATTGCTTAAGAATATGATAAAGAAAATGTCATTTATGAACCAAGGTGTAGTAAAACACGAGAAATTTTGTTTATAAAACTAAGGTAAACTGTGCAGGTTAATCAAACCAGTTCTTTTTCCATTTTTTCAAGCAAACGGATGGCTTTTATGTAGAGATTGGTATCCGCAGTGTTTACTTCGTAACCTTGACCGATTCCTTTAAGCAGCATGATGGTTAGTTGTCCTCCAAGATGTTCTCTGAATTCTTCGAGTCCGCGGAGCAAAGAATGTTTATTGGCCGGGTCATCGAGCCTGCTGCGCAGTTCCGGTACAAAAAGGGTAAACCCGCACTGCTGTAATACCTGGGTAATTCTTTTCCATTCGGTTTTACTTAAGTCGCCCTTCAGGTACGAATAGGTTACATCCAGCGCCAGACCGATGGCTACCGCTTCGCCATGCCTAAGTTCAAAACCTGTGAGCTGTTCCAGTTTATGAGCTGCCCAATGGCCAAAATCGAGCGGTCGCGATGAACCTGTTTCAAACGGGTCACCTGAGGTGGTAATGTGTTCGAGGTGAAGCTCAGCACAACGATAAATGAGGTATTTCATCGATTCCATATCACGATTCGACAAGGCAACGGCATTTTTTTCGATGAAGTCAAAAAACAAAGGGTCTTTAAGAAGTGCCACCTTAACCGCCTCTGAAATACCGGATCGCCAGTCGCGGGCGTCCAGGGTTTTCAGGAATTCAGAGTCATTGATCACAGCAAACGGAGGTGCGAACGTGCCGATAAAATTTTTCTTCTCATATGCGTTGATTCCGTTTTTTACCCCAATAGCAGCATCGTTTTGTGCAAGCACGGTAGTAGGGAGGCGTATCAGCCGAACACCGCGATGTGCAATAGCAGCGGCATAACCGGCGGTATCGATCACGCAACCACCGCCAATCACAACCAAAAATGAGTGCCGGTCAATTCCACTGGTATTTATAGCATTAAGAATTTGTTCCGCATATTCAGGTTTGATCTTGGCTTCTTCACCACCGGGGATGATGACCGGATTAGATATTAATTCAAAACTCTTATTGTACTGTTTGTTGTACAACTTAATTTTTTCAAAAATCCCCAGATGAGATTTAAGAAAGCCTTTATCCAGTACTATCAATACTTTATTTAGATTCTCAGGGGATCTGGCAGTTGATCCTGAACCAATCACATCTGAGAATAGGGGGTTAGAGGGATCGAAAACGGATGATGTAAAATGAACATCATACCGAAATGATACAGTAAATTGCTGTTTTATAGATGACATTATTAATTCAGGTAAATCTTACTTCATTATTACATGGGGTATTAAAAAAATGCTTTGACTTCAATATGCTTCTCGGGAGGCCTGTTTCTAAAGTGAAATTCATGATATGCCATGAATCAATTATTCCTCATGGAATGAGTTTCGTAATAACTACTCACAGGCATTATGATAGTTTTATAGATTGACAAAAATTTATGAAACCAAAACAGGATGAAAAAATACGTAAATAATGCAATGATAATACCAAGAATAGTTTGGATTCCACACCTGAATAACTGAATTTTACAATCTCAATATTCATTGAAATATTCGGTATCATAACAGATAACGGTAATAATATCGTATATCTGCATTTATTCCGGGATTAAGGGGCAACCGTTTCCCGGACAATACCGGAATGTTTCATAATCACTTATTTTGATGCAGCACAACATGGGAAAATTACCAAAAGAATCCGTTGCAATCAGGCAAATACTGTTGAGGTGGCTGAAAAGCCGTCTTGACGATGAAGCGTTTACATGGCTTGAATCAGCGGCAAAAGACCTGATGGGTGAACCTGAAGACTGGCAGCTTTACACTTCGTTCAGTACAACACCGAGGCATACCGGCAAAGAGTTGCTACAGCTAACTCCTGGAGAACTTGATGAAGCAGGCAGGCTTCGCCCGGGCTGGAAACCTGCAAACTGGACGGCAGATCAAGCAGGCAGAACATTGCTGCTGTTAAGTTACGCCGAACAGGGTGAAGAGGAATTCCTTGATAAAATTGAAAAAATTTTTGTGACCAGCGACCTGGGTGAAGCCGTTGCACTTTACCAGGCTCTGCCTGTTTATCCATTTCCCGAAAGATTTAGAGAAAGGGCTGCGGAGGGTGTTCGAAGCAATATCACACCTGTTTTTGATGCGGTTGCGCTAAACAATCCATACCCTATGGAATATCTGGAAGAAGGGGCATGGAACCAGATTGTACTTAAAGCCCTTTTTGTCGGAAGCCCGCTTTATAAAATTATGGGAGTTGATAAACGGGCAAATGCCACACTGGCAAAGATCCTTGTGGAATATGCCCACGAAAGGTGGTCAGCCGGAAGGAATGTTTCGCCTGAACTTTGGCGTGTTGTGGGGCCATTTATCACTGAGCAATTTATTCCGGATTTGGAACGGGTGCTGAGTGATTCTGACCCAATTCAAAAACAGGCCGCTGTATTGGCACTTTCTGCATGTGATTGCCCCCTGAAGGATAAATTACTTCAGCAGCATCAGGAAGTTCTCGATGAAATTGAAAAAAACAATATTATGTGGGATGATATTGGTAAAAGACACGAATCGGCCACACGTTAAATCAAAAAAAATCAATATTTTTAATACTTAAAGAAGTTCATTCAATGAAAGATATGATGTTTATTGACCCGCACGTACACATGATTTCCAGGACTACAGATGATTATATAGCCATGCGAATTGCAGGTATTGTGGCTGTCATCGAACCCGCATTCTGGATTGGCCAGCCACGCACCAATGCCGGTACGATGCTCGATTATTTTAGCTGGATTGTAGGCTGGGAGAGGTTCAGGGCTGCACAATTTGGCATACGGCATTACTGCACCATCGGGTTAAACGCAAAAGAGGCAAATAACGAAAAACTGGCTGATGAGGTTATGGAACTTATTCCGCGGTATGCAGGAAAAGAGGGTGTTGTAGCGATCGGTGAAATCGGGTACGACGACATGACCAAACTCGAGGATAAGTACTTCAGGAAACAGGTAGAGTTTGCCAAAAAATTTAATATGCTTGTGCTTATACATACACCTCACAGAAATAAAAAAGAGGGGACCATCCGAAGCATGGATGTCTGTGTTGAACTTGGCATGGATCCTTCGCGTGTGATAATCGATCACAATAACGAGGAAACGGTAAAAGATGTGCTCGACCGCGGTTTTTGGACTGCATTCACTATTTATCCGGGCACAAAGATGGGCAATGAACGAATGGTCGATATTGTAAAAGAATATGGAACGGAGCGAATCTTTATCGACAGCGCTGCTGACTGGGGACACAGCGACCCGCTCGGAGTTCCCAAAACTGCCAAATTGATGATTGAACGGGGTATTTCAAAACAGGATGTTAAAAAAGTTACCTATCAGAATGCGCTGGATGCATATGGACAAAGCGGCCAGTTCAATGAGGAAGACTGGCTCAACCGGCCAAAAATTGACCAGTCACAAACATTCAGCGGGAATACCATTTTGCGCGGAGGGCATCGCCCATTTACTGAAGAAGAACTCGATAATGCGTCTGACGTGGATGACTTGATAATTAAATAATCGGTTTTGGCAAAAGTGAAAAGTGAAAAGGCAAAAGTGAAACCTGCAAGAGTGCCCCGACAAGCCCGTCGGGGCTCCTGGCAGAGTTGAACGATTTTATAAGCAAAAAGCAAAAAGTGAAAGGTACTCAGAGCGTCAGCGCTCCTGATTTATCCCACATAGCAGAATGAAGTGATTCCCGCGAAGCGAAAAGCAGGAGCCATAGCGACAGTCCCGATACCTTAGGAGCAAACTAAAAACTCCAGATTATTGAAATCCCGCATCAGCCGAATCCACCTGCTTTTTTGTAAAGCCAAATAACAAATTATTTGATAACAACATTTTTTCCATTTTTAGAATGAATAATCCGGGATTGAAAATATATCAAATTCGCATCCATGACAGATAAGATCAGAGCCTGCCTTGAGCTGATGCGCCCACCTAACATCATTACGGCTTTTGCTGACATTTTGGCCGGTTTTGCAGCGGCAGGAGGGATCTTGATCTTTACAGGTGCAGGAATTCTGATTGAACCTGCTGGCTTAGGATGGCTGCTGATGGCAACGTTCGGTTTGTACGGAGGAGGTGTTGTCTTTAATGATGTGTTTGATGCGCGACTTGATGCTAAAGAACGTCCGGAGAGACCGATTCCGAGCGGGAGAATTTCAAGGGTTGGGGCATCAGTGTTGGGTTCTTGTTTGTATTTGGTTGGAGTTGTTTCAGCTTTTCAGGTAAATCCTGTAGCCGGTTGGTTATCTGTTGTGATAGTATTTCTTACCTTGGCCTATGATATCAAAGCGAAACACTCGCCAGTTTTCGGGCCTCTCTTTATGGGATTATGCAGAGGCGGAAACTTATTGCTGGGGGCTGCTATTCTGCCGCAGGCCATAGGTGATATATGGTTTCTCCTGTTTTTCCCGGTTATCTACATTGGCTCGATTACGTTGGTTAGCAGGGGAGAGGTCTCCGGCGGAAGTTCACTGCATGGGAAGCTTGCATTTGCAATGATCCTTCTTGTGATAACCGGATTGCCCGCACTTACCTTTCTGGTTGGGTTTGATGTGCTTACTGCACTGCCTTTTCTGATATTTTTTGCCATCATGGTTTTGCCTTCATTTTACCGGGTGTCTGTTCAACCAGAAGCCGGTTTCATTAAAAAAGCGGTAAAACGTGGAGTAATTTCACTTGTGTTGATGAATAGTGTTATAGCTGCTGGTTTTTCAGGTATTATATTGGGAATCATAGTGTTGGGAGTTTTTGTTGGATCAATTGTAACAGCAAGGTTGTTCGCAGTTACATAGATAATTGCATTGATCAATAGAACGTAGAAAGATGCATACACAAAAGTCAGCCTACCCGGGTCAGTCCTGCTAGGATGCAAGTGGCACGACCCGGGGTTTACGTTAGCCCGGATTTCTTGGTGATAAATCCGGGTTAGCTGCTTTTCGATAATTAACGAAGATGCCGGTTGATCAGGTTCTCAAGCAGTTCCTGTTTGCCGCTTCGTTTTTCCGGTTCACCGTTCGAAATGGCAAGGTTTCTGAGGTCATCAATGGTGAGTAGTCCATCCTCGAATTTTTTTCCATTACCGCTGTCGAAGCTGGAATACCTTCCGTACCTGATCTTTTGATATTCAGGATTGTTCACAATTTCATCAGCAATCAACAGGCCTCTTGCGAACGTGTCCATACCACCGATATGTGCTAAAAAGAGATCTTCGGGATCGGTAGAGTTACGTCTGATTTTTGCATCGAAATTGAATCCGCCGGGTTCCAGCCCGCCATGTTCAAGAAGTATGATCATCACCTCAACAGCGTCATAGAGATTTGTCGGGAAATAGTCTGTATCCCAGCCGTTCTGGTAATCTCCCCGGTTTGCATCTATGCTGCCTAACAGCCCGGCCTGGGCCGCTACCTGTACATCGTGTGCAAAGGTATGGCTTGCCAGTGTGGCGTGGTTCGCTTCGATATTCAGTTTAAAATCATCGAGCAAGTCTTGTTCATGAAGGAAGCCTATTACGGTCGCAGCATCAAAATCGTATTGGTGCTTGGATGGTTCCATCGGTTTGGGTTCAATCAGGTATACACCTTCAAACCCGATTTTTCGTCCATAATCACGGGCTGCCCGTAAAAAGGCTCCCATGTGATCGAGCTCACGTTTCATATCGGTATTGAAAAGATGCATGTACCCTTCACGTCCTCCCCAAAAAACATAATTTTCACCATCAAGTTCTACGGTTGCATCCAAGGCGGCTTTTACCTGCGCGGCCGCATGGCATAGCACATTAAAATCCGGGTTTGTAGCTGCACCATTCATATATCGCGGATGACTGAAGAGGTTTGCCGTTCCCCAAAGCAATTTTATTCCGGATTCTTTCTGATATTCTTTAGCAAGAGCTACTAATTGTGACAGGTTATTTTCCGATTCGGTTATAGTCTCGCCTTCAGGTGCCAGGTCCCTGTCATGGAAACAGTAATAGGGGATGCCAAGCTTGGAAATAAATTCAAAAGCTGCTTCAAGCCTGAATTTAGCGTTTTCAAGCGGATCAAGGGATTTATTCCAGGGAAAATCCCTGGTTCCAGTACCAAAAGGGTCGCCGTTTTCATTACAAAACGAATGCCAGTAGGCAACGGCAAACCTGAAATGGTCTTTCATGGTTTTGCCGGCAATAACCCTGTTCTCATCATAGTGGGTAAATGCGAGAGGATTATCACTTTCAGGGCCTTCGTATGCAATTTTTTTTATACCGGGGAAATATTCATTTGTGCTCATTCTTCTATGATTTAGTTAGTTCTGTGATTAATTTTTCTTTCCAATTTTGATAAGAATTTATGTACATATTTCTTTTTTGACTATTTGGCTCAATGGTCTCAAGGATATTTAAACCATCAAATGCTTCTTTCAGGCCAGTGTAAATACCTGATGCAACACCAGCTGCCCGGGCGGCTCCCTGGGAGCCATCTGTGTCGTAAAGTTCCAGTACGGCTCCAGTTGTATTTACAAATGATTCTCTGAATAAAGGACTCAGGAACATATTGGCACGGCCAGCTTTCACGATATCGTGTTTGATACCCATCTGTTTCATCACCTCGAAACCGTAATTCAGTGAGTTCACAATACCTTCCTGGGCTGCGCGAAGCAGGTGACCGGTGGTATGCCGGTTAAAGTTTAATCCGAGAATTTGTCCACCGGGATTCCTGTTTTCAAGAATACGTTCGGCCCCGTTTCCAAACGGCAAAACGGTAATGCCGTCTGATCCGATCGGAGTATTCAGTGCCATATGATTCATATCATCATAGCTGATATTATCATCCCGAATCAGATTTTGCCTGATCCAACGATACAGGATTCCGGTACCGTTTACACATAAAAGTACTCCGTAGCGCGGATTTTGAGGGACATGATTTACGTGGATAAAGGTATTCACCCGTGATTTTTCATCATAGCAAGGTGAACCGGTAATTCCATAGATAACACCGGATGTCCCTGCAGTAGCGGCTACTTCACCAGGGTTCAAAACATTTAATGAAAATGCATTATTCGGCTGGTCACCAGCCTTATAGGTAACCGGAGTTCCTTCTTTCAAACCAATCCGTTCACTCGCTATTTTTGTCACGCGGCCGAATTCGCTGAATGATTCATGAGCATCGGGGAGTAAATCAATATCGATTCCATAATGATCGAGCAACAATTTAGCAGGCGCATTTTCTTGGTAATCCCAGAAAATTCCCTCAGATAAACCGGTATAGGTTGTATTAATTTCACCCGTAAGTTTCATGCTGATATAATCACCGGGCAGCATAATTTTGTGAATTTTATCATACACCTCCGGTTCATTTTCATTGACCCATTTTAATTTCGATGCCGTAAAATTACCGGGTGAATTCAAAAATCTGCTCAGGCATATCTCGGCACCTAATGCATTGAAAGCCCGGTTCCCGATATCCGCAGCGCGACTGTCGCACCAGATGATGGAAGGCCTTAAAGCACGCTGATCTTTATCAACTGCTACAAGCCCGTGCATCTGGTAAGAAATTCCGATTGCTGCAATATTGTCCGGATTGATGCCGGTTTTCCGCAAAAGTTCTCCTGTTGCCAGTACTACATGGTCCCACCATGTATCAGGATCCTGTTCGGCCCATTCAGGTTTAATGGATGATATGCTTAATTCGGTTTTTGGCGATAGTGCAGAACCGGCTGAATCACCGGTCTCACTATCAATTAATGACGCTTTTATCGAAGAACTTCCGATGTCCAGTCCAAGCAGGTATTTTGTTTTTTGCATGTATATGGTAATATCTAATCCCGATTTATTATTTTGTATACCCTCCTAAGATTTAAAAAACTACGCTTTCAACCAAAACAAATATCGGTTAAAACAGAAATATTTTGGATCGTGTTGTAAAATTTTTAGACAGAAAAGGTATTGACCTGTCTCCGAAAACTTACTTTGTTACGGCACTATCCTATATGGCTTTGGGATTGTTCTCCTCACTGATTATTGGCCTTATCCTGCGAACAGCAGGTGAACAACTTGAGATAAACCTTTTGATTCGAATGGGTCAGGTTGCCATTGATTTGATGGGGCCAGCAATTGGAGTCGCGATAGCATATGGCCTGAAAGCGCCACCGCTTGTATTGTTTGCATCGGCTGCTGCAGGGGCTTTTGGCGCGATTGAAGGCGGACCGGCGGGTGCATATATATCGGCCCTTATCGCGACTGAATTCGGAAAAATGGTCTCAGGATCCACCAAAGCAGATATTATCGCTACTCCTTTAATAACCATTGTTGTTGGTTTTTTTGCAGCAGAATATCTCGGTGTTTTCATAAACCAGGGGATGCTAGCTTTTGGCGAGCTTGTGAATTGGTCAGTTGACCGGCACCCGTTTTTTATGGGTATCATGGTAGCTTCACTTATGGGGATGGCACTAACTGCACCCATATCAAGTGCGGCCATTGCTATTATGATTGGGCTTGAAGGCCTCGCGGCAGGGGCGGCAACGGTAGGTTGTTCTGCACAGATGATAGGTTTTGCTGTGAGCAGTTATCGTGAGAATGGTCTCGGTGGTTTGCTTGCCCAGGGGCTTGGAACTTCCATGCTCCAGATCGCGAACGTGATAAAAAATCCATATATACTGGTACCCCCCACGATTTCAGGAGCATTGCTTGCACCCCTGGCAACAATGGTATTTATGATGGAAAATACACCTGAAGGAGCAGGAATGGGTACAAGTGGATTTGTAGGGCAAATTTTTACATTTACCGCGATGGAATTCAGCTGGCTGATTGTTATTCATATCATAATTCTCCACTTCGTTGGGCCGGCTATCATCAGCTATATAATTTCTGAATATATGCGCAGAAAAAATTGGATTTCAGGCGGTGATATGCTCATCAGAAAACAATAAGGAGTGCAAAATTCATGTTATTCATCAATGAAAAGATTTATGTTTTGAAATTTTAGTTTTCACAACGGGTATTGTAAGTGGCGCAAACGCTCCAGCTTTTCATTTTTTTTTCCATTAAATTTGTGGTAATACCAATTCATTTATCAATAAACCATTTTTCTTTATGCCAAAAGTTGTACAGAAACTTCATGATTTTGTAAATCTGATTGATCCCGCTCTGAACCAGATTTTTAATATGAGCAATGAAAATGCCGAGAAGATTGTAGCTACCGGCGACCCTGATAAAATTCGCACAATTGATGGCAGTTTTGCAATTGTGACCAAGGTTGGGAACCAGGTATTCATGGCAAGATCTATTGGCAGGCCTATGCGCTATTTTATGGCGAAACAGGAAGCCGGGCCGCTTTTGATAGTGGCAGACCGTATAGACGATATATATGAATATCTGAAAGAAATTAACCTTCACTACCAATTTCGTCCGGATTATACGAGAATGGCACCAGCCCACTATGTTACACGGCTCGATGTTATTGGCTGTCCTGATCCCAATCCCAATTACAAACGGTATTTCACGCCCGAGAGAAACAGGCTGAATTCGGACCTTGATGCAATTGGTGAGGCATATGTAGGCGCAATGGCCAACGAATGCAACAAATGGCTCGATTCCATACCCAAAGATGAACCGTTAGGTGTACTTTTTTCCGGTGGTATTGACAGCGGTTCCGTTTTCCTGGTTCTTTATGATTTGTTACTGAAGCGTGGAGAATCACCAGCCAGGCTGAAAGCCTTTACTTTAGCTGTAAATGGCGGACCCGACGGTGCCCAGGCTCATGTGTTTCTCGACAAACTCGGCCTGAGCATATTCCATGAACTGTTTGACGGTGAGCTTTCTGACCTTGATTACAAAGAAACTATCCGGGTAATTGAAGATTACAAGCAGCGGGACGTAGAGGCTGCTACCATGGCACTTGCACTCTGCAAGAAAATTCGGAAGCGGTATCCTAACTGGAAATATCTTGCTGACGGAGATGGGGGAGACGAAAACCTTAAATCTTATCCTATTGAGGACAATCCTGAACTAACTATACGGAGTGTATTAAACAATCCCTTGCTGTATCATGAAGGTTGGGGTGTTGACAAAATCAAACACTCACTTACCTATAGCGGGGGACAAAGCCGCGGGCATGTTCGTACATACGCAACATCAGAAAGGTACGGCTTTAAAGGTTTCAGCCCATATACACTTCCCAATGTAATCGAGGTTTCTGAGGGTATTCCATTCATTCAATTAACCAATTGGAAACACGAAGAACTCTATGCACTTAAAGGTGAAGTGGTAAAACGGGGTGTAAAAGCTGTAACCGGCTTTGAAATGCCTGTGTTTCCCAAGCGCAGAATGCAACATGGCACGGTTGCAATGGAAGACTTTAAGAAGATTTTTCCTGATGATGAGATGGTTTACAGAAGATACTTCTCTTCATTGTACAGCTGAGCTCCTTTAAAAATTCGGGATGAGTGATTTTTTTTTCACTCTCCCGATCATGGTTTGCCGGGCCTCCACCTAAATCCGGCCAGTATCCCGAACTGGTCGCCGGTTAATGCGCCCTGGTCGAATGCCGTTTCAACCAAAAGGGTTATGCGGTGATTGCTGTTCGACAAAATTGGTACGGCCATTCCGGCAAAAAATGCCCATTGAGTAACAGAGTGTCCGCCAATGGTAACAATTTTGTCGAGAAATGTAACCCCGTCCTGTTCATTTACGCATTGATAACCAAACAGCTCCTGGTCGCCCAGATCAGGAACCCGGTTGTCGCAGTATTTCCCATAGTTTCTGCTATATGTAACTTTGGCAGTATATTCTACCGATTCGATAGATCCGGATAATCCGGCATGGTGTGCTACAATCCGGTTGTTCAATATTCCCAGATTAGAATCAGATGGTGTGAATAAAGGGTTTCCAATGGTCTGGTGGTGATAAACCCAGCCACTGCGGTAAATGCCGTGATTATAGTAATTCTCATTTCCGCGGTACAAGTCTCTCACCAAATCATCGCCTTCATTGCTGCGGCGGGGGCCATCCTGGTATTTTGAATATAAATATTCATAGACTATTCTGTTGAATGGCAATCTGGTTTGATTCGGCAACGAAATGGAAATCCCTGTCAATGCATCCTGAAGGCTTTTTAATTTCAGGTTATCGCGGGATTCGAGAGGATGCTGCCTGTAAAATGTAACATTGGTTTCACCAATATCAAGAAAAAAACCGAAATCCCATGCTCCCAGGTGATTACCCAAAACATACGTCTGCATAGGCCCGGGAGTACGTTCATCACCCGGCCTTGCCAAAAATACATTCATGTAATCAGAAAAACGGGTTGGTATGTCGCCGAATTCAGGATGGTTATTTCCACCCCATTTTGCATAATGTGCAATTCCCGCATACACGTTAACAGGTAAATCACCTCCTATTTTAACATGTCCAACTTTTTCATGAAGAAGCAGGTCCTCCGTATATCGCCTGCTTCCGAGCCAGCCATGTGATAAATGGCCTTTAATTTGTATGAAGTTATTTGTGAAAGGAATTGATGCCCAATCAATAAGGCCTATTCGTATCTGTGGGATTGGTGTGGCGTTGTTACTGATTCCAAGGGACCCCATGCTCAGGTCAGCCGCATGAATCGGTGATGTATTATAAAACCTGCCGGCAATAAATTCCATGCCATATGCCTGAAGTGCTATATAACCACGGTTAAAACTTAATGTAGATTCTGAACCGGGCCGTGCAATGAGATCAGCACCGTAATAGACATTCAGCGGGCCAATCTCTTCAACAGCAGAATGGTACTGAATCCTGGAAAAAGCCTGGCTTCCATTGCGGGCATACATTCCATGCCTGTTAGACTGCAGCCAAAAGGGTGTACGATCACTTGAGCTGAAAATTCCTGAAGATTCAACAATCAGGCCGTTTTGAGCAACAGCTAATGACTGAAAACAAAAAATTAGAAACAGGGCAAATAATAATATCCGCATCATAGGGTAACTCAGGCAACCGGTCTGTTTTACGATTTTATATCGTTTTCAAATGTATGTAAAGTGCAGAAGATTTAACAGGGGGGAACATGAGATTGCTGAAAATGTTATCTTTCCGGAAACAAGTTCAGACAGTGCTATTTCAACAATAAGGATATTCTTTTTGATCAAAAATATCAGTAACACAATTATTGAATCCTACCGGCCGGCTAAAGAAAAAATTGACGTTATGCGTCCCTATGCGTGGCTTCACGAAGAAGAGGTTCAAAAAGATGGAATACTAAAAAAGGTAAATACTATTTTTTTAACCAACAGAGAATGCCCGTTTAAATGTACCATGTGCGACCTGTGGCGGCACACACTGGACAAACCTACACCGCGGGGAGCCATACCGGCACAGATAGAGTTTGCGCACCAACAGTTACCATATGCACCTGTTGTAAAACTATACAACAGCGGAAATTTTTTTGATGGTAAAGCGATCCCCAAATCAGATTATAACTCAATTGCATATTTGCTCCGTGGATATAATCATGTAATCGTTGAAAACCATCCAAAATTGACCGGCCCGTTTATTGATGAGTTCCGTTTATCCTTGAACAGTACGTTTGAGATTGCCATGGGATTGGAAACTATTCACCCGGAGGTACTGCCCGCCCTGAACAAACAGGTTACCAAAGAAGATTTTCTTAATGCCAGTGAATTCCTGATAAAAAAAGGGATTGATGTACGCGCATTCATATTATTAAATCCGCCTTTTTTATTGGATGAAAATGAGAATATTGAATGGTGTATTAAATCAGCAGAATATGCATTTGATTGCGGTGTTACAGCCTGTACAATCATCCCTGTAAGAGAAGGGAATGGAATTATGGAAAAATTAAGAGAATCAGGGCAATTTATCCCGCCACGGTTTAAAGCGATTGAATCAACATTTGATAGGATATTACAATTAAATAAAGGGAGGGTTTTTTGCGACACCTGGGACCTTGAAAAATTTTCAACATGTGTAAACTGTTTTGATGAACGAAAAAACAGGTTAATAAAAATGAACGTTGAACAGAGAATTTTGCCACGGATTGTCTGTACATGCTAACTTTTAAAATTTGATCAATTATGGCCGGTAAAATATATGATTTCTTAATTGTGGGCTCGGGTTTTGCAGGTTCGATAACAGCTATGGTTTTAAAGAAAAAGGGATTCGGAGTTTGTGTGGTTGAACGGGAAATTCATCCAAGGTTTTCTGTGGGAGAATCTTCAACACCGATCGCAGACATGATATTACGTGATTTTTCTGAACAATATGATTTGCCTTTTCTGAAAAAATTATCGCGATACGGAACCTGGCAAAAACATTATCCTGAGGTGGTATGTGGACTTAAAAGAGGGTTCAGCTATTATCCGCACAAGGCAGGTGAACAATTTATGAGTGACAGCAACCACAACAACGAACTGCTTATTGCAGCCAGTGAAAACGATGAAAATTCGGATACCAACTGGCTGCGAAGCGATGTAGATCATTTTTTAGTTAAAGAGGCGCGAAAGCTTGGTGTAAGGATCGAAGAAAATGCAACCGTTAAAAAATTGCAGAGGACAGACCACCTATGGTTAGCCCGGATCAATATCGGGGGACAAGAAGAGACAATATCTTGTAACTGGATAATTGACGCTACAGGTTCATCTTTTTTTTCTGAAACCTTTTTTGGAACATCAACTGATTCCAGCCGGTTTGAAACCAACTCCGAAGCAGTCTTTTCCCACTTTGTCCAAACTCGGAGATGGTTGGATTATTTAACGGAGAGACAGTTCTCTACAGACGACTATCCATACAACCCTGATCATTCTGCTCTGCATCAGATTATTGACGAAGGCTGGGTTTGGCTTCTTCGTTTTAATAATGAATTATTGAGTGCCGGGATTGTAATCGATTTAGATAGTGTGGAATTTCGACAAAAATCTTCAGCGCAGATATGGGAAGAGGTTATTGGGAAGTATCCATCTGTATATAAACTTTTTCAAGATTCATCACTGGCCCGGGTACCGGGCAAATTGATAAAAACAGGAAGACTTCAACGAATGCTCGATCATACGTACGGTGATGGCTGGCTTACGCTGCACCATACATCCGGGTTTGTTGATCCCCTGCATAGTACCGGGATTGCATTTACATTATCCGGAATAGAGAAAACCACCAGGATATTTGATAAAACCACAACCGATTCGCAACTACCTGATGCTCTTGCCAAGATACAGGACGAATTCAAAAAAGAGTTACTTTTTATTGATAAACTTGTAGCATCATGCTATAAAAGCAGGTGGTATTTCCCTCTGTTTACAGCAGCAGTTATGTTGTACTTCATTGCATCAGTTCGATATGAACAAAGCCGTTTAAAAGGTAAAATCCCGGATACATTTTTATGTGCGGCGGATAAAGAAATTCATAGCCTCGTAGAAGATATTTATTGTGAAATAAAAATTTTAGACAACAATCGGGATGAGGTAAAAGCAAAGTCTCTGATACAAAAAATTAAAAAAAGAATTGAACCTCATAATAGTGTGGGATTGATGGATCAGAAAGCCAAAAATATGTACAGGCATACAGCAGTCGAAATACTGTAGAAAAAAATAATAGATAAATAATAACTTATGTAGTGATTGATGTAATAATCCCGGCAGGGATGTCGGGCATGCCACCCTTACTCGACGCGACAAATGCAGCATATTTATTGGCCAGTTTCAAAATTTCGTTGTCCGGCGTGTGTAAAAGCCTGAGATGGGTAAAACATGCAAGAAACGCGTCCCCTACACCTACAAAATCGCCATCACCCGAAACGGGATGAGCCTTTTCAATAAATGTACCCATTGAAGTGTGCATAATGCTTCCCTCGGATCCTTTTGTAACCAAAACGGTTTTCGATGGATCTATACCAAGCAATTTTTCAGCAAGATTTTCAGTATCAAACCAATCCGAGACGGTGGCATATTCTTCCTCATTTAATTTTACGATGTCTGTATCATGAATATGTTTGATGATGGTTTGTTTTGGGATAAATGGCGGACGAAGATTCAAATCAAATACCTTCAGGCATTTTTCCGGAACACCTTCAATTATTTTACTCAAGGCAGATGCCGAATGTTCATCACGCTGTGAAAGAGAAGCAAAGCAAACTGCATCGAGATTATTCAGTTCTTTATTGAGCAGTTCCGTGATTTCAATTGCGTCCCAGGCAGAAGGCTGATGAATAATATAGGACGGTTCGTTACCCGTAAAAGTCACAGTAACTTCCCCGGTTGGAAGGTTTTTGTCTGTTTGAATGAAAGAGAGATCCAGTCCTCTTGTCTCTAAAAATGACAGCAATTCGCGGCCTGGCTGATCGTCACCTACACGGCTCAGCAACAGGGAACGGTTTCCAAGGCAGTGCAGATGGTATGCCAGGTTCGCAGGTGAACCACCGGGCTTTTTATAACCGGGAAAGACATCCCATAGAACTTCACCAAAACTTAATGTCGTAAACATATCTCACAGATTAATTAATAGCTGGTAGTATTCTTAACATCAAATATGCTCAATAATCAGCTTTCAGAAAAACAAAACATGATTTTTGTTAATTTATTCAGCCAATTGATCTGCAATTTTTGAATTAAAAAAGAGTATAGAAATTTTGACTGAGGTGCAGAATCTTGCAGGCTGAAAGAAATAAGAAAGCATCCTGTTTTCCGTTCAGTTTATTGACAAATGTCATTTTATATTTTATTTATCTTAACAAAAATTTTCTTGTACTGATTTATGATATTTATAATCAGAAAGTTAAAAATGATCTACGGGATCAGTAATTTTTTTGATTGGAATTCAAGGTAAATGAGTTTTATATACAAACTGAAAAGAATAACAATGGCGCATGACAAAATCCGTCATTAACTTGAAAGGCGCTTTCCAACCTGGCTGCAAATGTTGCCGCCATTGAATTGTGAAATTGAAAATCTATCATAAAACCTTTAGAAATGGAACGCGGAGAAGCTTTAAAACGGACAGCAGCATTAATGGGAGGAATAATTTTTGCTCCAAACATACTGGGAGTTCTTAAAGGTTGTACGCCAACAGATGAACGATGGATTCCGGTGTTATTCAACAGGAACCAGGCATCATTGACCACAGCTCTTGCAGACATCCTAATACCTTCAAGTGATACACCGGGAGCAGTGGACGTTGGTGTTCCCGGCTTTATAGAAAAGATGGTAAATGAGGTTTATAATCAGGAACAGAGAGAGATGTTTTTATCCGGCCTTGATTTATTCAATCATGAGTGCAGAACTTCAACTGGAAAAAACTTTTCTGATCTTAGCAAGGAAGAGCAGTACAATTATGCATTGGATCAAAACAGGCTGGCAATAAAAAATGAGGCAATTGAAGGGCCACAATTTTTCCTGGTTTTTAAAGAATTAACCATGGTTGGTTTTTTTACTTCTGAAACAGGTGCAACACAGGTACTCCGATATGAACATGTGCCGGGTTTTTATGACGGATGTGTGCCATTTGAAGAAATTGGCAGAACCTGGGCAACAGGGTAATGGTTTGTCTTGATTCATATTGATAGATATTTGCTGTTATTAAATAATTCGTTACCTATACAGAAACTAATCAAAGCATAATATAATTCTACAGGCATCTCAGTATCTTACAAAAATTAAGGGGCGTCAATTTTCTTACTATTGATGGATAACCGATCGATAGAATAAAGCTGATGCGCGGTTATTCAAAATTTCCTATCTGTTTTCTATTGTTTTTAAAACAAACTGAACAGGATAATTGGAATAAATATCTGTTTTATGGAAAGAATAAATTTATATAAATACAATAAAGTAAACTATTTACTGATATTAGTATTTGCGCACATTCTGCTTTCACAAATTGTAACTTCATGCGCGGGCAGTACTCCCGAATATTCAGAAGTCCACGTTGATTTTTTACCACCTGAATGGGCTGTGAATGCCAATATATACGAAGTTAATATCCGGCAATTTACACCCGAAGGGACTTTCAGGGCTTTTGCTGAAGAACTACCGAGATTGCAGGAAATGGGTGTCAGAATTCTGTGGTTTATGCCTATCCATCCAATTGGGGAAAAAGAGAGAAAAGGGACTCTTGGCAGTTACTATAGCATTAAAGATTATACAGCTATTAATCCGGAATTTGGAGATAAAGATGATTTCAGGTTTGTGGTTACCAAGGCAAAAGAACATGGGATGAGGGTTATTATTGATTGGGTTGCCAATCATACCGCGTGGGATGCTGTCTGGACAGAAACCAATCCGGAATTTTATATGACAGATGAGTATGGCAATTTCTATCCGCCTGTTGAGGACTGGTCTGATGTGATACAGCTCGATGTAAATAACCGTGACATGTGGGATGCAATGATCGACGCCATGGAATACTGGGTAGTTGAATATGATATTGATGGTTTTCGTGCTGATGTAGCCTATATGGTGCCCGTTGAATTTTGGATCAAAGCCAGAAATAAACTCGAGGAAATCAAGCCTGTTTTTATGCTTGCCGAAGCTGAAGAACCGGAACTGCACCGCGCTTTTGATATGACATATGCATGGGACTTTGCTCAGACCATCCGAGATATGGGTGCCGGACGTGCAACCACCACTGACCTGGATAAGGCGCTTAACCGGAATTTTGAACGATTTGAAAAAAAATACTACAGAATGCTCTTCACCACCAACCATGATGAAAATTCATGGCAGGGAAGCGATCCCGATTTATATGGTGCAAATTTTAAAAACTTCGCTGTTTTGTCTGCAACAGTATGGGGAATGCCCCTCATTTACAATGGACAGGAATCGGGACTTAATAAACAGCTTCAATTTTTTGAAAAAGACGAGATAGAGTGGGGTGATTACAGGTATCAGGATTTTTATACTACCCTGCTCGATCTTAATACGAGAAACCAAGCCCTTTTCAATGGTGAGATTGGCGGTCATTTTAGGAAAATGTCAACCGATAATGATGAAAATATCTTTGCCTATAAACGAATTGGCCATCATGAACAGGTAATGGCAATATTGAATTTCTCTGGCAATCAACAAACATTTACATTCAAAGACGGCCATAAGGCCATTTGGAATGATGTATTTTCGGGGGAAGAGTTTGAAATAAAAGAACTGAATTATATTGATCCCTACAGTTTTTACCTGCTTGAACGTATTTATATGAGCCACTAACCTAATCCACAATCGAATTTTTGATGAGCATAAAACCTCAACCACGCCCCCGACTAAGTTTTTGGCAAATCTGGAATATGAGTTTTGGTTTTCTTGGCATCCAGTTTGGATTTGCCTTACAGAATGCAAACGTAAGCAGGATTTTTGAAACCCTTGGTGCCAGTATTGATACAATACCTGTATTATGGCTGGCAGCCCCTGTTACAGGGCTTGTTATTCAGCCAATTGTGGGATATTTCAGTGACCGTACATGGACCCGACTTGGCCGCCGCCGACCTTACTTTTTATGGGGAGCAATTTTTGCATCTGCTGCACTTATTATCATGCCAAATTCACCAGTATTGTGGGTAGCAGCAGGCATGCTTTGGATTCTTGATGCGTCGATTAATATTTCGATGGAACCATTCAGGGCTTATGTCGGTGATATGCTGCCCTCTGAACAGAGAACAAAAGGGTTTGCAATGCAGAGTTTTTTTATCGGAACCGGAGCCGTTGTTGCCTCAGCTCTTCCCTGGATGATGACTAATCTTCTTGGTATTGCGAATACTGCACCGGAAGGAATGATTCCACCTTCAGTAAAATGGTCGTTCTATACTGGTGCGGCAGTTTTTTTTCTTGCAGTATTATGGACAGTAGTACGCTCACGTGAGTACTCACCTGATGAACTTGAGTCATTCGAGAAATATGAAAATGAACTGCTTGAAGATGCAGCAGAAGTAAAGCGTGATATTCCCATCGAAGCAGGAGAGGGGCAGAAAAAAATTACGTTCGGCTATACTTTTTCATTATTCGGAATTGTTGCTTCGGCCGGCATATATTTTCAAAATCATGATGCTGAACTGTATATCATTTCCGGGGGATTATTCTTGCTTGGTATTATATCACTAATTGCCGGATTTCTTCAGCGATCCGGGAAAACTGAGCAGGGGCTTGTAGTTGTAGTTCACGATTTTCTGACAATGCCTAAAACCATGATCCAACTAGCGGTTGTTCAATTTTTTACATGGTTTGCACTTTTTGCTATGTGGATTTATACTACCGCTGCAGTAACATCTCATGTATATGGAACCAGTGACCCAACTTCACTGCTTTATAATGTTGGTGCCGATTGGGTTGGAATTCTTTTTGCAATTTATAACGGATTTGCCGCTGTAATTGCATTTGCACTTGCACCGATGGCAAGAGTAACCGGCCGAAAAACTCTGCATTCAATAGCGCTTACTGCCGGAGGTATATCTTTGGTATCCATCTATTTCATCCCATCACCAAATTTATTGATTTTACCAATGGTTGGAATAGGGCTGGCATGGGCAAGTATTCTGGCGATGCCGTACGCCATCCTTGCAGGTTCTCTTCCTGCAAAAAAAATGGGGTTATATATGGGGATATTTAATTTTTTTATTGTGATTCCCCAGATAATCGCAGCAAGTTTACTTGGCTTTATTACAAGGAACTGGTTTGACGGGGAAGCCATTTTTTCGTTGATGCTAGGGGGCGCTGCAATGCTCATCGCGGCATTATCCATGTATTTTGTTGATGATGTTGATGAATTAAATGACCGAAATCATTCCGGTGAAATAATTCTATAAAATTCACATTCCTGTTGTAAAAAGGTGCGAATAAAAGCTCAAAACATGATCAAATTCTTTATGAAATATATGGGATGCGACGGATGAGCATTCCTGATTATAACAATCCAACTTGCTGACGAACTTATTGGAAATTTGCCTAATTTGTGTGAGTTAAATTGAACCAGGATATTGGTATAAAGTCAAAGATGAAAGTTGTATGGTGATCTGCCGGGTTTTTCGAAAAATGAGCCAATTAAGATGATTTGGATCATCCAGGATCGAATCGTCTGATGATTTTTACCGGTCGTTATATTGTTTACAATACACTAATACGGCTTGATACAGCAGATGATAATGTGATGAATATGTTATCAGTGTAATTATAATCCTATATCTGTTGTTTTCTTTTTATTCCTCTGAGACCATAACAGCGGCAAATAGAAAAAGGTCAGGAATCTGACATGAGAATTGATCCGAAATATTTTAATTTATTTATCATTATTTGTGCGGTGATAGCAGTCATAGTTATCACGTTAAGCACCTTCCATTACTCTCAAAAACAGGTAATGGAGTTTAAAAAAAATATATCTGCTGTAGAGTTAGACACACTGATATTCCGTTCTTATATGGAAACCGATTCATTGGCCATTTCCCAATTAGTGAACAACCCGGTTGTTGTTCAATTTTGGTCTACATGGTCAGGGAAGTCACACCATGTGAACCTTTTTTTAAGTGGTTATCGGCAAAAACATCCGGATTTGATTGTAATTGCAGCAGCTGTACGTGATGGAGAAATGCAGATAATGGAATATATAAATGAACAGAATTTTGACTTCATATTTGTTGAAGGAACCGATTTTTACCAGCAGATATATATACCGGGGATTCCGGCCCAGATTTTGATTGATAAATGCGGGCAACTTTTTGACACACATATCGGGGATGAAACCGAAATACTGAGAAATAAATTACACCAATTGATACAGCATGATTGATAACAGGCCAGTTTGCCTTGATGGAAAAATTTTAAACGAAACAGATGCCATGACAACTGCGGTACAGTCGGGATTATTTTATGGTGCCGGTTGTTTCGAAACCATGTTGGCTGAAAATGGATTCATATTCCGTTTTAACGAACATATGGACAGAATGTATGCCGCATTACAATATCTCGGGTTACCGGAGGAGCTATTCCCGGATAAGCGCAAAACCAAGCAGGATATAGACGATCTTGTCAAGCATTGCGGGTTTGATAATCGCAGAATAAGAGTCAGAATACAGGTTTCCCTTATTGAAAAGGAGGGATATGATTATGATGATCATGTCAAAACAATGAACTTGATAACAGCAGCACCTGCAGCAGACCAAAATTATCCTGCAACACTTTTCCAGACGAAAACAAGGGTTGTGCCTGATATATGCCATCCCGCCCATTTAAAACTCAGCAACATGCTGCATTACCGCAACGCATTTAGAAAAGCGCAGCGGGAGGGTGCCGATGATGCTTTAATGCTTACGACGAATGGTTTTGTAGCGGAAACAGCAACAGCAAATATTTTCTGGAAAAAAGGGAACACCGTTTATACACCTTCCGGCCTCTGTGATATTCTTCCGGGCATTCTGCGGGAGGCAGTCATTGAAATCATTGACAGAAATGATTCTTATACAATTCAAGAAGGAAAATTTTATTCCACTGCACTGGTTAATGCAGATTCAGTGTGGCTAACGAACAGTATCATTGAATTGAGAGAGGTTAAGTCAATCAATGGCATTACTTATCCAATTGATGAACAGTTCATGAATTACCTGAAAGAGGCACTCAATAAAGTAAAAGAACTCGAACAACAGCTGTGAAAATAATGTACCGGTCTATATCGGATGTCGAAATTTTCATGAATTCTATTCCGATGTTCAGCCTAAGAGGGGCAAGTGCAGCAAATTTTAACCTTGAAAGAATGACGGAATTTTCTCGAGTCATGGGAAATCCGCAGCTCACTTTCAAATCAGTACATGTTGCAGGAACGAATGGAAAAGGAACTGTTTGCAGAATGCTTGCATCAATATATCAATCCGCAGGCTTTAAAACGGGGCTGTATATTTCCCCGCACCTGATTGATTTCAGGGAACGTTTCATGTTGAATGGTGACCTTATCGGGGAGAACGATTTATTGATGTTTTTTAATTTATATGGCGGGCATATAAAAAATCAAAACTACACTTATTTCGAAATTACCACGGCAATCGCATTCTGGTATTTCAGTATAAATGAAGTGGATATTGCTGTTATTGAAACCGGGCTTGGGGGGAGACTTGATGCTACAAATGTAATTTTTCCGGAAATTTCAGTGATTACCTCAATTGGCATGGATCACACCGACCTGCTTGGCAACAGTATAGAATCTATAGCAAGGGAAAAGGGTGGCATCATAAAAAAAGGTATCCCTCTCATAACTGGCGATTTACCCGGTAATGCTCAATATGTTATTCAGAAAATTGCTGATAAATATAATTCTGAACTGATCCCGGTGAGACAATTTAATCCCGGTTATAATAATGGAATTATCAAACTCAGTTTTGGTGAAACAGAGATTGTACTGAAGGCTTCATTTCTGAAAAAAATTGATGCCGTTAATGCCGCTATCGCATTTGCTGTAATACATAAGTTACGCACAAAATTTATTGTAGATCATAAAGATTTTGTTTCCGGAATAGAGTTATTGGAGCAGCGATTTGCACGAAGAGGAGTTTTTGAAAAACTGCACCATAAGCGTGAATGGTTTTTTGACGGTGCTCATAACGAGGAAGCTGTTGAACACCTTATCGAGCATCTTCTTGAGAAAGCACCCGAAAATCATTGGACAGTGGTTTTAAGCTTCATGAAAGATAAACTTACTCCAGGAGTCGTGAGGAGTTGGAGTAGGTTTCCAAACGTAAAAATTTGCGGGTTGAACAATGAAAGGGCGGCAACCATAAGCGAGATGAAACAATTTTTTCCGCGTGCATCAGAAATAAACCTGGATGAAATTTGTAATAGAAATCAATTCGAAACAGAATTAGTAATTTTTAGCGGAAGTTTTTACTTTTATACTGTAGTAAGCAAATGGTTGGGTACCATACTTGCTTCAGAAGATAATCTTTCCGCACTCGAAGAATAACCCCACAGCGTACTACTACAATCTGGTTGTTCGCTACTCTGGATAAATTAACTTAAGAATAAATATTTATTATGTCGGAGAATCAAACCGATAACGATCTGCACTTTGATGTGGATACGTTACATCAAAAAACAGTTGGCGATTTAAAAATTATTGCCAAGGCTATTGGAATTAAGGGAATTTCCGCACTTAAAAAGCAGGAAATCATAGAACGAATCAAAGAGAGTACAAAGCCTAAAAAAAATGATAATAATGGTTTTAAACAACATGATTCTGAATACGGAGGTAAAGATCATATACAATCATATGATCATCCGGGTGCCAGTGAAAATACTGAACGACATAAACACCGGCATCAAAACAAAAAGCAGAATAAAAAACATGTAAGTAATGTACTACCTGAATCAGATGCACCTACACTTGACGAACGTTTGGCGGATATTATCCCGCAGCTTGGAAAATTTCTGATTAATGAGGGGACACTTGAAATTCTGCCTGACGGTTATGGATTTTTACGTTCAGTGAATTATAATTACAAGGCCAGCCCTGATGATATTTATGTTTCACCTTCACAAATTAAGAGATTCAGGTTGAAACAAGGGGATTGTGTGATCGGAATTATACGGCCGCCAAAAGTCGGAGAGCGTTATTTTGCCCTATTACGTGTGGAAGGTGTGAATGGCAAAATACCCCGCGATATGGATAACCGCGAAGATTTTGAAGATTTATTGCCGATTTATCCGGAAGCCCGTTTCAAGCTGGAGAATAGTTTTGTGGAGTATTCTACACGAATTATGGATCTTTTTACACCGATTGGGAAAGGGCAACGAGGATTGATTGTTGCGCAGCCTAAAACAGGTAAAACCACAATTCTCAGAAATATCGCAAATGCTGTAACCAGAAATCACCCTGAGACAAAAATTATCATACTTTTGGTTGATGAACGTCCGGAAGAAGTTACGGAGATGCAGCGAACAGTTCCAAAAGCCGAGGTTGTGGCCTCTACGTTTGATGAGAAACCAGAGAACCATATCGGCCTTTCCGAAATCGTTTTTGAAAAAGCAAAACGGCTGGTTGAGAGTGGTCATGATGTACTTCTGTTAATGGATTCAATAACAAGATTAGCGCGTGCATATAACGTAGCAGGCGGGAGCTCCGGCCGTACGATGAGCGGAGGTGTTGACTCTGAAGCGTTGAAAGCCCCGCGACAATTATTCAGCTCTGCACGAAATATTGAAAATGGGGGAAGCCTGACCATTATTGCCACTGCACTGGTCGAAACCGGTTCAAGAATGGATGATGTTATATTCGAAGAATTTAAAGGTACAGGTAACATGGAGCTTGTGTTGGATAGAAGGCTGGCTGAACGAAGAATCTTTCCGGCAATTGACGTATTTAAAAGCGGTACCCGTCGGGAAGAACTGATTGTTTCTGAAGAAGAGAGAGAAAAAGTGGTGCTTCTGAGGCGATACCTTAACAACCACAATGCCTACGAAGCCATGGAGTTTTTGCTTGACAAGATGAAAGGTACACGGTCAAACGAAGATTTCCTGATTTCGATGAACAAGTAATGTATTCCTGCAAATACTGAAGGATAATTTCAGGAATACTCTTTTATTCGGTTATCAATCTAAGCTGGATCGACATAATTTTTAAGCAATGTTTTTCAATAATTTACTTGAAAGATATTGATAATGATACTGGGCAAAGATACATTTGTAAACAATTGTGTTTGTTTAGGCCTTAATTAAAACCAGCCACTCCAGCTATGTACAATACACTCAACTACCTCATTATATATACAGTTACAGTTTTTGTTGCCGGCTTCGTTTGGTCATCCAATACGATAAATTCTTCAACTCCGAATTTGGATACGATTAATAGTGATGCCATCGAACAATCTGTACATCAAGATAGAATCCGAATGGTATTAGCGCCAACTGGTAATACCGTCCGTTATCTGGTTCGGGAACAACTTGCGGGTTTCGATTTTCCCAATGATGCTGTCGGAGAAACCAATGAAATTTCAGGAGCAATTGTTTTCAATACAGAGGGCGAAGTGATTCAGGAAGAATCAAAATTTGTGGCAAATATAATTGGCCTTAAAAGCGACAGGGATCGCCGCGATGGTTTTATCCAGAGAAATACACTTGAAAGTGAGCGATTTCCCACAGTTGAGCTTGTTCCCATCCAAACACGGAATCTTTCTTTTCCATTACCAACTGATGGTTCGGCAATATTCGACATTATCGGTAATCTTTCGATAAAGGATGTAACTCAACCAACCAGTTGGCGTGTAAATGCCCGATTTGTTGATGGCGTGATGACAGGAACTGCGAGAACTGAATTTACTTTTGATGAATTCGGACTGGAAAAACCAAGAGTAGGATCAGTACTCAGTGTTGCAGATGCAATTCGCCTCGAATTTGATTTTACTATGAATATTGAAAGCCTGGCTTCTCAATAGAAAAAAACAGTTGAAGAGACATATCCATTACTTATTGTAAAAACCTGAAATTCAGGTTTATTCAGGCTCACACTTCGATTTTGCATTTTATTTCCGGAATAATCTGTACAGAACTATTCCATAGAGAACCAGATTAATTAGAATTACTGCGACTCCTAACCAGATTTGTATTTCACGGGTCAAACCCGTGGGATAAATAATCGGAAGGAGATAGTGTTCAATAAAACCTCCGTCATATCCGCTCTGGCCGGCCGCCCTTCTTAATTTATTTTCTAATGGTGTGAGCGGACAAATCCATCCTTGAAACATGATAAGTGCACCCCAGCATGCTGCTGCAAGGTGAATAAATGCAATTCTTTGCCACTTCAGCACTAGCAATGCCCCGATTACAACAAAAACAATAAACAGGAAATGTATGGCGATCACAATATCAGCCAGGATGCTGTAAATCATGATGTAGTTAATGTGTTTGTCATTAAATCAAAATTGCCGGTAAAAAGGATCTTTTTCAATTTTGGCTGAAGTCGCTTACGGTGTGAACCCGGCCAGTATACTTTACCACATGCTGTACATCTGCAATAAACGTTTTACCTCTTCTTGAAGATGCTAGCATATCATTTAAATCTCCGTAAAAACGAAGTGTAATCTGAATTTGCTTCCTTTTTCCTGCAAGCATAATGGCAAGTGATTAACTATCATTTACAGATCATTGAGCACAAATTGCTCATGTTCATTAAAGGAGAGCTTTCCGGCTTTTTTAAAAAGAGAATGATAAAAAAATATCACAGCTTTTTCGCTGTAAGCCAAATTTAATATGCGGGTTTTCATTTTCCTGGCACGAATGGGATCTGTATCAGTTATTGGCAGGGAGGACTGATTAAGATGATTTTCAGATGGGATCAAATCCCCTGTATACCATGCCGTGTTTCCTTGATCATGTATTCGAAGAGCCATGTGCCCCGGGGTATGACCTCCGGTATGGATAAGCTCCAAACCTCTGACCGGGTAATAATTTTCTCTTTCGATAAATCTGAACCTCCCTTCAGCAGCAAGTTTATATAGTTCATCCAGCCTGTATTTCTCACCAAAAGAACCAATTGAGCTGCCAACATGCCCGATCGCATAATCCCATTCTGTTCTATGTACTAGGTATCGTGCATTTGGGAAAACAGGTGTTGTTTTGAATTCATCTGATACGAAAGTACATCCAGCGGCATGATCGAAATGAAGGTGTGTCAGTATCACAAAGTCAATTTCTTCAGGGTGTATATCAAATATGTCGAGATTTGTTTTGACGTTTGACGTATCCTTGTACCGGCTTTTAAAATCGAGGCCCCAGCCAAGGCCGGGGTCTACAATAATATTCATTTCGTACCCGGATATAAATAAGGGATCGATTCCAACCGACAGTGTGCTGGTACCTGTATCCGTTTCAACCTGTTGATTTTCGAGTACAGAAGGACCTGTTTTATGCAAGGTTCCGTCTTTGAATACCTCAAAAAAACCTTCACTCAATTGTTCAACGATGAAACTTCCTATCTGCATGGATTTAATTAATATGAATGGAGAAGGGCATCATTTTCCAGGTTAATATATCATGGTAAGTTACCATTTGCGAAATTGTCTGGACTTCTTTTCGCATATTTTTCGGAAGCCATCCAAATAGGGCATTTCTCATGTGTGTGTCTGCAGAACTAAACAGCTGCTGAAAGAAATCTTCCCTTTTGGGGAATACTTCGATTTTATAAGCATCAATTTGAGCCATTTCAGCAGCAATTTCCAGTGCTTTGTCAAGGTCTCCTATCACATCAACCAGCCCCAGTTCTTTTGCCCTTGCCCCGGTATATACCCGGCCCTGTGCTACTTCATGTACTTCATCCCTTGTCATACCACGGGATTCGGCAACTACTTCCAGAAAACGTTCATATGAATGTTCAATACGCTGCTGAAGAGCTGAGGATTCTTGCTGAGTGAGGGGGCGTGAAATGTCGAAAATATCAGCAAAATCATGAGTTTTGATGGTTTCAAAATTCAATCCGATTTTATCAGTTAATAATTCATCCGCATTAAAAATCTGGAGTGCCACACCAATTGATCCCGTGATTGTGTTATTTTGAGCAATTATCGTATCAGCGGCAGCAGCGATATAATACCCTGCTGATGCTGCAACTGCTCCCATGGATGCAACCACTGGTTTTTTTTCTGCAGCTCGTTTGATATGTCTCCAAACCAGATCACTTGTCGTAGCTACACCACCAGGGCTGTTGATGTGTACAATTATGGATTTGATATCATCATCTTCGAGAGCGGCATCAATTTGTTTTTTGAAGTTCTGGGAGGTGATGTTTCCGCTTTGCCCAAATGGGCTGTCTGCAATTTGTGGCATAAAAGTACCGGATGCATATATTACAGCTATTTTGTTGGATGTGGATTTTTCATCAATTCCCGCACGTCTGTTCGAAACCCTGGAATAACGGCCATGGGTAACTGTACGGAAGGAACCATCTTCCTCTATACCCAAACGGTTTTTAATGGCTTTCTCAACTTCATCCTCGTAAGCCAGAACATCAAAAAGTCCATGTTCATATGCTTGCTTGGTACGGTTAACCGGAGGCGTATTCATAAGGTTATTGACTTCTTCCAAAGACATACCGGTTCTTTTTGACACAGCTTCGAGGAATGTTGTGGAATATGAGTCCAGAATTTCTTCGATCTGTACCCGGAACTCATCAGATATGGATTCTCTCATAAATGGTTCAGTTACCGATTTATAATCACCAATACTCATCATTTCAGGTTCCACACCAATTTTATCAAACATGCCTTTATACATGGTTACCTGTGCAACAAATCCTTCCATGAAAAACATCGTATCAGGATTATAGAAAACAGAGTCGGCAACACTGGCAAGCATGTAAGCTTTCTCATTCATGCCGATATCATCTGTACTGAAGTAGAGAAATTTTCCACTTTCCTTGTATTCTCCGAGGGCATTATAAACCGATTCGAGATTTGCCCATGATGCTGAAATCTGGTTAGCAGTTATCCAAACTCCTGCAATATTGTCGTGAGATGCTGCTTTCCTGAGGTTATTTTTTAAAGATTCAACGGAAACCCTTGCACCTAACCCGGGATTCAACAGTTCCTGGAAAGGATCTATGACAGCCCTGGCGGGTATATCACCGCTTAGTTTAATAGTTAACACCGTATTTGCCCGGATATAGGGTTCTGGTTCGGAGGAACTGCTTACCAAAGCTGCCACAAGAATTAAAATGAGCAGTATAATACCGAGGATTGTTCCTAAAAGTGAAGCTAAAAACGTTTTTAAAAATTGCATTTTGATTATTGTTACTTAGTATTTTACCCTATCCGTATGGATGATTAAAAGTAACCCTTTTCTGTTTATTGAAGAAAGAGTTTTTGAGTGATTGGTAAATTCGCCATCAGTACCAGGCAGTATTTGTTTCCAGTGAATGAGATTGCCGGATATGATGTTAAAACCTTTTTTAAGTAAACATTCATTCCAACGTTCAAATGATACGCAATATGAAAGAATTTGATGCAGTCATTATTGGTTCTGGGCACAATGGTTTAATTACAGCCTGTTACCTGGCTAAAGCCGGTATGAAGGTGGGTGTTCTCGAACAAAGGGATACTATCGGGGGTGCCGTATGTACTGAAACGATGTTTCAATCCAAAATTAATCCGCATGGTTTCAGGATGGATGTTGGTTCTTCGGTGCATATCATGATTCATCAGACAGGAATTATTGAAGAACTGGGTCTTACCGGTTATGGACTGGAATATATCGAGATGGATCCGTTTATGAGTTACCCGCTTCCTGATAAAAAAGGGGTGATACATTTTCACAAAGACCTCGATCTCACACTTGAATCTATTGCCCGTGTTGCTCCGGAGGATGTGGAAAATTACCGGAATTTCATTGATTTTTGGGGCAGAATTAACAAAGGGGTATTGAAAGCGTTTATGGTGCCGCCGTCAGGTAAAAATATTTTTATGGAGATGGCAAAAGGCCAGATCCGGGATGGCTCCATGTTCAAAAAGGGTGAACAACTCGACGGTCTTCAGAAAATACTTGGTAGCTATGGCAGTGTAGTAAAAAATGCATTTTCCAACAGGTATATGCAGGCTGCACTTATATGGTTTGCCTCACAATCGGGGCCGTTGCCTGACCAGTCGGCTACAGGTGATTTTGCCGGGTGGCAGTCGATGCTTCATCAAAGTGGTGCGAAACACCCGAAAGGAGGGAGCGGAATGCTGACGCAGGCAATGAAAAAGTTTATTGAAGCTCATGGAGGCTCCGTTATTTCGGAAAGTCCTGTTAAACAAATTCACATTGAAGATGGTGCTGCAAAAGGCGTGTTCACAGAAAAAGATGAGTACTACAAGGCGGGCTTCATTGTATCAAATGCACACGTTCAAACAACCATGCTAAAATTGGTAGAGAAGAAGCACCTGGATGATTCTTTATTCACAAAGGTAAAAAATATTCAGGTTGGCAATGGTTTTGGAATGGTAATCAGGTGCGCTGTAGAGGAGCTTCCTGAATATAAAGCAGCTCCGAATGATCCAATTATTCATAATGGTATGCAGCTTTTAGCCCCATCAGTTGAGTATATGAACCGGGCGATCGGGGATTATATGAAAGGAAATCCGCCAGAGGAGCCAGCGGTATTAGCGATGACATTTTCAAAAATCGATCCTGAAGTGGCAAAAGACGGTAAACATACTTTATTTGCATGGGCACAGTGGCATCCCTATGAACTGGCAAATGGAATAAACTGGGACGATATCCGTGAGCGTGAAGCTGAAAAAATCTATGGGGTTGTAGAAAAATATGCCCCAAATATGAAGGGTAAATTGATAGACTGGTATATTCAGTCACCTCTTGATATCGAACGCAAACACGGGTTACTGCGCGGTAATGTGATGCATGTTGAAATGAATTTTGACCAGATGTTTATGTTTCGTCCTGTACCGGAGCTAAGCAATTACGAAACACCCATCAAAAATCTCTATCTTTCGAGTGCTTCATGCCATCCCGGCGGCGGGGTATTCGGTGCAGCCGGTTATAATGCCGCAAATGTTATCCTGAAAAAAAGAAAAAAAATATTCGGAGGTTATCATTGAGAAATCATTTTCCAGTCTCAATTGCAGAAATTCACTTAGAAACCATTAAAAAAAATATCAGGATTATACAGCAGAAGGCTTCAGCCAGAAAAGTACTTGCTGTTGTTAAATGCGATGCATACAGGCATGGTGCTGTAACGGTAAGCAAATTTATTGAAGGAAATGTTGACTGGTTCGCGGTGGCTTCGGTTGATGAGGGAATAGAACTGAGAATGGGAGGGATAAAAAAACCGGTTCTTGTATTTGGTGTACCGACCTATGAGAATGCGGCAGCTTATCAAACACATAATCTTACTGCAACCATAAGTGATGTTGCACATTTTTCTGTTTTGATGGATGGCACATCCTACCAACTGAACTTCGATACCGGTATGGGCCGTCTTGGCTTTTCACCTGCACAGGCTGCTGATGTAAGGCAGCTTGCCATTGCCAGCCAGAGGCTTGCCTGCAGCGGAATTTACTCACATTATGCCACTGCAGATGATCCGGGATCGGATTATGTATACATACAGCAGCAGAGGTTCAAACAGGTTTTGACTCATTTTCCGGAAATACCTCTTATTCATATGAGCAATACCGGCGCTGCCACGAATTACGATGATATTGACCACTTTGGCATGATAAGAACCGGACTTGGTATGATGGGATACAACGCAGGATATACCAGGCATTCCTGGCTTACACCTGCCTTAATCTGGAAAACAAAAGCTGCCCAGGTACGCCCGATAAAAAGAGGAGATGTTGTAAGTTATTCATCAACCTGGGTTTGCCCTGAAGATGGATTTCTTGCAACCTTGCCGGTGGGATATGCTGATGGTGTTCCGCGCTCATTAAGCAATAAATTGCATGTATTAATTAATGATACGTATTACCGTCAGGCCGGAAATATTACAATGGATATGACAATGGTTTTTCTAGGAAAAGAAAATATTGAACCGCGAACTGATGTTATTCTGCTCGGTGGTTCAGCATGGAATGCCTACGAGTGGGCTGAACATGGCCAAACCAATGTCCATGAAATTCTAACCAATATTACTCCGAGGGTGGAAAAAGTCTACATATGATGGCAGACTGATATATAACCCCCGGTACTTAACTTGGTTCAATACGTGATACCCTGATATCGTAAATGAGTTTATTATTTCGGTATGCTGCATTCAGGCTGTTCGATGGAATATTCGCAAAACCCTGTTCTGGCTGTACAATAATGGTTCTTTTTTCCCCTTCCCTCATTCCAAGCATTCCTGCTTTGAAACCGGGATTATAACCAAGTAAAATTGTAAAGTTAAAAACATTTTGGTAATTGCCGGCAATACTCATTGAAATCGGGATAGGATCAACCCGGCCGTCGGAGAAGGTGCTATAAATAATATCTCCTTCGTCAGTACGGAGAGTTTTATAAATCCAGACTTCATCTCTGGCTGTTACATAAAATGGGCCGTAACCTTCTTCGTGAATGAATACCTGCACTCCTGGTATAATTTCCATCGGTTCAATGTTTTGTAAATCGAATGGTTCCGGAACTGTTGTGAGATCAGGAGGGGGGATTCTGAAAGGATCGTCTGTATTACATGCTATTCCAATTACAGAAAGCATGATAATCAACAATAAATATTTGAATACAGATTCTTGCATGAAAAAAGTAGTGTTCTGTTTATGTATGTCTGATTTTTCTCAATCTTAAATGTACGGTTCATTCTGCACAATAACAGCAGCAAAATTGAGAGTATTATGTATTACCATCAGTAAACGCAGCTTCAAGATCTTTCTTGCGTCTTTTTACGGCTATCCTGCTCAGGAATATTGCGAACTGGTATAGTACGATCAACGGTACTGCAATCATGATTTGTGAGACGGGATCCGGAGGGGTGAGAAATGCGGCAAGGATCATTGCCCCAACAATGGCATGCCGTCGATAGGTCTTCATCCCTTCAGGGGTAACCAGGCCAACTTTAGACAAGAACCAACTGACTACAGGCACCTGGAAAACGATACCGCAGGCGAGAGTCCAGACAGCAACTTTGATAAAATATTCATGAATATCGAACTCGTTGCTGATAATATCTGAGATAATGAACTGTGTAAAAAACTGTACCGCGAATGGAACCAAAATGAAATAACCAAACGAAATACCAAGCAAAAAGAAAAAATTGATAAACATGGCGTTTAAAAAAGTTTTGATTTTTTCGCCTGATTCGAGTGCAGGTTCAATAAACGCCCACAATTGGTATATAAAGTAGGGTGAACCAATAATGGTACCGATAATAATCAATGTGCCCCAATAAGTGAAAAACTGCCCTGTCAAACGCCTTGAAATCAGGGACAGGTCAACCGCATTTATCGGCATAATCTGATACATGAAAAAATCAGACCGGGCCGGGCCAAGAATGAATTCCTGAATAAAAAAATCTGAAAATATAAATGCTACAACAATCCCGGCTAAAATGCCCGCAAGGCCTTTCAATATCCTCCAACGCAATTCCTCGAGATGGTCGAGAAATGACATGGAAGCAGTTGGGTCTACTGTTGGTTTATTAGCCTTGGGGAGAATTGCCCCCATTATACTCCGTTTTGTGGCTCCTGTAGATTCGCTCATTGAATATCAGAACCGATTGAGTCGGTATTAAATTTTAATATTTCTCTTTTTTGACGGATGATATGATCAAATTTTGTTCATAGTTCAGGATACAGTCACGAAATCATATAAAGGAAATTGTTCACACATTGCACGTACTTCACTTTTAACGGATTGAATAACCTTTTCATCTTCAGGGTTTTGAAGTACAGAATCGATCAATTTAACCACCTCACTGAATTCGGTTTCTTTAAATCCCCTTGTAGTAAGTGCGGGTGATCCAATTCTGATTCCGGAGGTTATAAACGGACTTTCAGTATCGTAAGGTACCATATTTTTATTCACTGTGATTCCTGCCCGGTCTAATGATTCTTCAGCGATTTTCCCATTAAGGCCTTTGTTTCTGAGATCAACCAGGATGAGGTGATTGTCGGTACCATTACTTACAAGATCGTACCCGCGGACTAAAAATTCGTCAGCCATTTTTTTTGCATTTATCTTTACCTGCTTTTGGTATGTTTTAAATTCAGGTTTAAGTGCTTCGGCAAATGAGACAGCTTTTGCTGCTATCACATGCATTAGCGGGCCACCCTGAGAACCGGGAAAAACTGCCGAATCAAGAACCTCACCAATATTTTTTACCCTGCCTGATTTTGGAGCAATTACACCAAGTTTGTTTTCACTATTTTTTCCAACAAGGATCATCCCGCCGCGCGGGCCTCGCAGGGTTTTGTGAGTGGTTGTAGTTACTACATCACAATAGGGTAGCGGGTCGTTCAGTTCATCTACGGCTATCAAACCGGCAGTGTGTGCCATATCCATCCACAAAAAAGCCCCTGCTTCATCGGCAATCTCACGGAAAACAGCATAATCAAAATCGCGTGAATAGGCACTTGCTCCAATTGAAATCATTCTAGGTTTTACTGCCTTCGCTTTTTCACGAACTTTATCCAGGTTAATCCGGCCTGTTTCCTTATCAACACCATAAAATGTTGCGTTGTATGTGATACCCGAAAAATTTACCGGGGAGCCATGAGTGAGGTGGCCACCGTGTGCCAAATCTAATCCCAGCAGTGTATCACCCGGTTTCATAAACGCCAGGTAAACAGCTGCATTTGCACTGGCGCCCGAGTGTGGTTGAACATTTACCCACTCTGCCCCAAATAATTTCTTTGCGCGTTCCCTTGCAAAATCTTCTACTTTATCCACATGCTCACAGCCTCCGTAGTATCTTTTACCAGGATAGCCTTCGGCATACTTATTAGTAAGCACAGAACCCATTGCCTCTATTGTAGCCTTGGAAGCAAAGTTTTCGGAAGCGATTAATTCAAAGTTCAGATTTTGGCGTTGCTTTTCAAGTTCGAGAAATTCGAAAATTTCAGGATCCTGTTCATGTAATGATTGCATTCAATAAGCTATTTTTCTGTTAAGGAGTGAATTTTAGTAACCCTCCGTTCGTGTCTGCCACCTTCGAACGATGTAGAAAACCAGCTTTTTAAGATGGCTTCGATCTGTTCACTGTTTAATTCCCTTCCGGGAAGGCATATAATATTCGCATTGTTATGTTCGCGGGCTAAAATGGCAACTTCCGGTGAATATACCAACGCAGCTCTGACGTTTGGGAATTTGTTGGCCGTCATACACATACCTTGCCCGCTGCCACAAATCAAAACGCCAAATTCATGCTCACCCGCATTTACCTTTTTTGAAACCAAAACAGCAAATTCAGGATAATCTACCGAATCGGGTGAATGCGTGCCAAAATCAATCGGAATATACCCGAGTTTCTCAATAATTTTTTTGGTTGCTTCTTTAGCTTCGTAACCGGCATGGTCGCTCGCAAGAGGTATGATCATGGTGTTATTTCTGAAAGTTTGACAATATCAAATATCTCGAAAAAATCAGTGCAGAAAAAACGGTATCTGGTATTTTTTAACAGAAACTGAAATGGGCTTATAATATGTGCAGTTTAGCGCCTGTCAACTGTACATCACTGTCGAATATCTTTCGTACTTCATAGTGAAAGAAGACTTCACGGGCAGGAAACATAATTCATGGAATCATGCAGATTGCTGTAAAGGTGATCTCTGTTTTACAAGAAATTCAAGGGAAATTCTGTTAAATTCGTCCGGTTTATCTACATTTACCACATGGCCACTCCCTTCCACAATTTCGAGATATGAGTGTTTAAACTCTTTTACCATTTTTTGTACGGGCGGCAGAAACATGTGATCTTCCTCACCCATAATGTAAAGTGTAGGTGCCTCCATTTCTTTTTCCTTGAAGTACCTGAGCAGTGGATTCACATCGTATGTGAGCCGGAACCACTTTAAAAATTCTTTTCTGGCGAGATTTTTTGCATCATTGACAAACATCAGCCGCGATTCCTGGTGGTTTTTTTTCGGCATAATAATCCACGCAAACAGTTTATAAAGCCACATAAAAGGGACAATTTTTTTAAATGCATTACCCAGCCAAACCAGTACCCGGGAGCGGATGTCCAGTCTTGTTATTGCTCCGCACATTACTGCTGATTTTACCCGGTCAGGATCCATTTCTGCCACCATTCGGATGAGAATTGTTCCGAGTGAAACACCTACAAAATGTGCCTGGTCAATATTATTTTCATTCAGTACTTCAATAATATCTTTACATACTGTTTTAAACGTATAGTTCTCTTTGTAGTACTCTTTCAGGGTACTCATTTCTTTTGATTTTCCGTGGCCCCGAAGATCCACAAGCAATACATTAAATTCTTCAGTGTAAGCTTTCAATTGCCTGAACCAGATATTTGAAGAGCCGCCTGCGCCGTGTACAAATACAACCCAGTCGCTTTCCGGAGAATGGTGATATGTTCGGGTATACAACATGCCGGATTTGTACTAAGGTTTCAGGAGATTTAATTTTAAAACGTTGGTTCACTTGAATATTTCCAGACAATAGTATATTTGCTTAAATATCTTTATCTGAAAAAGTTATAATTGCGTTCTGTAAACAAAAGAAAATAACAATAAGATTCCCAAATATCGCAGTCTAAATAAGTAAAACCGGAAAGAAAAAGAGAAATTATCAAATTATGTATCGCATCGCAGCTATCTTTAAAATTGTCTTATTTCTGGCTAATACATTTACACTTTATTCCATCTACCTTTTCTTTCTGATCTTCATAAAGCTGTTTGGCCAGCGATATGAGCTATGGCGAAATCAAATTATGACATGGTGGGGGAAAGGATCTGCCAAAATCCTTTCAATGGATATTAAGGTTGAGGGGAATCCGCCTGAACCACCTTTTTTCCTAGTAAGCAATCACCTCAGTTATATCGATATACCCGTTTATTCTTCCATACTCAAAACCACATTTGTCTCAAAAATGGAGATAAAGCATTGGCCGCTTATTGGATTTATGGCAACAACACTTGGGATAATTTTTGTAGACCGGAGCAAAAAAAGGGATGTTACCCGTGTAAACCGGGAAATATCAGAACAACTAAATGAATATCAGGGATTAGTTCTTTTTCCGGAAGGAATGACATCACCGGGTAAAGAAATCTTACGGTTTCGGCCACCCCTGCTCGAACATGCCGCTTCTGAAAATATTGAAGTTTCTTATTCAGCATTGCGTTACAGAACGTTAAAAGGGGATATTCCTGCTTATAAATCGGTGAGCTGGTGGGGAGGAGATCCATTACATAAACATTTGTTTCTGATGGCTTCAAATAAACGAATAATCGTGACAATACGTTTTGGTGAAGACCGTTTGAGTAACCCTGACAGGAAAAAGCTGGCCGAAGAACTGCATCAGAAAGTGAGTGGAATATTTTTACCTATGACCGAAGTACTTGATGAAGAATTTGTACCCCCTGTTTTTTAGTTTCAGTGATTGCATGCACCATGATATTTAAAAAATGGCATGTTTTTGTTTTGCTTTACCTGTCAATGATGGGGTTGTCATGGTTTGTGCAAATTTTTTTCCCTGTCGCAGATAAGCCGCTTGCCGGAGTAGAGACAGTAATGATAACTCATGATGAATTTCAGGTTCCGGTTGAATATATACATTATCAACACGAGGACGACGGTACCGTAATAGTAATAATCCCTGATATAAATTTCGGGCCGGAATCATTAATTCCTTTCGCAGCTTACATTAACCGGGAACTTCAAAAAAATGTTCTTATACCATTTTTCCCTGAAAGCACTGTAAGGGGGGATAGAATCAGCTACTCAATCAACAGCAGGGCGGGATATATTCAACAGGTTCTGGACACACTTTCCATCCGTAAGGTTGATTTGATTGGACATGGATATGGAGGACTGGTTGCCATTGCCCTTGCGTCTGGCCATTCAGAAAACGCAACACTAATACAGAGCTTAACTCTTTTATCATCCCTGGGTGTAGTAGAATTGCAGTTTCTTGGAAATCATACTTTTAACCGCACCATATATTCATTTCTTTATCCTGTATCATGGTTGTTTAAGTGGGGCCTTCCGCACATGGGGTATTATCACATTCAGCCCATTCAACAGCCATACATACGTTCTATACTTCAAATGGATCAGCGAGAAGTGAGAGAACAATTAAAAAGTATTAACCAGCCGGTGCTCATACTGCATCCGTTGAATGATAAACAGGTTTCTCTTTCCGTAGCAGAGGAAAACCACAGGCTATTACCTCAGAGTTACCTTATGACCCACGAGGCGAGTGAAAATACAATATATTATGACCCTGAAAAGTGGATAAACCATCTTCAATGGTTTTTAGAGGGGGTAGAGAATAATGATGTGGCAATTAGGGAAAATGCGCATGTTTTGCGGATTGAGCTTTCGAAAGATGATTTTGATGCAGCTGAAATGAGGTCAATCGGAGGTAAAACTCTGCTAATCATGGTACTGATATTAGCACTATTTACACTTGTGAGTGAAGATATTGCATGTATTAGCGGTGGTTTAATTGTAGCATCAGGTGTTTTGCCATTCTGGTTTGCTATGTTCGGTTGTTTTGTGGGAATTGTGATCGTGAATATCGGGGTATATGTGCTCGGAAGGGAAGTGGGCAACCCGATCCTTTACAAAAAGCCTATAAAATGGATGATAAAACCGGGAGACATGGAGAAAATTAAAAACATGTTCGAAATGAGGGGCATGGAAATCATTTTTGTAACCCGATTCATTCCCGGTACACGTTTTCCGGCATACCTTGCAGCGGGTATTTTAAAAACTAATTTTCTCCATTTCCTGGCATATTTTCTGGTATCATTAGTTGTATGGATTCCGTTGATGATAGGTGTTGCAGCCCTCATTGGTCAGCCGATGCTGCATTATATTGAGGTATACCAGGATTATGCAATCTGGCTGTTACTGATTATTGCAGTCTTGATATATCTCATAATAAGGTTGTTTATTCCGCTAACAACCGTAACCGGGCGAAGGAAACTTGTGGTAAAATGGGGCAGGTTTCGGGAGAAATACTTCGGTGCGTCGTTTGATAGTTACCCCTGATTATTTCCGGGTGTTACAGGTTTCCCTTTTAAAGTGAGTGGATACAAAAACATTTATAGTTCGGTTGAAGTAAGAAAATCAGTATATCATTTACGTGACATCAGTTATCTTCTCTCGGAAAAAAACTGTTTCAGTAGAAATTCAGAATCGATATCAAGAACTCCCTGAATAACCTCAACCTGATGATTGAGGTTATTATTGTTTACGATGTTAAAAACCGATCCGCAGGCACCGGCTTTTTCATCCAATGCTCCAAAAACAAGCCGGTCAATTTTTGACCATACAATCGCACCGGCACACATCGGGCAGGGCTCAAGAGTGACATAGAGCGTACAACCGGTAAGGTATTTATTCTGAAGCGTGGCACATGCTGCAGAAATTGCCAGCATTTCCGCGTGTGCGGTAGGGTCTTTTAGCATTTCCACCTGGTTAAACCCTTTCCCGACAATCCGCCCTTGGTGAACTACAATCGCCCCCACAGGAACCTCTTTTTGCCGGTAAGCCTGTTCAGCCAGCTTAAGGGCCTGCATCATATAATTGCGGTGTTGTTCGATATGGCCCGATGTTTTTCCGTTAAACATTCGCATTAAATTGGTATGTTTTAATGATAACAACTAACTATCAGTCATTGCATCTATGAAAATAGCAGAAGTCGAGGATTCGATAAAGAGTCTCATAAAAGAAAAAATCAGGTCAGTAAAAGATTTCCCGAAACCGGGAATAATTTTCAAAGATATTACACCGGTATTGAACGACAAACATCTCCTTGAACTTACGTCAATTTTGCTTGCCGAACCATTTCGTGGTATGAAAGTGGATCATGTGGCAGGCCTTGAATCGAGAGGTTTCCTGTTTGGTACAAACCTGGCTCAAGACCTGCATGCAGGGTTTATACCCATCCGAAAGCCGAATAAACTACCTGCTGATACTGAATCGGTAGCTTACGAATTGGAGTATGGAACCGATACTCTTGAAATACATTCGGATGCTATCGGGCATGGTGCAAACGTTATAATACATGATGACCTAATTGCAACCGGAGGAACAGCTCTTGCTGCAACAAAACTGGTTCAAAAACTTGGAGGAAACATTATTGGGTATTCTTTTGTGATGGAAATCGAAGAATTGAAAGGAAAAACGGAATTACTGAAGGTTGCCCCTTGTTATTCTTTAATAAAGGTGTGATGAAACATTTTTTAAACATTAGCCTTAAATACCATTAAGTGTTAACTAATATGACAAACCGTTAACTATCTGATTAGCTATGAAGAGAAAAACAATTATTAATCTATCTGTGATTTTTGCTGTTGTGATGGGAACAATGGCTTGCGGTACATCGCTCGTTATTCAAGATGTGGATTATTCCCAGCCTCTTGAGAGTGTACTAACTCCTGACGCTGATAACAGGGTTCATGATCAACGATATGCCATCAAATTTTCCATCATACCGGTTTTGCAAGAAGAAGGAATTACTTCAGTTGATGAAATAAGAGTGATTAGGAACAGGGCCGGTTATTACTTTATTACTGCATCCGGTTTTTCGCATGTTTATGTATTTGAACCTGATGAAAGTGTACTTAAGCTGAAGAACAAGATCGAGATTGCCGGTGAAGGTTTAGGCCAGCCCGCTTTTAACCAGCGCAACACCCATATTGAATTGGTGGATATGATTAGCGGTCAATCATATAATATTGATCAAAACGGAAGACGATAAGAGGCTAAACAATGAAAACATTATTCAAAAAGCATATTTCAATACTGACTGTTTTTTTGATCTTTGCATGTTCATCCGCTTATGCTCAACAGTCAGATTATCAAATACAGCAGGATTTCCGTGCCGAACTTTCTGAACTGCTTAACAGGGTTGAATTAGCTGTTACAGCTGAGGAACTTGAAGAAGTTAGCTCAGAAATTGATGCATTGCAGTCAGAATATTCTGAACACTCTGAAATTATTAATAATGCCCTGTATCCGGAATCATTCGAAAGCACGATTTCAAGCCTCAGAGAGATAAGGAGTACGGCTTACAATAATCTGAGTGTGATTGAGCAATTGAATGAACAAATTGATGGACTATCTGCAGAAATGGATGAATTTCGCAATCGCCTTACGCAAATGACACAGCAGACAACTTCACTACAGCAGCAGATAGAACGTGCTGAGGCGAATGAACGGAGGCAGGCATCTCTGATCCGCCAATACAGGCAAAATATTGAACAAAGAGACAGCTTTGTTTCTGATTTTATGCAGGAACTCCTTTCAAAATATCACCGTATGGATGCATCCACTCAGCAGGAAATAGCTGAAAGTGTGGACCGGCTCGATCAGAATCCATTGGATATGATCAGAACTATTATCACTGAATATATCCAGATTGCAGACCAGTCACCCGGACTTCAAACACCGGATTATGTTGCGATGAGGGCCCAGCACGGATATTTTATGGAAGTCTGGAATCAGATAGGTGAACGTTTAACCAATACGTTTGCGCCCGACAGGCCGGTACAGACCCGTCAGGAAATATCAGACTTATTAGCTGCCTGGCTTGCATCGGTCGATAACAAACTCTGGGACTCCATGACGACAGCCTTCAATCAGAATGGAATCAATTTACAACCTTTTATTACACCAGATGACTTTTATACCGCACTGAATACATTCGTAGACAGGGCTTATGAAATCAGCCTGCAGAGTAATAATGAAGCTGATTATGAAGTTTTCAGAAATTTCAGGGATTTTTGGAACAATACCGTTAAAGCAAGCTGGGGAGAAGCTTTGATTACAGGCAATATTCTTACACAAGCCCAGATAGCTGCTATAGACATCAAAATCAGCGATTGGGGTGAAGCCGCTCAGCCAACCTCAAACCTCATGTTTATCCTTTTACTCATAAGTATTGCAGTTATAATACTATTGGTTGTACTACTGATTGTTCGAAAGAAATAGGGTCAAACATGGTATGTTTGTACGCGGACAGAATGCAGGCCGGCATTGAATCATCGAATCGATATACGCGTTTTATATGAATCGAATAAACATACCATGTTTATGGAGGGGTATCGACAATCTTTTTAAAACGCTGTTTAACCTTTGTTGAACAGGCCACTTTTCTGTATCATTTTCTTTATGATAACTGATGATAAAAAAGAGGAAATCCGGGCTACGGCAGATATTGTTGAGATAGTGGGAGACTATGTTAAGCTCAAAAAGTCAGGAAGCGGGTTTATCGGGCTCTGTCCCTTTCACCAGGAGAAAACACCCTCTTTTCATGTGACGCCCCGCCTGGGCATTTATAAATGTTTCGGATGTGGTGAGAGTGGTGATGTTTTCAGTTTTGTGATGCAGATGGAAGGAATCAGTTTTCCTGAATCGCTAAAAACTCTTGCAGATCGATACGGGATAGACCTCCCCGATGAACACGTTGAGGGAGAGGATGAGCGTACACGGAAAAGGGAGGGGATTTTTCATGCCCTAAAATTTGCAGGGCTGTTTTTCCACCGGCAGCTTCTCGAGCTTGAAGATGCCACCCCGGCAAGAAATTACCTAGAAAAACGGGGGTATGACAAAAAAATTTGGCGGTCGTTCGGGTTGGGCTACGCACCATCGAATTCTGCCCTTTTAAAAGCTGCAAGGAATGAGGGTATCGGGGAAGAATACCTTCTGGAGGCAGATCTTATTAAAGTGAGTAATCAAAAAGACGATTACTTTGACACCTTCCGTAACCGGCTGATATTCCCGATTTTTAATCCATCCGGAAAAGTGATTGCATTTGCAGGGCGAATACTTAATGAAATTAGTAAAACGGCCAAATACATCAACTCAGCACAAACACCGGTTTACAATAAAAGCGAAGTGGTTTATGGTGTAAATTTTGCAAAAAATGATATCCGGAAAGAACAGGAGGTGATACTGGTAGAAGGGTATACTGATGTGATTACTCTGAACCAGTTAGGGATTAAAAATGTTGTGGCGTCGAGCGGAACATCACTTACCTCCGGACAGATAAAGGTATTACAAAGATATGGCAACCGCATTGTAATGATTTATGATGCCGACACAGCCGGCCAGGCCGCCATGGAACGTGGAATGGATATTGCATTAGAGCAAGGAATGGAGGTGCAGCTTATGGAACTGCCCGATGGAGAAGACCCGGATTCATTTCTGAAAAAATACGGGAAAGAATCGTTCCTGGCATATAAGAAAGAACATAGTGAAGATTTTGTTACATTTTCTATCCATAAGGCTGAAAAAGGTGGTAAAATGGATTCCCCGGCCGACCGTTCATCATGCATCAAAAAAATTCTTGACAGTATTGCCAATATTCCCGGTGAGCTGGACAGGCAGTTCTACGTGCAGCACCTGCATCAAAAAACACAAATTTACCGCAAAGGTTCAGATCGTGAATTATTCCAACAGCTTGATGTTATCCTGAATGAGCGAAAAAAACAGGATAGATTCCGGTACAGAAGTTCTGATCCGATCTCTGAATTCAATGTTAAGGCTCCTGACACATCCGGAACCATACAGCAGGGAGATACGGTAGTTCCTTTGCAAAAAAGAGTTACTTCACAAAAAAGGGCGCATTACGAGTTGGAAATCATCCGCCTTCTGCTGCAATATGGTGATAATATGAGACGGTTTATCGGCCACAATATTGGTGAAGACCATTTTGATGATGAAGAAATCCGTATGTTTTATAAAGATGTAATGAAGCGGCATATTGAGGGTGAGGAAATCACTGTGGAGCATTATATGGGCAGGGCACACCCGTTTCCTTCATTACTCGGTGATATTTTGCTTGAACGGTATACGGTGAGCGAAAAACTTGCCAAACGAACCGGTGGTACATTCAAAAAAGACAGGAACCCGGTTTTAACGGCCAAATCAACTATGAGACATCTCCGTTATGAGTTTTTAAAGAGAAAAAGGATTGAAATTACTGAACAAATGAATACATTAGATTCCATTAAAAAAAGCCGGCTTAGTGGAATTCAACAAAAACTTCAAAAAGAGATATCAAGGATTGAAAAAATTTCGCCCGATGATTTATTTGAGGATCCTGAATTCATGAAAGGTGATACTGCAAGCAGTACCAAAAAATTTGAATATAAAATGAAACACGAAAAATAGTAGTATAGATAGATGAATCAGGATTTAGAAATTGCCCGTAAAGCTGCAAGAGAAGGTGTAAGGGTTATTAAAGAGTTTAAAAAGAACGGCATCAAGATAAAAGAAAAAGGGTTTCATGACCTCGTAACCGATGCTGATATTGCCGCTGAAAACGCAATCCTGGAAATGATTAAAAATTATTTTCCGGATGACGAAATACTTGCAGAAGAATCAGCAGATCATGATTCAATAAGTGAAAACCGGACCTGGATCATCGATCCAATTGATGGCACCACTAATTTTGCCAATGACTTTCCGATATATTGTGTTTCGGTAGCACTTTGGGAAAACAGGGAGCCAAAAGCAGGAGTTGTCATAGAAGTGAACCGTGATGAAGAGTTTAGCGGCATTGCAGGAGAAGGTGCATGGCTGAATGGCAAGCCGATTCAAGTTTCAAATACCTCAAACCCGCGCAACGGTTTTGTCGCAACCGGATTTCCATATAACGATCTGTCACTTGTTGATCCTTATCTGAAACTTTTCCGCGTTTTGATGGAGGAATTGCAGGGTATCCGGCGGCCTGGTGCTGCATCTTATGATCTTTGCAATGTTGCTTGTGGACGTTTTGATGCTTTTTTTGAATATTCACTTCATATTTGGGATGTTGCGGCTGCCGCCCTAATTATAAGGGAAGCGGGGGGTATTGTTACCGATTGGAAAGGAGAAGATGGCTGGCCATTTGGTCAAAGGTTAGTTGCCGGGAATGTGCATATTCACAATTACCTGCTTGGTAAAATCAGGGAGAATATACCGGAAGAATTACGAGAAAATGTTGGGAGCGCATCCTGAAATTTTTAACACAAGCTCACCCATTTCAGAAAAACAGAGGTTTTGAAAATGAATAAAATCGGGATAAGACACGAGGATAAATACAGGCTGGAACGGAGAACCCCGCTTGTACCGACAGATGTTTCAGAACTGGTAAGGGATCATGGAATTCCCATATTTATCGAATCTTCATCAAAAAGAATTTTTGATGATAAAGAATTCAAGATGGCAGGTGCCGAAGTTACAGATGACCTTAAAGAATGTAATGTGATTTTCGGGGTAAAGGAGATGCCTGAAAACTATTTTTTGAAAGATAAAACCTATGTTTTCTTTTCACATGTGATAAAAGGTCAGCCCTATAATATGCCGATGCTGAGAAACCTGAAAAATGCAGGCAGTACACTCATCGATTATGAAAAAATAGCTGACTCAAATGGGCAACGGCTGATATTTTTTGGCAGATTTGCAGGACTTGCCGGTATGATTAATACATTCTGGGCAATGGGTCAACGCTATAAAAAACTGGGGTACAGCACTCCATTTGAATCGCTGAAACAGGCATATCGTTATTCATCACTTGAAGAAGCAAGGAAAGATATTTTAACTGTGGGAGTGAATCTGGCAGAGTTAGGACTGCCGGATGAGTTGCAGCCACTGGTCATAGCTGTAACAGGAGATGGGAATGTGTCGCAGGGTGCAATGGAAATTCTTGAGCTGGTGCCGGGTGTGGAAATCACTGCCGATCAATTGAGAGAAGGGAATATCCCGGAAACAGGCATTGTAAAAGTAAATATTCTTCCTGAAGATTACATGGTACACAAGGAAGAGAAAATGTTTCAACTTCAGGATTACATTGAAAAACCACAGGATTACAGGTCTGAGATTGAAGTGTTATTACCGCGTATCAACATTTTTGTTAATGGTATATACTGGGACAAGCGATATCCGCGGCTTATAAAAAAATCATGGCTGCGAAAAATGAGTGAGAAAAATGAACTGAAACTGCACGTGATCGGTGATATCACTTGTGATGTTCACGGATCAGTTGAATGTACAGAAACAGCAACGGATATTGAAGATCCCGTTTTTATTTATAACTCATTGAAGGATGTATATGATATGGGATTCGATGGGGAGGGAGTTGCTGTTATGGCAGTGGATATTTTGCCGAGTGAGTTGCCAAGAGAAGCGTCAGAACATTTCAGTTTTGCACTTAAACCATTCATGAAAAGGCTGGCCATGGCTGATTTTTCAGTGGAATTGGAGGATTTGGATTTACCCGGTCCAATAAAAAATGCAATAATCGTACATAAAGGTCAATTAACGGATGATTACAAATATCTTGATAGGTTTCTTGATACAAAATTTCACAATTCAATTTAAAAAGAGATTGATTCCATTTAATACTTTATTTAGATTAATTCTAAATTAAAAATCATCTGAAACCTTCATTTAATGATGTCACGAATATTAATAACCTTTTTCTCACTATTTATTTTTATCTCTTGTTCTCACGAAAATGTTGTGAATATCTATTCCTCACGACATTACGACACAGACCTGGAACTATACAAAAAGTTTACAGAGGATACCGGAATACGTATAAACCTCATTGAAGGAACCAGTGATGAACTAATCGAGCGAATCCGGAATGAAGGGATTAACAGTCCGGCTGATATCGTGATCACTGTGGATGCTGGCAGATTGTGGAGAGCGAAAGAAGCCGGTGTGCTGCAGCCGCACGGTTCCGGTCAACTGGACCAGATCATAGCGGAAGAAATGCTTGATCCCGAAGGTTACTGGATTGGATTATCTCAGAGGACCCGTGCACTTATTTATAATAAAGATAATGTGGCACCCGATGATCTGAAGGGGTATTGGGAACTTGCCGGTGACGAGTGGGTAGGCAGGCTTTGTGTCCGATCATCGAATAACATTTATAACCAATCACTTGTGGCTTCACTTATTGAAAGCAGGGGTGAAGAGCAGACCGAAGAGTGGGCTTCCAGGCTTGTTCAGAATTTTGCCCGTCCGCCACAGGGCGGGGATACCGACCAGATCCGTGCAGTAGCTGCCGGTTTGTGTGATGTAGCTCTTGCCAATCACTACTATCTTGCAAGGCTGGTACAATCTGAGAACGATGCTGATCGTGAGGTGGCATCCCGTGTGGGCATTCATTTTCCTTCTGCCGAATATGGCGGCACCCATGTGAATATCAGCGGAGCGGGTATCGCAGCAAACTCACCTAACCGGGGCAATGCTGTTCGTTTTCTCGAATATCTTGCAACCCGGGAAGCACAGCTCATCTTTGCTGTTGGCAATTATGAGTTTCCTGTATTGGAGGGGATCGATATGTCAGGAGTACTCGAAGAATTTGGCGAATATGAAGGCCATTCAATTAATGTGGCGGTTTATGGAACTAACAATCCACGCGCCATTCGGTTAATGGACAGGGTAGGGTGGAGATGATTGTTTTGATCTGAATTCATTTCAGATTAGCTATTGGATAATTTTCAATATTCAAGCACCAATTTCCAATAAGTTTCTAAAAGATTTGCGAATGATCGAAGAACCGATAAACCGAATGACCGATTTTTTCTCCTATTCGTAAATTAGTCATTCAATTCTTCGCAAATCAAATGATGAAAAACATATAGGTATTAATGGCGTATTAAGCGCCTATCCCGGATGTTTCACTTCGTGGGAATCGCTTCACTCGGAGCACAGAATAAAAGCTAAACATGATGTAACTCTCTGATATATGATGTTTTATGATCTAAATATAGTGTTATCGATAAAAAAGTCTGTTTTTCTGCGACATTTTCCCCTCAGCTGTGTTCGCCGCAGGCATCCCTTTGGGACCACCGTTGAGTCGAAATCGCGCATGGATGGGAACCGTGAATCAGGATTCATAGACGTTTCACCGACGCTGATCCCATAG
>RECI01000291.1 GCA_007694095.1 Balneolaceae bacterium | reverse complement strand
AATCGGGTGGGGCTCGAACCCACGACCCGCGGCTTAAAAGGCCGCTGCTCTACCAACTGAGCTACCGATTCATTTTTTCCAAAGACCTTAAAGATAAAAATTATTGTCAATGAAAATCAATGTAAGAATCGATAAAAATCAGTCTGTAATAAAATCGTTCACTATACTGTATAATAATAAAGATGCAGCACATCAACAATCTTAATATCTTAACGAATGAAAGTATTTGGTAGTTCATTTAATAGAAAAAAACATGGCTTCAATATTTACAAAAATTATAAAGGGTGAAATTCCCTGCTACAAAATAGCTGAAAATCAACAACATATCGCATTTTTAGATATCAATCCGGTTTCCGAAGGCCATACTTTGGTAGTGCCAAAAGAAGAGATCGATTATATTTTTGATCTGCCGGATCAGCTTTTATCAGATACGATGGTATTTGCAAAAAAAATTGCGCATGCTATTGACCATACTCTGCGTCCTGTAAGAACCGGGATTATACTTGACGGCCGTGAGGTGCCACATGCTCATGTTCACCTTATTCCGATTTACAAACCGTCCCAAAGTGTGGCACTTAGTAATAAAAAAGAAGTAAGCCGGGAAAGAATGGCAGAATTAGCAGCGATCATATCCGAAGGGGTGAAGTTATGACCATCTTGGTACTTAACGGCCCAAACCTGAATCTTCTCGGGCAGCGCGATGAACAAACCTATGGTTCTAAAACCCTGAAAGATGTTGAATCACTACTGAAAGAGACATTTCCTGATGAGGGTTTTATTTTTCTCCAAAGCAATCACGAGGGCGACCTGGTGGATGCCATCCAATCGGCAAGAACCGGTACTGTTGATGCGATAGTCGCAAATTGGGGAGGCTTTACCCACTCTTCGGTTGCCATTCATGATGCCCTGGAACTTTTGAAGATACCCAAAGTGGAAGTTCACATATCAAATATTCATGCGCGTGAGGCGTTTCGCGAGCGTTCCATAACCGGAAAAGCAGTAAATGGCATCATAACAGGTTTTGGAATTTACAGTTACGTTCTCGGTGTGCATGCGGCCCGGCATTTATTTGCGAAAAACTAACCTGTGCAAAAGCTTAGAGAACTTTTTTCCGATACTCTTGTTTACGGCATCAGCAGTGTTCTGGCGCGGTTCATAAACTATCTTCTGGTACCGCTCTACACAGACGTATTTAGCCCTGCAAAGTATGGAATTATAGGGCTGGTCTATGCGGGAATCACCTTTTTAAATGTGTTGTTTACCTTCGGGATGGAATCTGCCTACCTGAGGTATGCAGAAAACCGTAAGGAAGCGGCCAATATTTTTAAAACCCTGCAGCTTGGCCTGCTCGGCTTCGCGACAATTTTGTGCGGCGTTCTGTGGCTTACTATGCCAATATTACTGCCTGTTTTTAATCTTACAACAGATACAACGGGCATTTTTCTACTGATGCTGGGCATCCTCTGGTTTGATACACTCTCCATTGTGCCAATGGCAGAACTGAGGCTTGTGCGCCGCACGTGGCTGTTTGCATCACTAAAGTTCCTGAATGTAATCATAAACCTTGGCCTTAATTTTTACCTGATCCTTGGCCTCGGTTTTGGTATAGAAGCCGTATTTATTTCCAATCTTGCTGCTTCTTTAATGATGACACTTCTTGTTTGGGCCTTTACTGCCGACCTTTTGAAAGGTAATTGGAACAGTGAATGGATGAAAAAGGCGTTCGGGTTTGGCTGGCCATTTGTCCCTTCCGGTATCGGTTATGCTATCAATGAAATGCTGGACCGATTTCTGCTTAACAATATGGATCCGGCGAATGCGGAAGAAATCTATGGATCAGGAACAACCCCTGAGGATATCGTTGGCATCTATAACGCATGTTACAAAATGGCGGTATTTATGCTGCTCCTTGTACAAATGTACCGAATGGCCTGGCAGCCGTTTTTTATGCGGCATGCAAGGGATAAGGATTCTCCGGCACTCTTTGGGCAGGCTTTTATATGGTTCAATGGTTTTTCAGCTGCACTTTTCCTGGGTGTGGCACTTTTCAAAGAGCAGATTGTTGCAATCACTGTTCCGGGATTAAACGCAACACTGATTGGCAGCGACTACTGGATGGGACTTGAAATTGTGCCATTCCTGCTGCTTGCGTACTGGTTCCATGGATGGTACATCAATTTTTCATCGGGTGTGTTTATCAAAGAAAAAACACGTGTACTCTACAAAATCACACTTATGGGTGCTGTGATCACCATTACTGCCAATCTTGCCCTTATCCCCCATTTCGGGATGACCGGTTCGGCAGCAGCAACACTTCTCAGCTACTGTGCAATGGCTGTGACATTGGGTATTTTCAGCAAAAAAGTGATGCACGTCCACTATCATCTCCCCCAGAGTTTTGCCCTGATGGCTGTTCTTGCTGTGCTCGTTTTCGGTGAGCCGGCATTTCAGAACCTTTTTGCAGGTGAAATCATAACCAAATTTGTTTTGCTGATTACCGGGATATTCGTAACTGCATTATACCTGTGGCGATTCATTCGGGGTGATTGAATCGCTGCAAAATCACTCGGCATTAATTTTGTAAGGAAAACTAATGTTCCGTTAGGAACATCTGGTAGGTAACCAAAGGAAGCAAACATACTCTTTCGTTCCGTTAGGAACGTTTGGTGTCAAGTGTATTAACAGACAATAGGCAAGTACAACAAAAGCGACTGTCAATCACACTGAAAGAATTGAAAACCGTTGAAGAATTTCGAGGTTAAGCCTCACCAATCGTTCCGATGGAACGCGGATTTGTGTTTCCTATTACAGGTTACCGACCAGGTCTTCCTAACGGAAGACAGATTGTGCCAGGGATAACCAAGTGTATGATTTCACAAGCCGGTAAGTTGTTGAAAATATACATTATGATCTGTTATGAATTCCTGACCGGTAACATTCATTCAGCATTTTTGTAAGAAAATCTGTTTTTTTGGTTCATACTAATAAGCGAAAAGTTTGTATAAAAGGAAAGTTCTCCTACATGTTCCGTTAGGAACATCTGGTAGGTAACCAAA
>RECI01000239.1 GCA_007694095.1 Balneolaceae bacterium | reverse complement strand
TTTGCCATTCGTGAAGGCGGACGTACCGTAGGCGCCGGTGTGGTAAGTAAAATTATTGATTAATAGGTTCTAAGAGTGGCAACACAACAAAAAATAAGAATTAAACTTAAGTCATACGATCATAACCTGATTGATAAATCAGCTGAGAAGATCATACAAACCGTAAAATCTACAGGTGCCGTGGTTTCAGGACCAATTCCGCTGCCAACTGATAAAAACATAATTACGGTTAACCGTTCTGTTCATGTTGATAAAAAATCACGTGAACAGTTCGAGTACAGGTCACACAAACGTTTAATTGATATTCTCTCGACAGGTTCACAAACCGTTGATGCTCTGATGAAATTAGAGCTCCCATCAGGTGTAGATGTTGAAATTAAAGTATAAGTAATCCTATAGTTTACAGTATAATGAGTGGATTAATTGGAAAAAAATTGGGAATGACTAGCATCTTTGATGAACTTGGCAGGAGTATTCCTGTTACAGCTATCGAAGTTGAACCATGTGTTATTACCCAAATTAAAACAGTAGAAAAAGACGGTTATACAGCTGTTCAAATCGCTGCATTCTCTAAAAAACCCAAAAGAGTATCAAAAGCTCTACAAGGACATTTTTCAAAGGCCGGCACTGAACCCAAAAAATTGGTCAGGGAAATCAGGGATTATATACCTGAAGGTCTCGAGGTAGGTGATGAACTGACTATGGATGATGTTTTTAAAGTCGGCGATCTCATTGATGTTGTAGGTACATCAAAAGGAACCGGATTTACCGGAGTTGTAAAAAGGCATAACTTCAAAGGAGTTGGAGACAGGACACACGGCCAGCATAACAGGGAAAGAGCACCGGGGTCTATTGGTCAGTCTTCCGACCCATCAAAAGTATTTAAGGGAATGAGAATGGCCGGGCGTTCCGGTAACAAGCGAACGAAAATTAAAAATCTGTCGGTTGCCAAAACATTACCTGAATCAAATATCATTCTTGTTACAGGATCAATACCTGGTCCAAAGAGTGGTTATGTTGAAATTTATAATAATACAAAGGATATAGCCTAATGAAGCTGACGATTTATAAAATTGATGGTACAAGCAGCGGTGCAGAGGCGGATCTTAATGAATCCATATTTGGAATTGAGCCCAACGAAACTGTACTCTACGAAGATGTACGAAGAATACTTGCCAATAAACGCCAGGGCACCGCAAAAACGAAAGAAAGATCTGAAGTTAGGGGTGGCGGCAGAAAGGCATACAAACAGAAAGGAACAGGAATGGCAAGAAGGGGTACTATACGGTCCCCATTGCTGAAAGGTGGCGGAACTGTTTTTGGGCCAAAACCAAGAGACTACTCGGTAAGGCTAACCAAAAAAGCAAAAAGACTGGCGCGTAAATCTGCTCTTTCACTCAAAGCAAGAGAAGATGCCATCAGGATTGTTGAAGAATTTAAATTTGAAGGTCCAAAAACAAGACAGGTAACGGATATTCTTACAGCTTTACAGCTTGATGGAAAGAAAGTTCTTTTGATTATACCGGAAACTGATAAATACATTTATCTCTCAGCAAGAAATATTCCAAAAGTGAGTGTGTTGGAAGCAAACAAACCAAGCACTTACGATATTATGAATGCCGACGTGTTATTGTTCACCGAAAAAGCAATACCGGTATTGGAAATGAGCTTTGCAGAAAGAATTGAAGAGGAGGCAGCATGAGTATTTTAATTCAACCCCTTATTACCGAAAAACTTACAAGGCTTCAGGATGTTCATCAGCAATATGCTTTTGAGGTTGCAAAAAATGCGACCAAACCGCAGATTAAAAAAGCCATTGAAGAACGGTACCCTGATGTCAAAGTTTCCAGGGTAAATACAATGATAGTTCCGTCAAAACCAAAAGGAAGATTTACAAAAGGTGGATTTGTAAGTGGCAGAAGCCGTATCTGGAAAAAAGCAATTATTACACTTAAAGAAGGTGAAATAGATCTCTTCAGCGAAATCTAAAAACTTATTTTAAAATGGCAACGAAACAAATTAAACCAACAACACCGGGTCAACGCCACAGGATTGCTCCTGTTTTTGATGAGATTACGACCGACAGGCCTGTAAAATCATTGACAAAAGGGCTTGATAAATCAGGCGGTAGAAATAACCGCGGTAGGATGACCATGCGAAGGCGTGGTGGCGGGCATAAAAGGAAATATCGAGTTATTGATTTCAAAAGAGATAAACGTGATATACCGGCTAAAGTTCAAACTATCGAATATGACCCGAACAGAACAGCAAGGATAGCTTTACTTGCCTATGCTGATGGTGAAAAACGATATATCATTGCGCCCAACAAATTAAAAGTTGGAGATACAGTAATAAGTTCCGAAACTGCACCGCCTGATACAGGTAATGCAATGCCCATGATAAAAATGCCTCCAGGTACTTTTATTCATAATGTGGAATTGAATCCCGGCAAAGGAGCTCAATTGTGCAGAAGTGCAGGAACTGTTGCGCAAATGGTTGCTAAAACAGATAAATACGTTACAGTTAAATTGCCGTCAGGCGAAGTGAGACTTGTTTTAGGTACCTGTTATGCAACAGTAGGTGCTACAAGCAATCCTGATCATTTTAATACCACCCTTGGGAAAGCAGGTAGAAGCAGATGGCTTGGCAGAAGGCCAAAAGTTCGTGGCGTTGTAATGAATCCGGTAGATCACCCGATGGGTGGTGGTGAAGGCAGGGCGTCTGGAGGACATCCACGTTCACCATGGGGCCAGTCTGCCAAAGGTAAAAAGACGAGAAATCGTAAAAAACTGTCGTCCAAGTTCATTGTAAGACGACGTAAAACGAAATAACCTTTAAAGTATATGCCAAGATCACTAAAAAAAGGACCATACGTCCACTATAAACTTCAGCGCAAAATTGATGCTTCGAATGAGAGCGGCAAAAAGAAAGTGATTAAAACCTGGGCGAGAAGTTCGATGATTACACCAGACTTTATTGGATTAACGATTGCAGTTCATAACGGCAAGCAATTTATTCCGGTGTACATAACAGATAATATGGTTGGCCATAAACTAGGTGAGTTTGCACCTACCAGGACGTTCCGTGGTCACCCGGTTAAGAAAGGAAAATAAAATAAGTATAACAATGGAAACGCCATTACCAGTATTTGAAGCACGGGCTGTACAGCGCCATCTCAGAAAATCACCGCGAAAGGTTCGGCTGGTTGCAGATTATGTACGCGGAGACAAGGTAGATCGTGCCATAACTAAACTATCATTTTTGAAAAAATCAGCAGCCATTGATGTTTCAAAAGTTATCAGGTCTGCTGCTGCTAACCTTCGGGATAAATTCGAAGAAGAAAGGCTGGATGATGATATGTTGTATATAAAAACCATATTTGTTGATGAAGGTGTGACTCTTAAAAGGATTCAACCTGCGCCACAGGGACGCGCACACAGGATCAATAAGCGCAGCTGCCACATAACAGTTGTAGTGGCCAAACAACAAGAAGAAATCGTAACTGAATAACAGTAGAGGAAAACTTGGGACAAAAAACCAATCCGACCGGATTTAGACTTGGAATTATTAAGGGCTGGGATTCTAACTGGTACTCAGAAGATAATGAGGCTACTATTCTCTTAGAAGATACCAGGCTCAGGGAATACCTCCAGGCTCGCCTTAGAAATGGCGGTTTATCCAAGGTAATTATTGAAAGAACACCAAAAAGGGTTTTATTGACATTAAATACGTCAAGGCCGGGTGTTATCATTGGAAAAGGTGGGGAGCAGATTGAACTTCTGCGGGAAGAATTAAAAAAAATTACTAATAAAGAAGTTCAGATTAACGTAAGTGAAATTAAACGCCCTGAAATGGATGCGAGCCTTGTGGCACAAAATATTGCACAGCAGCTTGAAGCGAGGGTTTCTTTTAGGCGTGCAATGAAAACAGCCATATCCTCAACTATGAGAATGGGTGCGAAAGGTATTAAAATTAAGTGCGCCGGAAGGCTTGGCGGTGCTGAAATGGCCAGAACGGAACAATACAAGGAAGGCCGTATTCCTTTGCATACTCTCCGTGCCGATATCGATTATGCACAGGCAACTGCCAATACCATTTATGGTGCAATAGGCGTAACAGTATGGATATTTAAAGGCGAAATTATCGGTGATGTTGATCTTGCGCCCAACATACAGACAAAGCAGGAAAGCGAACCGAGCAGAAAACGTGCCAACCGGGGTGAACGAAAGTCACGCAGAGGCAGACGCACAAGTAACTAATCGAAATAATTGAACGATGTTAGAACCAAAAAGAATTCACAGACGTCGGGTACACCGCGATAAACTGAAAGGAAATGCCCAAAGAGGTCATACACTGGCTTTTGGCAATTTTGGCCTTAAAGCGCTTGAACCCAAATTTATTACTTCGAGACAAATTGAATCCTGCAGGGTGGCAATTGCCCGGTCCCTGCAGAGGGAAGGAAAAACCTTTATCCGTATTTTTCCTGATCGTCCGATTACTTCAAAACCGGCTGAAACCCGGATGGGTAAAGGAAAAGGCGCGCTCGACCATTTTATTGCTGTGGTAAAACCGGGAAGAATTCTTTTTGAAATTGCCGGTGTCAGCGAAGATAAAGCGAAGGAAGCATTGAGAAGGGCTTCACATAAACTTCCTATAAAAACCAAATTTGTTAAACGAAGAGATCTGGATAATTAACAGGAGAAGGTAATCGAATTATGAAAGCACATGAAATGCGGGATCTCTCGCTCACAGAATTGGAAGCAAGGTTAAAAGATGAACAAAATGCGCTTGTCGATTTTCGCTTCAATAAAGCCATTGCAGGCCAGATTGAAAATCCGGCAAGAATTAAAAATACACGTCGGGAAGTTGCCCGATTAAAAACGATTATTAACGAAAAATTAAGTGCTGAATAAGATTATGGGTCAAGCACAACGATCACAAAGAAGAACAAGAACCGGCACAGTAGTAAGCGACCGGATGAATAAAAGTATTACAGTAGCCGTTAACAGGCAGATCAAACATCCTATTTACGGTAAGTTTATTACGAAAACCACCAAATATATGGCTCATGATGAAAATAATGATGCCAATATCGGAGATACGGTTCTCATCACATCAACAAGACCGCTTTCAAAAAGGAAAAGCTGGCGTTTAGTTGAAATAATTGAAAGAGCAAAATAACGATCAATTAGTAAGGTTAGATCATGATTCAAACGCAATCGATTTTAAACGTAGCCGACAATAGTGGTGCCCGAAGAGTAATGTGTATTAAGGTTCTTGGAGACTCAAGAAGAAGATATGCCCGTATCGGTGATTTAATCTCTTGTTCGGTAAAAGCTGCAATTCCTGGCGGCAATGTTAAAAAAGGTGAGGTGGTTTTAGCCGTTGTGGTAAGAACCAAAAAGGAAATTCGGCGCCGCGATGGAAGCTATATTCGTTTTGACGAAAACGCGGCGGTAATCATTAACAAGGAAAAGGAGCCCGTGGGCACGCGTATTTTCGGCCCTGTAGCCAGAGAGCTGCGGGAAAAGAATTTCATGCGCATTGTTTCACTCGCACCCGAAGTATTATAAATATTACGGTTATGCCCAGAAAGTATAACAATCAAAGAAAATTACATATCAAAAAAGGCGATGAAGTTTTAGTAGTTGCCGGCAACGATAAAGGCCAGCGTGGGCGTGTATTGATGGTTAATCCTGAAAAAGAACGTGTTCTTGTCGAAGGAATCAACATGAGAACACATCACGAAAAACCATCACAGGACAATCCCCAGGGTGGCCGGCTCAGAAGAGAAGCGACTGTGCATGTAAGTAATGTTATGGTGATCGACCCTACTACTGACGAAGCTTCCCGAATCGGAAGAAAACGTATTGAGGAAGAAGGCGGTGGCCGTTGGGCTCGATATGCTAAAAAAAGTGGCGAAATAATTGACAAGTAGGAATTAAACTAATGGCAGAAGCAAGATTAAATACACAGTACAAGGAAGAGATTGTACCAAAGCTTATGGAGGAGTTTAGCATTGATAATATAATGGCTGTTCCAAAACTCCAGAAAATCGTTATCAATGTTGGTGCAGGCGAGGCTATATCTGATGGTAAATTTTTGGATAAAGTAGTTGAAAATATCAGTCTTATTGCAGGCCAAAAACCAGTAAAAACACTCGCTAAAAAATCTGTCTCTAACTTCAAATTACGAGACGGTATGCCGATCGGATGCAAAGTAACCCTGCGTGAAAAAATTATGTACGAATTTCTTGACAGGTTTATAAACCTGTCGCTGCCACGAGCAAGGGACTTTCAAGGAGTTCCAAACAAAAGTTTTGATGGACGTGGCAATTATACCTTGGGCATTAAAGAACATACGATTTTCCCTGAAATTGATGTTGATACAGCAACTACAATTCATGGAATGGATATCACTTTTGTGACAAGTGCAGAAACTGATGAACAGGCATTTGCACTTCTGAAACACTTTGGAATGCCATTTAAAAAATAATTTAAAGACAATACACCAATTCAATGGCCAAAAAATCCTGGATAGCACGTAACGAAAAAAGAAAACGAACTGTTGAAAAGTACGCTGAAAAACGCAAGCAACTAAAAGAAGCTGGCGATTATGAAGGTTTACAAAAGTTGCCGCGCGATGCCAGCCCAACCCGGGTTCGTAACCGCTGTGGAATTACCGGCAGATCGCGCGGATATATTAGCAAATATGGGATTTCCCGAATAAAATTCAGAGAAATGGCTTTGGATGGGAAAATACCAGGTGTAAAAAAAGCAAGTTGGTAACCGGAGATATAATAAAATGAACAGCGATACCATATCAGATTTTTTAACCCGTATCAGAAATGCGCAGCAAGCCGGCCACCGGCGTGTGGACATTCCTGCGTCCAAAATTAAAAGAGCCATCTCGAAAATTCTTGTTGATAAAGGTTATATCAGCAAGTTTATTGATATCGAAGATGGCAAGCAGGGAGTTTTAAGGCTATTTCTGAAATACGATGCATACGGTCAGCCGGTCATCAAAGAGATTAAACGGATCTCCAAGCCGGGTTTGCGTAAATATAGTTCCAATGTTGACCTGCCAAAATCATACAGCGGTTTGGGTATAGTTATAGTCTCTACATCGATGGGTGTGATGACTGACAAAGAAGCCCGGAAATTGAATGTAGGCGGAGAAATTCTCTGCTCTGTTTATTAATTAAAGACTTTAATCACCATGTCCAGAATAGGAAAACAACCCGTACCACTGGCTGATAACGTTGAATTCAGTATTGGTAAAGATAATGTAGTAACCATTAAAGGGGAAAAAGGTGTGAGTTCATTGCGGATTCACCCAGAGATCAAAGTTGAAAGCCAGGATAATGAAATACAGGTAATTCGTGCGAATGACTCTAAAGAGCAAAAATCACTGCATGGATTGTATCGGTCCCTGATTTATAACATGGTTGAAGGTGTCTCGAAAGGTTACAGGAAACAGCTTGAAATTATTGGTGTTGGTTACAGGGCAAACTACTCAAATGGTGTTCTTGAGTTGAATCTCGGTTTTTCCCATCCCATTTATTTCGTGCCGCCTGATGGCATCGAAATTGAAGTAGATACTAAAGCAAGAAAAAATAATATTATCAATATTTCAGGAATCAACAAGGAACTGGTGGGCCAGGTTGCGGCTAAAATCCGTTCACTCAGAAAACCGGAGCCTTACAAAGGCAAAGGAATCAGATACCTGGATGAGAAAATCAGAAGAAAAGCCGGTAAATCTGCAGCTAAATAATGTGTAACAGGTTAAGGATATGAGCAAAAACAACACAAAAACAGATAGAAGAAACAAGATAAAACGGCGCATTCGGTCTGCGATCCGTGGCACTGCGGAAAAACCTCGCCTGAGTGTTTTTAAAAGCAACAAGCACGTTTACCTTCAGCTGATTAATGATATAGAAAATGTGACGATAATATCTGTATCAACACAATCGAACGCATTGAAAGACCAAATTAAAGATAAAAGCCCTCTTGAAGCTGCTTCACTAATTGGTAAATCCCTTGCCGAATCAGCGAAAGACAAAGGTATAGACAAAGTTGTATTCGACAGAAGCGGATATAAATATCATGGAATTGTAAAAGCCGCGGCAAATGGTGCCCGTGAAGGCGGTTTAGACTTTTAAATTATTCGAATTATGCCAAAAATCAGAAGAAAACATAAAGTACCTGCGGCCAATTTAAACCTGGAAGAAAAACTTGTTCACATCAATCGTGTGGCCAAAGTAGTAAAAGGTGGAAGAAGATTTAGTTTTAATGCTATTGTTGTGGTAGGTAACGGTGAGGGCGTTGTAGGACACGGATTGGGCAAAGCCAATGAAGTATCAGATGCCATTCAAAAAGGCTTTGATAATGCCAGGAAAAATCTTATCAGAGTACCGCTTACTCCTTCCGGAAGTATACATCACCCGGTAATTGGGAAAGCCGGTGCCGGCAAGGTGTTGTTACGCCCCGCCGCTGAAGGTACCGGAGTAATTGCAGGTGGTGCGGTTAAATCAATTCTTGACGTTGCCGGTGTACACAATATTTTATCTAAGTCGCTCGGGTCAAGCAATCCGCACAACATGGTGAAAGCTGCTTATGAAGCATTAAAACAACTTACAGACCCTGTTGAGGTAGCGCAGCGCAGAGGAGTGAGTGTAAAAAAAGTTTTTCAAGGATAATTGAACATAAATAGGTATCCGTTATGAAATTACATGAATTAAAAGCACCAGCTGAAAACAAAAAGAATCGAAAACGGGTTGGCCGCGGTCAGGGTTCCGGTATGGGCGAGCAATCAACAAGAGGTAATAATGGCCAAAGATCCAGAAGCGGAAGCAAAATCAGAGCCTGGTTTGAAGGTGGGCAAATGCCATTACAACGCCGGGTTCCTAAATTTGGTTTCAAAAACCGTTTCCGCACAGAATATAAAGCTCTTAATGTGAGCGATGTTTCGGGCTTTGTTGAAGCAGGAAGGCTCTCTGACGAGATTACCCATGTAGAATTGGTTCAATCAGGCATAGTTCATAAAAACAGCCTGGTTAAACTGTTAGGTAATGGCGATATCGACAAAAAATTCAGTATAGAAGTTCACGCTTGCAGTGCGTCTGCCAAAGAAAAAGTTGAAGCAGCAGGCGGAACTGTAACTATTGTATCATAATTAACTATCTCAGCAGTACTATCTAATGGGTTTAATAGAAAATTTTAGAAATATCTTCAAAATTGAGGATCTACGTGATCGTATCCTCTATGTAGTTGGGATACTGCTTGTTTACCGGATAGGAAGCTATGTAACCATGCCCGGTGTTGATGCAAGCATGCTTACATCGCCAACACGGGATGCATCAGATCTGCTGGGCCTGTTTGATATGTTTGTAGGGGGAGCTTTCTCTAGGGCCGGAGTATTTGCCCTGGGAATTATGCCCTACATTACGGCTGCCATTATCATCCAGTTGATGGGTGCTGCAGTTCCGTACTTTCAGAAGCTTCAACGCGAAGGAGAAGAAGGGAGAAGGAAAATCAACAGGCTTACCCGTTATGGTACTGTTGGTATCACAGCGGTTCAGGCCATTGGTTTCGCAATCAATCTGATTGCAACTTCACCCAATGCAATTGTTGTAAGTAACATGGCATTTATACTAACATCGATAATCGTGCTTACAGCCGGTACTACGTTTGTGATGTGGCTTGGGGAGAGGATTACTGACCGTGGTATTGGTAATGGTATATCCATTTTGATTATGATCGGTATTATTGCGGTGCTGCCGACCAACTTTATTAACGAAGTTACAACTACAAATAATGCTATTATTATTATTGTTGAGCTTGCCGGGCTGGCACTTGTGATAGCATCATGCGTGCTCCTCACCCAGGGAACACGAAAAATACCGGTGCAATATGCAAAGCGGGTTGTTGGCAGGAAAGTATATGGCGGAACTACCCAGTACCTGCCTCTCCGGGTAAATGCTGCAGGTGTAATGCCTATCATATTTGCTCAATCCATCATGTTTATTCCAAGCACTGTGGGTACATTTTTCCCTGAAAACGAGACAGTTCAGTGGTTAACAGCCTGGTCTGCAGATTTTACTGGTGTAACATATTCCATTGTATTTTTCTTTATCTGTATGTTTTTCACATTTTTCTATACGGCTATTGCTGTAAATCCAAGGGAAATGGCAGACACAATGAAGAGACAAGGCGGTTTTATTCCGGGAGTGAGGCCGGGTAAACAAACTGTGGAGTTTATTGATAATATCCTCACCAGGATAACACTGCCAGGATCTATATTCCTCTCGTTTGTGGCCATACTTCCTGCTATAGTAGCAAGCATGGGTGTTACTCCGGGATTTGCACTCTTCTATGGCGGTACGAGTTTGCTCATTATTGTAGGTGTTGCGCTTGATACTTTACAACAAATTGAAAGTCACCTGATGATGAGACATTATGACGGATTTATGAAATCAGGAAAAATTAAAGGGAGAAGAAGAGCCTGATGATTTTTCTGAAGAGTGAATATGAAATCGCCAAAATGCGGGATGCTGCAATTTTGGTTTCGAGAACTTTGGCTGAAGTGGCGAAAGAAATTCAGCCGGGAGTTGAAACCGGTTCACTCGACATTATTGCCGAAGAATTCATAAAAAAAAATAATGCACGGCCGGCTTTTAAAGGATATGGGCCAAAAGACAATCCTTTTCCCGCCACGCTCTGTATTTCAATAAATGAAGAAGTAGTGCACGGAATACCGGGATCGAGAAAACTAGAAGAAGGTGATATTGTTTCAATCGATTGTGGGGTTGAAAAGGATGGGTATTTTGGTGATCACGCATACACATTCGCTGTTGGTGAGTGTGACCCCGAAGACATTAAATTGATGAAAGTAACACTTGAGTCTTTATATAAAGGTATCGATGCCGCTGTACATGGCAATAAAACCGGGGATATCGGTTATGCAATACAGCAGCATTGCGAAAAAGAGGGCTACGGTGTTGTCAGGGACCTGGTTGGGCACGGCATAGGTAAAAGTATGCATGAAGATCCATCTGTTCCCAATTATGGAAAGCCAAACAGAGGCGAGCGTCTCAGAAGTGGCATGACACTTGCGGTTGAACCTATGATTACACAGGGCGACTGGAAGGTAAAAACCCTTAGTGATAAATGGACTATTGTAACAGCTGACGGATCCAAGGCCGCCCATTTTGAACATGATGTGGTTGTCAGAGAAGGTGAAGCTGAAATTCTCAGTACTTTTGATTATATTACCGAGATCACCAAAAACGAAATATTTCAAACCCATTGATTAATTATGGCTAAACAAGAGCCTATTAAACAAGACGGAAAAATTATTGAAGCATTACCAAATGCTCAATTCAGAGTTAAATTAGATAACGGGCATGAAATATTGGCACATGTATCCGGTAAAATGAGAATGTATTACATTAAAATTTTACCGGGCGACAGGGTGTCAGTTGAGATGTCGCCTTACGATCTAACTAAAGGAAGAATAACGTACCGGTATAAGTAACAGGTTTTATTATGAAAACAAGATCATCAGTAAAGAAAAGAAGTTCAGATGATAAAATAGTTCGCCGCAAGGGGCGTGTCTACGTTATCAATAAAAAAAATCCGCGACATAAACAGCGTCAAGGTTAATTCAATTATTTAAAGCAACGAATATATGGCAAGAATTGCAGGTGTTGATTTACCAAAACAAAAGCGAGGTGTGATAGGCCTTACCTATATCTTCGGTATAGGCAAAACCACTGCATACCGTATCCTTGAAGAGTCCGGAATAAATCCTGATACAAAAGTGGGAGACTGGAACGATGATGAGGTGGCAACGCTAAGGCGAGTGATCGACAACGACCTTAAAGTTGAAGGTGCACTCCGTACCGAGATCAATTCTAATATCAGACGGTTGATTGAGATAGGCAGTTATCGTGGTGTAAGGCACAGAAAAGGGTTGCCGGTAAGGGGTCAGCGTACTCAAACCAATGCCCGTACAAGGAAAGGCAAGAGAAGAACTGTTGCCGGTAAGAAAAAGGCACCTAAATAGTTAACGCATAATATCCATAGAATAAATGGCAAAGAAACAAAGAAAATCCTCTGATAAATCAGCTGCAAAGAAGAAAAGAAAAAAGCAGGTAGGTGATCCGAATGGAATGGCTTTTATTAAAGCATCATTTAATAACGTTTTGGTAAGTGTAACCGATGCTAACGGAAATGTATTATCCTGGTCATCATCTGGCAAAGAGGGTTTTAAAGGTTCACGGAAAAACACACCATATGCAGCCCAGTTAAGTGCTGAGACAGCCGCAAAAGCAGCCTATGATATGGGACTGAGAAAAGTTGAAGTATTTGTAAAAGGCCCAGGCTCGGGCCGTGAAGCAGCTGTGCGGGCATTAGCTACCAGCGGACTCGAGGTTGTGTCTATTAAAGACAGGACACCGATACCGCATAATGGTTGCCGGCCGCCTAAAAGAAGAAGAGTATAACTAAAATATTTGAATGTAAATGGCACGTTACAGAGGACCAAAACAAAAAATCGCCCGCAGGTTTAAAGAGCCCATTTTTGGGCCTAGCACTGCACTTGAAAGGAAACCATATGGCCCTGGTCAGCATGGACGCAGCAGATTCACCAGGAAATCAGAATATGCAATACAGCTTGATGAGAAGCAAAAAGCCAAATACACATATGGTTTGCTGGAAAAGCAATTCCGGAATTTGTATGAAAAGGCGACAAGGCAAGAGGGCGTTACCGGTGAGGTATTTTTGCAGCTCCTCGAATCGAGACTGGATAATGTTGTATTCAGAATGGGATTTGCAAGAACCAGGAGGCAGGCAAGGCAGTTAACTTCTCACAGGCATGTAGTGGTGAATGGTCAGGTAGTGAATATTCCTTCTTACCAGGTTAAACCGGGTGATGTAGTTAGTATCAGGCCAAAATCAAAAAACCTTGAGTTGGTCAACAGCTCACTTGATTCCTACTCAACCAACAAGTATAAGTGGATTGAAACGGATAAAAAATTCAAGACAGGAAAGTTTTTACACCTGCCTTCAATGGAAGAGATTCCTGAAAATATCAACGTACAGTTGATTATCGAACTTTATTCAAAATAATATTAATCAGTTTTACACAGATAATTCGAGAGCTATGAATAATTATAGTTTACAAATGCCTGAAATCTTAGAAGTTGCAGAAGATTCTGATAATTTCGGAACATTTATTTTGCAACCGCTTGAACGAGGATTTGGTGTTACTATTGGTAATTCATTCAGAAGAGTGCTTCTGTCTTCATTGCCAGGCCTGGCCATAATCGCTGTAAGAATAAATGGCGTGGACCATGAATACTCCAGCATTGATGGTGTGAAAGAAGATGTTTATGAGATCATACTCAACCTGAAGCAGGTTCGGTTTAAGCAGGTTGAGCAAAGTGGTGGCATTATCAATCTTACAAAGAAAGGCCCTGGTAATTTAACTGCAGGTGATATTGGTGATGCAACAGCAGATTTTGATGTTCTGAACCCGGATCATATCATCGCCACACTGTCGGAAGATGTAACACTGGAAATGGAATTCCGAATCGGTCGTGGTCGTGGGTATCTGCCAGCAGAGGAAACAGCACCGGATTTTGAAGATGAGATCAGTCTTTTACCGATAGATGCAATTTTTACACCAATCAAGTCAGTACAATTTGAAGTGGAAAATGTGCGTGTTGGTCAGAGAACAGACTATGAAAAACTTGTTATGAATGTTACCACGGATGGTTCACTTAATGCTAAGGAAGCGTTAACGATCTCAGGTAAAATTCTTAAAGAGCATATTGAGAAATTTATTACCGAAAAAATTGAAGAACCGTTTACACAGGAAGAAGAGGAGGTAGATGCTGAAAAACAGCGTGTTGCAAATCTTCTTAAGACCAGCATTGAAGACCTTAACCTGAGTGTTCGTGCATATAACTGTCTGAAATCGGCAAACATCAATACCATTGCTGAGCTTGTTTCACGGGATGAACAGGATTTACTAAAATTCAGAAATTTTGGTAAAAAATCACTATCCGAACTCATCGAAGTTATCGAAGAGAAAAATCTTGAATTTGGAATGGATGTATCTAAATACATCGATAAATAATAGGAAATTGTTATGCGTCATCGTGTAAAAGGAAGAAAACTCGGCAGAACTGCGTCTCACAGGAAAGCAACGTTGAAGGCTTTAAGTACAGCACTCATTAAAGAACACAGAATTGAGACTACCTTGCCGAAAGCCAAAGAGCTTCGAACATTTATAGAACCTCTTATTACTACAGCAAAAGTTGACACTACACATAACAGGCGAAAAGCTTTTTCTTTTCTACAGGATAAATATGCTGTTACGGAACTTTTTGAAACTGTAGGACCTGCTGCAGCAGACAGGCCGGGCGGTTACACTCGTGTGCTGAAACTTGGTTTCCGCCTGGGTGATTCAGCTGAAATGGCTGTTATTGAACTGGTTGATTTCAATGATGTTGCACCGGAACTTAAATCTGCGAAGAAAAAACGAACAAGGAGAGCTGGAAAAACGAGTAAGCCGGTTACTGCAGAAGAGGAAAAGGCTGAAAAACCTAAATCCGAAAAACCCAAGACTGAAAAGCCGATCGGTGATGACAAAAAAGATGTGGAAGCACCATCTGCTGAAGTAATGGAAGAAACCAAAGAGGCCGTTGCCGAAACCGGCACAGAAGAGTCGACTGAAGAGGGAGCTGTTAAACAAACAGAAGATACCAGTGCAGAAGCTGAAAGTGCTTCTGATGATTCTGAGGAAATAAAGAAAACAGATTCGGATAAAGAGACCGAGAAGTAGGCTCCTCATATTTTTTAAAAATTTTGTATAGAGTATCTTGACATTTGATTTGTGATATTCTTATATTGAAAGTCTGCCGCAAAAACGATTTGCCCTGATAGCAGGGTAGAAAGTTTCGGAAGGGATGTTCTTTGTTC
>RECI01000238.1 GCA_007694095.1 Balneolaceae bacterium | reverse complement strand
CCGGGGAATCACTCATATTCAGGCACAGGGTAATGATATCTTCCGGTAAACACACTACAACAGAAGAGTTAGAACGATTCTGGCAATCCTGGATTCGTAACTAAATATTGTTTTTACAAGAGTGCAATCAGAAATCAAAAACTAAAATTAAATCATGTTAAAGAATCTCTCCAACTCGATTTTATCCCGGATTAAGCGATAGACTTCCGAAGTCTTTCGGAGTTGTGAAAGAATCCCTTACATATTAAAAAATCGAAGTTTTAGTAAAATGAAGAGAGACTTCGGAAGTCTTTTTCGTCTATTGCTTAATTTGGGTTTATTGTTAGTAATGGTGATTCTACCACTTTTTTTGTGAATAATCCAGATTAAGATCAGGGTATCAATGGGGTTAAGACTAAAAGGCCATTGGTGCCATTATCAACCGCAAGCCAAAAACGTGTGTTTCATTTTTTAAGAAGGTTGCATTCATTCATTCCTATTGAAACACAGAGAATACTTCTCGTTAATTGTAGATTTGAACGATTAGATTATACCACGCTGTTTTAATTCCCAGAAACATTTTGCAGTAACGTTGATGTCAACAGCAGCATTATGCGCCTCTTTAAAACCGGTCTTAAAAATTTTAAAATGCAATTCCGAAAGTGTTGGCCATTTGTAACCATAAGGGCCATCGATGGCACAGAAACTGGTAGTGCTTTTCATGGTGCAGATTTTTGGTTTCGAGGCAAGGCTGTTTTTCATATGGTTTCGAAGGAATTCTGCTCCTACAATTTTTTCATCAAACGACATATTATGGGCCACCAACGTATCGGCCTGTACTACAAGTGAATGAAATTGTTCAAGCACAGAATTAAGCTGGTGCCCTTCCTGTAAAGCTTGTTCTGTTGATATTCCATGCACCCTTGCTGCGCTGTGGGGTATGACAAACCCATCGGGTTTGATTATGAAATCTCCACCGCTCAGAGGATTGCCATTTTGGTCATAGAGAATGTAAGCAAGCTGCACCAGGCGCGGCCAGTTATCCAGGTCGCTGAAAGGGGCTTTCCAGTTTCGTGGCAGGCCGGTGGTTTCCGTATCAAAGAAGAGGTACATCTCTTTGTAAGTTTAGTATGCTGAAGTTCCGGATATCTGCTTAAAGCCAAAATCAAGCATCTCCAATCAAATTCTCTGCGATTTTTGCGGAGGATAATACACCCGGCAAACCTGCACCCGGGTGTGTGCCTGCACCTACGAAATAGAGGTTTTCAACATCTTCACTCCTGTTGTGAGGCCGGAACCAGGCCGATTGTGTGAGAATCGGTTCCACTGAAAAAGCGGAACCCTTAAAGCTGTTGAGGGTATCCTGAAAATGAAGCGGGTCTATATAATGTTCGGCTACAATGTTTTCCTGTAAGCCCGGCAGGTAATTTTCTTCAAGGAATTCCATGATGGCATTCCTGTATTTGGGTGCCATTTCGTTCCAGTCGGTTCCGCTATCGAGATGAGGTACTGGAGAGAGCACATAAAAGGCTTCATGGCCATCCGGAGCCATCGAGGGATCGGTGATGGTTGGCATGTGGAGGTAGAGTGAGAAGTCTTCGGATAGTTTTTTCTTGTGGAAAATATCAGAAAGCAATCCCTTGTAGCGCTCGCCAAGTATAATATTGTGATGTGCCAGTCCGGAATCCAGATACCGTTTTTTTGTGCCAAAATAGATCACAAAAAGCGACATACTGTATTTTGTTCTCGCAATTTTTCGGTCGGTATATTTTTTCCGGTGTTTGGGATTGATCAGGTTTTTATATGTAAAAGCCACATCAGCATTGGAAACAACCACATCTGCTTTATGTATTTCACCGTTTTTTAGGCGAATTCCTTTTGCCTTCCCGTTTTCAACAAGAATTTCATCAATTTCCGCTTCAAGATGAACCTTACCACCCTGTTCTTCAATCAGATTAACCATTGCGTTTACAATGGCACCTGTACCGCCCATAGCGTAATGCACTCCCCATTCGCGTTCCAGGTAGTGAATCATCGCGTAAATTGAGGTGGTATCAAACGGGTTACCGCCCACAAGCAGAGGATGAAAAGAGAAACAACGGCGTAAAAAGTCATTCTCTATATACTGTGCAACATATTTATACACCGTTTTGTAAGATTGCAGCTTAATGAGATCAGGCGCCACCTTAAGCATATCACTGAATTTGAGGAATGGTTTATCGGCCAGTTCTACAAACCCTTTGTCGAAAATGGCTTTGGTAGTGCCCAGGAACTTTTCATATCCGTCGGCATCTTTTGGATTCCATTTTTTTATTTCTTCCAGGGTAAACTGGTGATCATCATTGTAATCGAAACTCTTTTTATGATGATCAAAAATCCTGTAAAACGGGTTACAAGGTACAAACGTAATATAATCTTCACGTTTTTTACCCGCAGCGGCAAAAATATCATCAAACATAAACGGAGCGGTGATTACAGTTGGCCCCCCATCAAATTTAAAGCCATTGATTTCATAAACGTATCCACGTCCTCCCGGTTTATCTCTTTTTTCGAATATGGAAACGTTATGCCCCCTGGAAAGCAGCCTTGAAGCAGTGGCCAGGCCTCCAAAACCGCTGCCGATAACGATGATATTTTTTTTCATGTCAGTATTTTTGATTATATAAAGAGAACCAAAAAGTTTGATTATTCACTCCATCGCCCGGTCATTAAATTCCAGTATTGCCGCCTGAATTAAATCTCAGAAAAACAAGGCCTTTTTTGTAGTAATTTAAAAACGGTTTTTAATTTTCCATTTGTTTCACAAAACCGTTGATACCATCCTGTGCCAGACGATCCCTCGCAGTACGGGCTTCATTCACATTACGGTAGGTACCGTAATAAACCCTGTAGACAATGTTGCTACCGATGGTTACTTTTTCCACTCTTGACCCTGGAATTGACTCTGATTGCCTTTTTGCATCAGGTTCACGGTTGAATGATGCAATCTGTACGGTAAACGTTTCCATGCTGCTCACATTTTGAGAGGTAACTGGCCGGTCGCCTTCACGAATCAGGTACAAGGCCACTCTCGCAGTACCGGTGCCAATCATATCTATTTCACGTGCTGATTTTCTTGACAGGTCTATAATCCTGTTCCCGACGTATGGGCCGCGATCATTGATTCGAACAACTACCGACTTGCCGTTGTCAAGGTTTTCGACACGCAGCATGGTATTAAAGGGAAGGGTTCGATGAGCTGCGGTAAGGTCATTCATGTTATATGTTTCACCATTAGCGGTGGGGCGTCCGTGAAATTTAGACCCGTACCAGCTGGCAATTCCGGTATCTAAAATCCGCATGTCGTCATCGAGGCTGGTTCTCTTTACAATTCCACAGGAAGAGAGAAACACCATAATAAGGAATAAAACCGCTAATTGTGATAATCGGCTTACTGTTGGCACGTATCGGAGTAATTTATAATCTGTATGATATTGTAACAGGTATATGAATATGATGAATTCAAATATAAAAAAGAAGAGGGAGTAAACTCATATTTCTGCAGATAGTTGCATATCTTTTACGGAATTTTTTTCAGCTTATGACTTTCACACTCTTACTTATTGCAGTTAATGTTTTTATTTCTTTGGCAGCTTTATATGGGCCGCCGGAAATTTATGATAGGGGAATGTTGCGTCCGTACCGTACAATACGCAAACAGACGTGGTATGAAGTGATTACATCGGGTTTTATTCATGGAAGCCTCAGTCATCTGCTTGTAAATATGTTTGTCCTCTTTTTTTTTGGAATTGTAATGGAACAGGTACTCGGGGTATACCATTTTTTGGGACTATACTTTAGCGGCCTCGCATTTTCATCCCTGCCATCACTTATCAAACACAGGGATAATCCTGATTTTGCAACAATTGGAGCATCCGGTGCCGTTGAAAGTGTTCTTTTTAGTTACATTTTCGTATTTCCAACGGAAAAACTGATCCTCATTTTATTGCCAATCCCCATTCCCGCATGGTTTTTTGGGATCGCATTTTTAGCTTACAGCATTTTTGAAGGGAAGAGAGGCGTTGGGAAAGTTAACCATGCAGCACATATTGCCGGGGCTGTTTGGGGTATATTATATCTGCTCTTTTTTGTGCCAAACAGCCTGGATCATATCTTGACTATTTTTGGGCTGATTTAGAGTGAAAAGTGAAAAGTGAAAAGTGAAAAGTGACCCATCTGCGCTGGCAACTTCGCTAAAGTTTACACTACGAAGTTTTACACGTAGTTGTGCAACGAAGACCAGGAAAGCTTCGATGAGTTAAAAAGCTGGAGCGGAGCGACAGTCCCGACACGTTGGTATAAAAATCTGGTGTACCAATCCTGCGGTGTCGGGATGAAAAGCTGGAGCGATAGTGGCAGCCCCGACCTCTCGAGATTAAAAGGGCTATGTAAGGTTAACCGGAGCTCCTTTATAAGTTGATCGGTGGTAAGGATGACAGTTGGCAATTATACAAATTTTTGGATTTTAAGCACCAAATTCTAGAATATCAAAATTTAAAAACTCAAGACTAAAAGAGAGAAGCGAGGTGATGTGTTAAAATTTGGGATATGATTTTCCGAGCGGCTATTTGAATCCGTTAAAAAAATCCGGATAGCGAGCTATACGCTATCCGGAAATTTGATTTTTATTAACCCTTTTCGGAACGAAAATCCTGCATGAAGCTAACCAGGGCTTTAACGCTTTCGATTTCACACGCATTATAAATGCTGGCGCGAATTCCACCGACGCTCCTGTGTCCTTTTAATGCCACCAGGTTATGTGCGGCCGCCTCAGTGAGGAAAGTTTTTTCAAGTTCTTCAGTTGGCAGCCTGAATGTTACATTCATTTTAGACCGGGAAGATTTATCAACCGTACCGCGATAAAAATCGTCTTTATCTATTTCGTTGTAAAGCAGGTATGCTTTTTCAGTATTGAAACGGTCGAACCATTCAAGCCCGCCCTTTTGCTGAATCCATTCCAAAACGTAGTTTACCATATAGACGGCATAAACCGGCGGAGTATTAAAGAGGGTGCCAATGTGTGTTTTATAGTTTAAAATGGTTGGAAACGGGTCTTTTTTCTGAATTTCCAGGAAGGATTTCCTGATCATTACCACGGTTACACCTGCCGGGCCGAGGTTTTTTTGAGCACCCGCATAAATCAAACCGTATTTATCAATATTTATCGGATGCGATAAAAAGTCGGACGAGGCGTCACATACCAGGAGGGATCCATTCGCCTCAGGTTCGTTGTAAAACTGTGTCCCGAAAATGGTATTGTTACTCGTAAAATGTGTGTATACCGGGTTTTCGGAATGGATCAGTTCTTTAGAAGAGGGTAATCTGGAATAGTTTTGTCCTTTTCCTGAAAAGCAGACATGTACATTTCCAAAAAACTGTGCCTCTTTAATGGCCTTGGAAGACCATGAACCTGTATCGATGTAATCGGCAGTTTGGCCGGGTGAAAGAAAATTCTGTGGCACCATCATAAACTGGGTACTGGCACCACCCTGCAGGAAGAGTATTTCCCAGTCGTCGCCTGCCCCGGTGATTTCTTTAAGTCGTTGTGCAGCCTGCTCATTGATCTCGGTGTACTCAGCCCCCCGGTGGCTCATTTCCAAGATGGAGGCGCCTTTATTTCGGTAGTTAACCAATTCTGCCTGTGCTTTTTCAAGCACTTCGAGGGGAAGTGTGGCAGGGCCGGCACTGAAGTTATGAACTCGTTTCATAGTATAAATACCTCTTTAAGTGATTGATAATATTGTGATATTTCTCTTTTTTTTGTTTAAAACGTATGGACGATTAATCCGGATTTAATTTTTGGCTCAAACCAGGTTGACTTTGGCGGCATTAGTTCGCCATGATCAGATACCTCAATCAGTTCTCTGATGCTTGTTGGATACATACTGAAAGCAATATCATATACACGGTTGTTTACCAGTTTCTCCAGTTCTGTTGTACCCCTTATGCCACCAACGAAACTGATATTTTCATCGATCCTTGGGTTTTTAATACCGAAAAGGGGTTCAAGGATATGATTCTGAAGCAGCGATACATCAAGGCCTGAAACGATGCTTTCATCCGCAGCTTCCGGAAGTTTCATCAGGCGCCATATTCCATCATAATAAAAACAAACCATGCCTTTCTCCCACGGTTCTTTTTGATCGGTTTTAACAGCACCAAATTTTTCAATCAGCAGGTTAATTGCTTCAGGTGATACATTTTTCAGCACCCTGTTGTATGGCATAATTTTCATTTGATCCATCGGGAAAAGTACAACCGGGAAATATTCAAACTCCTCTTCGCCGGGGCGACTGTTTCTTTCATTGCGTAGAATTTCTGCCACTCGTGATGCGCTTTTGCAGCGATGATGGCCGTCAGCCACATAAAAATTCGGGATAGTTGAAAATCCTTCCACGAAATCTACCGTATCATAGGTTCTCCAAATACGGTGGATAACCCCGCCTTCCCCGATATGTTCAATCATGGGAGGCTGGGTAAGCGTTAGTTTTTCGATATGAAATGTGATGTCTGAGGTATCCTGAAAGGTTAGCATAACCGGTTCGGCATGTGCCTGTTGTGTGAGGATGTGCCGGGTGCGGTCATCCTCTTTATCAGGCCGGGTTAGTTCATGTTTAAGGATAACATCATTGTCATAGTCCTGAACTGAAGCACATGTAAAAACACCGGTTTGTGTATGGGATGTTGTTTCGAGCTGGTAGAGATAGATGGCGTTTTTTTCGTCCTGGGTATAGATTCCTGAAGTCAAAAGCCGCTTGAGATTCTCAGCTCCTTTGTTATATACAGCATCATCATAAATGTAAGTGCCTGAAGAAACGTCAATTTCCGGTCTTATCACATGGAGAAAACTGTCGGGTTTGCCTTCAGCAAGCACGGTTGCTTCTTCTGTATTGATTACATCATAGGGTACGCAGGCTACTTCGTCCACTTTTTCAGAAACAGGGAGCCAGCCTTTAAAAGGATGAATAATTGCCATTAAACAGGGTAGTTTTTTAATTTAAACTTCAGACTTTAAGTATACGAACTCTTTACCTTTTGAGCGTATACAAATCGAACGTAAACTAAATATTTGAATGATATGAGTGACCAAACTTTCTCAAATGGCGAAAAATTAAGTCCGGATCAGCAACAACAATTATTATTTATGATGCTTGTGCAACAGCACGAACAAATAGCGATGATGGGGATGGGCAAAATAAAAAATCCTGTAACCGATAAAGCAGAAAGAGAGCTCAAATCGGCCAAGTATGCAATTGATACACTTGTGATGCTCGAAAAGTTTACAGAGGGCAACCTGCCGAATGAGCTTGCAGCATACCTGAGGCAAATCCTCACAAATCTGAGGCTGAATTACGCTGATGAGAAAAAGAAAGATGGGACTGCCGGAGCTGATGAAGAAGGAAAATGATATTGTCAGAGAAATAGCGGCAGGTGGAGTATTAGCGAGGCCATGCAATGCTTCAACGGAAGTTTTATTAATCAGACGAAAGGGTTTCTGGGACCTTCCGAAAGGAAAGATGGAAGAAGGAGAGAGGTATGAGGAGTGTGCTATACGTGAAGTGGAAGAGGAGACAGGAGTGAAAGATCCGGTAATTGAATCGTTTCTTTGTAAAACGTATCATGAATATACCAGGGACGATATTCATTTCGGAAAAACCACGTATTGGTACAGTATGCTGGCGGCAGAACCGAACCGGACGGTGCCACAGGCAAGCGAAGGAATCACAGAGGCAAAATGGGTAGGGGAGAATTTTGCACGTGAGATGGTACAGTTTGAAAACCTGAAAGATGTTCTGGATGCATTTCAGCAGAACAAAAAAAGGCGTAACTACAGATCACGCCTTTAAGAATAATTAGTACGATGGATTATAAATAAGGCTGTGCCTTATTAGTTCTAGTTCTGCAGCCTGAAGAAAATCGGTAAGCTGTACTGTACGCGTACAGGGCGACCACGCTGCATCCCCGGGCTGAATTTGGCCTGGCTTACTACCCGGAGTGCTTCTTCATCGGCACCACCGCCAATACCGCGCATTACAGTTGGATTTTCAACGTCGCCTCTTTCGTTTACAATAAACTGAATGTAAACCCTTCCCTCAATTCCGGCACGCCGTGCCATTTCAGGATACCTGATTTGCCTTTGCAGTTCACCAAGGCCGCCAATCAGTTCAGGCATCTGCTCTACAACAATGAAGAAGTCTTCTTCTGGTTCATCAGCTGGAGGAGGCGGAGGAGGAGGCAGGCTAAGTATTCCGCCCAAGTCAAGGTCACCACCAATGTCGATATTAATATCTTCAATAATCTCATCGTTGGGTACTTCTACAGGTACCGGCGGACGCGGGGGTGGGGGAGGTGTTTCAATTTGTCGTGTCTGGATAATTTCTTCCATTTCCACGATTTCCTGTTCTTCTAATACGATTTCTTCAGGACCAAGGCTTGTAAGGTCAATTCTTACGGCAATGATGAAAATGACCAGTGTGATAAGCAAGCCCAGCTCCAAAAAAACTGTGTAGTAGTTTTTCAGGTCGGCATCGGGTTTTTTTCGTTCAATCATATGCAGTTTAATGTATTGGCTAATGTGAAATGATGGTGAAGTATAAAAGATTTACAACTAACATTCCAACGTTCTGTTGCAATTAGATATTATAAATTTATTATGAAGCAAAATAATTCCATTTTTTTAACCCTTTTTGGACTGTATATATCAAATCAGATACCCAATTAGGTGTAATCATCTGAAAACCTGCCATCCCGACAGGCTTGTCGGGACTGGCAGAGTTGGAGCGGGTTGCGGCAAACCAGATGCTGGATACTGGATACTGGATACTGGATCACGATGGCGCAAGCATCTTGCTTGTGCCCGCGGTGCTTGTGGCCACTGCTACCGGTGACAGAATTCAAACACATGATTGCGCAAGCATCTTTCTTGTGTCTTTGGTGCCAATGGAAGATTACTGAAATAGTAGCTTTTTATGCCTGATAACTTCGAATGGAATGAGCTCCTGGCAGAGTTGGAGCGGGTTGCGGTTAGAGACGGCGCCTTTTATTCAGCAGTTCGCGATACCTGACCATGTATCTTCGTTTTATACCAAAAAGTATAATGGTGGCTGTAAGGCTTCCAGCAATATCGGCCAGGGCATCATAAACACTGGCACTTCTTCCATAAGGGAGAATACCCTGCATTATTTCAATCATTATTCCAAATAGAGAACCGATCAGAAAAATTGTAATTAAGTGGCTGTTGAAATTTTTCCTGGCGAAATTGAAGAGGCCGAAGATGAACGTCCATACAAAAAAAAGACCAAAATGGCCGAGCTTATCATACTCATAGAGTTGGGAATCGCCCAGTTTATTTGAGGGCAACATGGTTAGGACTAAGATAGCGAGTGTAGTGAAAATAAGCAGTGCCGTGATCAGGCTACGGTTTCTGACAAGAAAAAATATTGATTTGCCTATCATATGAGATGCTCGGGGCCGAACGGTTCAACTTGATTATGTTTTAAATATGCGAGATAACCTTCATAAAGGGCCATAACGCAGGCGATATCCATATTATTTGTAATATCGGAATAAGTTCCAAGCACTCCGGCAAGAACATCGCCAAAGCCGGCCCGTGCAAACATGGAAGTGTCGTAATCGGTAATAAATGAGACATTATCAGAATGATAGATGGTTGGATTTCCTTTAATCAAAACACCGCAGCCGTTTTCTTTTTGAAACTGCCGGCTCCAGCTTAACCGTTCCCAATCACTGCGAAAACGGGCATCAAGGTAGTTATTTGCTTCCCCGATATGGGGAGTAATCAGCCATTTTTGTTTTTGTTGATCAGGAATACCGGTTAGTAATCTCCAATAGGAGAGTGCATCAGCATCCAGGATAACACTGCCGTGAAATTCCGAAAGTACAGACTGTAAAAATTCCCCGGTCTGTGGCTCTGTACCAATACCGGGACCGGCAATCAGTGTGCCGGGCCTGGATTTCAGTGAATTTATTACATGTTCTGCATCATCAGGTTTGAAGTAACTGTCTTGTTCGCCTCCCACAAGTTTTTTTATGATTTGCGGGAGTGTACGCTCGTAGATGGACATTAATTTTCCGGGTGCATATAGTATTACAGAACCCGCGCCTGTTTTCCAGGCACTCCGGGCCGCCATTATCGCTGCACCGGTGAGTCCCTCCGAACCGGCAATAATATGAACACAGCCATCCCTGTATTTATGGCTAGCCTTTCGTTTGACCGGGGGATAGGAATTGTACAAATCTTCATTCAGTAAAAAAGTACTGCTTGTATTCAGGTACCCGGGAAATGGAAGTTCAATAAAGTGTACCGTGCCGGTGAATTCTGAAGATTGACCAAGGTAAAATCCTGTTTTGTTTGTCCCGAATGTAAACGTGTGCCCCGCTAAAATGCAGGCATTATATATTTCACCAGTGTCGGCATTTAAACCTGTGGGTACATCCATTGCATAAACATTGGAACCGGATTCATTTACCGCCCGGATGATGCCGGGAAGTGGATTCTTTAAATCACTGTTTATTCCGGTACCCAGGATTCCATCAACGATATAATCGTACGAACCAACGCTGTTTTCGGGGAAACTTTCAATGAACCTGATATCAGCGCCATGAACGTTGAGGGTCTTGAGAAGGTCCAGGTTGTGTGCTGTATCGGGGGACAAATCCCCGTCTCCAAAAAGGAAACAAACATCGGCCTTATGCCCGGCATTGTCGTTGAGGTAACGTGCAACTACAAGGGCATCACCAGCGTTGTTCCCTTTTCCACACAGGTAGAGGCCCGATTTTTCATTGCCTTCCAGCTTGCGTATTCCGGATGCCGCACCGCTGCCTGCAATCTCCATCAGGGTAAAACCGTCTATTCCAAAATTGTGAATCGTTGAATGATCCAGCCCGCGTGTTTCATCAACACTATTGAGACGGCAAGATTTCGGATATTTGGGATATGCGGCCATGGATTCAGTACGACCGGGCTAAGAGTACTTTTTGGGGTGATGGTTTACCGGTTACCATGCATTTTCCAGGTGTTTTGTCACCATTTAGCGGTATACATCGGATTGTGGCTTTAGTTTCATCTTTAATCAGGGCTTCTGTTTCTGCGGTACCGTCCCAGTGTGCGTAGATAAATCCCCCCTCTTCAATCACCTCTTTAAACTCATCGTAGGAATCAACGTGGCGGGTTGCTTCGAGAGTGCGCTTTTTGGCAGCATCGAACATATCGGCCTGGATGGTTTCGAGCAGCCCCGAAATATAAAGGCTGGCTCCCTCCAGCGGGATGATCTCTTTTTTCAGGATGTCGCGTCTTGCCACTTCAAGATTTCCGTTTTCCATATCGCGCGGACCTATCGCGATTCTAACAGGAACCCCCTGTGCTTCGTGTTCTGCGAATTTCCATCCCGGTTTAAAATTATCACGATCATCCACTTTAACGGAAATACCCATTTTTTTCAGCTCGCTAACCAGCGGCTCGGCGTAGAGAAGAATCTGTGACATCTGGTCATCGTTTTTGATGATAGGCACCAGTACCACCTGTGTCGGTGCAAGTTTGGGGGGAATCACCAGCCCGTTATCGTCGGAATGGGTCATGATCAGACCGCCGATCAGCCTTGTGGAAACGCCCCAGCTTGTAGCCCAGACATATTTGTGTTCACCATCCTTATCCTGGAATTTTACATCAAATGCTTTGGCAAAATTCTGGCCGAGAAAGTGGGATGTCCCGGCTTGCAGGGCTTTACCGTCCTGCATCAGCGATTCGATACAGTAGGTGTCTATGGCGCCTGCGAAACGTTCTGATTCAGTTTTAACCCCTGTTACAACCGGCATGGCCATGTATTCTTCGGCAAACGTGCGGTATACTTCAAGCATCCTGAGCGTTTCTTCCACTGCGTCAAGTTCTGTTGCGTGGGCGGTATGGCCTTCCTGCCACAAAAATTCCATAGTTCGAAGGAACAGCCGTGTACGCATTTCCCAGCGCACCACATTTGCCCACTGGTTGATCAGTATGGGGAGGTCGCGATAGGATTGAATCCAGTTTCTGTAGGCATCCCAGATAATGGTTTCGGAGGTAGGGCGAACGATCAGTTCTTCATCGAGCCGGGATTCCGGGTCAACTTCAACGCCACCGTCCACACTTTTCAGCCGGCTGTGGGTGATGACAGCGCATTCTTTGGCAAAGCCTTCCACGTGCTGCGCCTCCTTCGAGAGAAACGATTTTGGTATAAAAAGGGGGAAATAGGCGTTTTCGTGGCCAGTTTCCCGGAACATGTTATCGAGAGCCTGTTTCATTTTTTCCCAGATTGCATACCCGTTGGGGCGAATCACCATACAGCCCCTTACCGGGGAGTGGTCGGCAAGTTTAGCCTCCTTAACTACATCTAAATACCACTGGGAATAATCGTCTGCTCTGTTTGTAATTCGTTTGGCCATCAATTAAATGGTTTCATCAGTTTTGGATTAAGCTTACAAAATACCCCGATATTAAGTGAAGATAAAGAAGCAATTTATACAGATGCGGGTTCATTAGACCTGGCAGTTTCAGGGAATTGCCCTAAAATAACGGGATACTGGATGCTGGATGCTGTAGCCCGGCTCGCTGAGCCGGAAAGGGAAAGCCATTGAAGAAAGAAAGTACACCGAATTACCGGAATGCAGTTCTTCGTGTGCGGGGTGCGGGATGCGGAATACAACCCTGAAGCGTCCGAAGGACCTCCAGGCGTTGGGAGAGGGAGAGAGGGAGAGAGTATGTTTCTCGTCTGCCGGCTGCAGTTGCCGGCTGACGTAAGCTCCTGACATATACTGTGCCATAAAGCCTTCTTCGCGCCCCTATAAACCACAAAGTCTCGATTGCACGAAGATGTGCATCTAAAAAAGATTGTTTTCGGTTTCTTCATTATGTGTAAAAAACCTTATCTTTAAAATCTGAAATAATTTTGATGAACAACGGCGTGGTAGCTCAGCCGGTTAGAGCGTCGGATTCATAACCCGGAGGTCGAGGGTTCAAGTCCCTCCCACGCTACAATTAGCCTTGCAAGTCTCTGGTTTGCAAGGCTTTTTTTGTTTTAACCAGGTGCATTGCATCAATGCTTTTCTCTTTTTTAATAATATCATTAAATTAATGATATTATAACACATATCATTTATTCCAATCTCACTATTCCATTGAATCTTGCACGTCTTCAACTTTACTGAATGAGATTATTAGAGAGATTTACAGTCAAATAGGGCAGTGTTGAATTTTTTACCACTTCATTTTTTCTTTGAGCCATTTTGACTTCATAAATCGTGTATTACACTGATCAAGGAAAGATCATATAATCACAAACCATAAAGTAATTTCATGATGTTCAAACAGTATCAGGTTTCAGCTGCCTTAAAAGGAAAAATCATATCTGTTTTTGCCGGGAACACACGAATCTATATCACGGTCTTTGCACTTCTCTTTGCAGTATCGTGCGCCTCATCAACAGACTCTGGCAAGAACATGCCGCTAATTGAAGGGTTTGAGGCAGACCTGGGCAGGGAAACGGTTTTACTGGATGAGGAAGTGGTTGCTGCTTTGTTAATTGATTCTGATGAAGAGAACTTTGTTTATACCTTCAATGCCGAACTGCTCAGCGATGGAGGTATAGATTTAAAGAAGGGTGAAATCATGCTATTGGCGAATAAAGCACTCAGAAGGATCACATCGGTTTCTGAATCGGGTGGTCAGCTCATAGTAGAAACTGAATTTGCTGCACTGAATGAGGCATTTGAAAATGCAATCATAGAGAGTTCTCAATATTTTGATTTCAGGCAGATGGATCGCTCAAAAATTTTTCTTGAATATGGTGGAAAAATGTTGCCTCCGAATGTGGCAGCTAAAGACGATGATTCGGGCCAAACCAAATGGGAATACAAATTCGGCGATTTTACGATTGAAGGGACACTAAACAGCAAGACGGATGAGGCAAAAATTGCACTGCTGGTGAAGTATCAAACCGGTGACGTGTCGGGAGCGATGCTGTCGGAATTAACATTGAAAGGATTCGAAAATGATACAAGAATTCGAATTACCGACCATAAAACGGAATCGTTTCGTTTCAACAACAGCGGTTTGGAGGGTAAACTGGATATGAGATTTGTTTTTGCAGGAGGAAGGAGTGCTGAAGAATCGTGGGCTCCACCGATGCCGGCCATTATTCTCCCTTTCACGGTAGGAGTTGTGCCGTTTACACTGAGAATTGGGCCTGTTTTTGTATATAAAATTGAACTTGGAGCGGATGGAACTGCACAATTTGAAACCTCATTTTCTTTTAGCGGAGGAATGGGTGTTCAGGTAGACGGAACAAACTTTACGCCACTTCTGGAGGGTGGTATCAGGAATCCTGCCTATGAGCAGGCCGTTGGCAATGCTGCAGGATTTGGCGGCACTGTGAGCGGCCAATACGGTATTGCACTGCCATCGGTTACCCTGAGTGCATTTGGCGAAGCCATAGTTCCTTATCTGAACCAGGAATTCTATCTCGGGGCAAGTTATACGTTTCCCACCTGTACTAAACTTTGGTCGAGGTATGAGATTAATGCGGGTGTTAAAATGAAAATGTTCGGCCTTCTCAATCTTAATTTCCGACAGAACCTGGTAAAGGATACCATGCATGATTATCGGTCTGACGGCTGCCCGCCGGGTAAGATTTTTGATGATATACCGCTAATATATATAAGCGATTATTATTCTCCGGAAAGCTACTCTCTGCCATACCTTGAGATCAGGTAAACGCAAGAGCCCGTAAATGAGATTTAAAATGATTGAATATTAATTCTTTAAAGAATTATGAAATTCAGACCCGGATCTATCACTATGTTAGTGGATTCACTGAAATAGGATGGACAAACCATCCAGCATCTTGCATCCAGCATCTTGCATCCAGCATCCAGCATCTTGCATCCAGCATCCAGTATCTTTTACACAAACATATCAGCATAGAGTCTTTTAGATATTTGGCTG
>RECI01000236.1 GCA_007694095.1 Balneolaceae bacterium | reverse complement strand
GATAAAGCAAAGTTTCCTAAGAATACTTCTATTGATTCATTTATCTTTGGTCTGGATTTTATCCTTTAACTTATCTTTTTGATGTTCACTTCACAATTGATCGAAAAATTCAGGCAGTTACCCACCCCATTTTATTATTACGACCTGGATTTGTTGCGCCAAACGCTGGCACGGATAACAGAACACGGGCTTGCCAAAGGGTACCAGGTTCATTTTGCGATAAAAGCCAATTTCAATATCGAAATCCTGAACATCATCCGCGAGGCCGGATTGGGGGTCGACTGTGTAAGCGGCAGGGAAATTGAGCGCTCCATCAAGGCGGGATTTCGTCCCGAACAGATTGCTTTTGCCGGTGTCGGGAAAACAGATGAAGAAATCCGAATCGGCCTTGATACTGAAATTTACTCGTTTAACTGCGAATCGATCCAGGAGCTTGAAGTTTTAAACCGGCTTGCACATGAAAACAATAAAATGGCCAGTGTATCCATTCGCCTGAATCCCAACGTGGAAGCAAACACGCACAGGTATATCACAACCGGCCTGCACGAAAACAAATTCGGTATCAATCCCGGGAAACTGCCGCTGCTTTTTGACCTGATCCCGAGGCTCGAAAATATCCGGCTGAATGGGATTCATTTTCATATCGGCTCTCAGATTACGGAACTTCGGCCATTCATTGATCTTTGCAATCGTGTCAACTCCCTGCAGAACCTATTTGAAGAAAAGGGATTCCTGCTGGAACATGTGAATCTCGGTGGAGGATTTGGCATCAATTATGAAGATCCTGACTCGGAACCCGTTCCCGATTTCAAATCCTTCTTTGAAGTATTTGACCGCAATCTCGAAATACGCGACGGGCAACAGGTCCATTTTGAACTGGGGAGAAGTATTGTGGGACAGTGCGGAAGCCTAATCTCCAAAGTACTTTTTATAAAAGATGGTATCAACACGGATTTCGCGATTATTGATGCAGGTATGACTGAACTTATCCGTCCCGCCCTCTACCAGGCTTCCCACCGGGTTGATGTGCTTACCAGCAGCAAGCCGCCAAAAACCTACGATGTGGTAGGGCCAATATGTGAATCATCCGACACCTTTCAGCGCGGCATCCGGTTACCAGAATTGGAACGGGGCGACCTGGTTGCAATCCGAAGCGCCGGGGCATACGGTGAAGTTATGAGCAGCGGCTTCAACCTTCGTGACCGTGTGAAGGCGGTTTATTCGCATGATTTAGATTGATATTTGACTGATTTTCATTACTTACCTTATTCTTAACGTTTAACGGGATTATAATCACGCGAAACCATGAAAGCATCCATACGTTTGAAGAAAATACTCTCTACAGTTTTGACATCTTTACCACGCATAATTATATAATAGTAGATAAAACTAATTTGGAAATACAACAGATTGGAATTAAATTCGTTCAAAAGATAAATTATATTATCAAATGAAATGGAAGGTAGCATAGAAAAAATAAGTACCACAACCGAACACTACGAAGAGCTAATTAGTATTTTAGGGAAGAAATATATTCGGTCAAATATTGAAAGCCCTTTTGATTTCATAACGATTGCTTCAAAAGGTATAGATGCTCAGATTATAGTTAATTTTAGAAATCACTTCAAAATTTCTCGCGGGTTTACTGCTGAGCTATTAAATGTTTCAGAGCCTACTATTTACAGATGGATTCGAGGGAATAAGAAATTAGAAAGAAATTACTCAGTTCAACTTTTTGAACTGGCTGATCTATTTCTCTATGGTACCGAAGTTTTCGAAAGCAAAGAAAAATTCTTCAAATGGCTCAACCTTCCCAATACAGCTCTTGGTGGTTTGGAACCTAAAGAATTGCTTGAAGTACCTGGTGGCATTTCCAAGGTGCATGATTTGTTGGGGAGAATAGAACATGGTGTTTACAGTTAATACTAATGTTGGTTTTTCGTATCACTAAAAGTAAAAGAGCCAGCGATATTAGTGGTACCGGCGCTTCTCTTTATCCTGGCAGGTGGAACAAAAAAGAAACTCCTGTTTTGTATACCGGGGAAAGTAAAGAAATAGCTTTGCTCGAAAACATTGTTCATATTCCACCAATGATTACCCCTGAATTAGATATTCTAACAATTGAAATACCAGATGATTCAATTACAGAATTAACAACAGCTCATTTGCCACCCAATTGGCATCAGTTTCCAGCTCCAACAATTCTTTCAGAAATTGGTCAAAGATGGATAGACGAAAAAAATACAATTGCCTTGAAAGTTCCCAGCAGTATTGTTCATTCAGCAAATAACATTATTCTTAACTGTCAACATAAAGACTACAAAAAAGTAAAAATTATTAGTCAAAAGAAATTCTACTTTGACTCAAGATTACGTAAATAAAACACATCTAAGCACTAGTAGAGCTTATGTTATGTGAAATACTTAATTCAGCTATTTGTGATATTAAAAAGCTCCTTATGGATGGGCTGGTGTAACACCAAGTATTAAAGGTCGGCTTAAAAACCTGTCAGTCGAAGATGCCGACCCCCCGGTGCACCCACTGGATCTGAAAGTGTTGGGTCGGGATTGCGCATGGACGAGATACTATCCGGTATACTATACTGCCGGTTGGTGCTGTTTGAGCCGAGTGGATCAATGCGCAATATCTTGCCGAACGGTGATCCCAGGTTCAGCGAAAGGTTCAGGGGATCCCCCCCGCTGCCGCCATCGGCTGAACCGATGTAGAGAAGGCCGTACTCATCATCGCCCGGTCCAGCTAATGGGTAAAAAGCCAGCTGGCCTGCATTGTGGTTTCCAAACGGCTGTTGAAAGCGCATCAGTTCGCGGGGTGCGTCACCAATATACGTTTCTGTTCTGGGGTTGTTCGCCCGCCATTCGTGGATCACGGTATGGTGTGTCAGGTTGCCACCGCCGGGATGAAAATCCACAGGCGATCCATCGTCAACAACATCAGTGAAAGTATAAAAGTGGCCATAACCGGGCAGGACAGCGAACTCAGCCACATCCACCACTACAAGGCCTGCCGTGGTATCTATGGGATTAGGGAAAGGATCATTGGTGGTGACTTGAGCAAATAGGGCCGTTGTTGAGAAGAAAATAAATAAAAGCAGCAGTATGATCCGGTTTTGTTTGTACATGGCAGTGTTACGGTTTTTTTAAATTATTAAAGCACATGGCTAAATCTCACCAATTGACAGGTCAAAATCTGTAAAAAAATAGCCCATATTTCCGGTTTTCATGTCTAACATTGTTACAAAATAGAACTAAAAATACTTTCTCAGTTTATCGGTTTGTCTGTTCGTCTGTTCGTCTGTTCATCTGTTCATCTGTTCGACTCATCAGACGACCCCCTTGCAATTTTACCGATGAAACGGCACTATCCATCATGAGAATATAGTACGATTAAGAGTTCACAGATATATTCCCTATCTTAGGGTACTTTATTTAAGCCCGGCTTTATGATCGGGCTTTTTCATTTTTATAATATATATGTCATTTCATTTTTTGAATCTAACTGATCCTATCCTCAGATCATTAAAAAAAGAAGGATACACCCACCCAACCCCAATTCAATCACAAGCCATCCCTGTCGTCCTTAACGGAACTGATTTATTAGGATGCGCCCAGACAGGCACCGGCAAAACAGCCGCATTTGCAATCCCTATCTTACAAAACCTTGGTATAACAGTTACAGGCGGGCACAAAAAGAAAATAAGAAGCCTGATTTTAACTCCAACACGTGAACTGGCGATCCAAATTGACGAAAGTTTTCAAAATTATGGCCGATATACAGACTTAAAAAGCTCTGTAGTTTATGGCGGGGTTGGTCAGTCCAGCCAGGTTAAGGAATTAAAACAAGGTGTGGATATACTCACAGCAACGCCCGGCCGTCTTCTCGACCTGATGAACCAGGGGTTTATATCACTTGCGCATGTAGAAATTTTTGTTCTGGATGAAGCCGACCGTATGCTCGATATGGGCTTTATACATGACGTTAAAAAACTGTTGGCTGCACTGCCTAAAAAACGGCAGACCCTTTTCTTTTCAGCCACCATGCCACAGGAAATTGTGAAACTGTCGAATTCCATACTTCATAACCCGGTTAAAATTGAAGTTACACCCGAATCTCCTACAGTTGAAGCGATATCACAGGAAATCTATTACGTGGACAAAGGTAACAAAAATAACCTGCTGCTGAATATTTTGCAGGATGCGGGAATCAAATCGGCGCTTGTGTTTACCCGTACCAAACACGGGGCTAATAAGGTTGTGAAACTGCTCAACAACAGTAAGATCGAAGCTGAGGCTATTCACGGAAATAAATCACAGGTAGCCCGCCAACGGGCGCTCAGTAACTTCAAGGAGCAAACTATACGTGTGCTGGTAGCAACGGATATCGCAGCCCGGGGTATTGATGTGGATGAACTCCAATATGTGATCAATTACGAGATTCCGAATGTTCCTGAAACCTATGTCCACAGGATTGGCCGAACCGGAAGGGCTGGCTCTGATGGTACAGCCATTTCCTTATGTGATGCGCAGGAAAAAGCCTACTGGCGTGATATTGAAAAACTGATAGGAAAAAAAGTACCGGTCATCAATGATCACCAATACCCGTTGGTTGATCATAATCCGGCGGAACCGGAAAAACCGATACATCAAAAATCAGCAAATGGCCGGAATTACGGCTCGAAAAAAAATTACTCCAAAAGTAGCAGCTCCGGCCGGCCAAAAACGAAACCCCGGATGAGAAAAAGCCGCAATTTTTCGTGATAATTTTGCAGGAAAAAACTGATTATACGTAATAACTCCCAACTGCTGCAGATGGGTTTCGGCGGTCTAATCAAGATCGGTCAATCGGTGATTCGGTGATTCGGTTTTTCGCAAATCAAAAGGTGAACAATCGAAAGACCGAAGAGCCGAATAACGAGTGGCAAAGGGGGCGAGGCTAATCAGTTTAACGGTCAAACGGCACCAAATCCTTTTGGATTTGATCGCGCCGTACTTCCTGCCAGTCGGGTAGTTTGAGTGATGAACCCAGTTCATCCTTCAATTCATCCACCAGGAAACCGGGACCCGATGTAGCTATTTCGAATAAGACGTTGCCAGGAACCCGGAAATAAATCGACCTGAAGTATTTCCTGTCTTTCACCTCTGTTACGCTGATCCCGTACACATCTTCCAGATACGCCTTTATTTTGAGCGAATCTTCAATAGTATCAACCCTGTGGGCTACATGGTGTACCGTCCCCAACCCGTTGATACCCTTCGGCAGGCCACTTCCGTCGAGCAGTATCAGTGAGTTGCCCGCCCCTTTTTCGACCGTTTCAAAAAGTGAGTACTTATCGTCAGATTTGATGATATCATACCCGAAATCGTTAAGAAATCTCATGGTTTCGAGGGTATCCTCAACTGCAAGTACCACGCTGTGAATGCCTATAATGGCATTTTCCCTGGCAATTTCGCCGGTTGACCATACCGGCTCGCGTTTATCGGCATCATCCTCCACAATCGAAAGCTTCAGTCCGGATGGGTCATCAAAAATCAGGAAATTACGTCCGAATCGATTTTCAATCCGTGCGTCAATGCCTTGGGTTTTAAGTCGTTTTGTCCAAAATTGCAGTGCTCCATCCGGTACCGAAAATACCGTTTCGTACACCTGTCCGGTACCAATCACCCCATCCCTGACTCCCTGGCCTTTATACGGAAACGTGGTAAAAATGGTGGATGGAGACCCAATCTCATTCCCGTAATAAAAATGATATACATTTTCATTGTCGAAATTTACAGTCTCTTTTACCAGTCGAAGGCACATCAGTTTGGTGTAAAAATCAACATCCTCCTGTACCTCATTCACCGTGGCAGTTACGTGGTGCAGCCCTTTAATCAAAGTTTTAATATCCATTTTTTTGGTTTGATGTGTATTTAACTTTAATGAAAATGTTAGCCAGAAATCAATAGAAGACTAAAATAGTCAATTCCATCTCCCGTGCAAACCAGGGGGTTTATCAGGTTTGGAAAGCCCTTTGAGATCTGGGTTTCTCACTAAATGCCGAAACTGAAAAGTTAATGAGAAGCTTTCGTAAATTGCACCATGATCTTGAACCGATCACCGCAGAAAAGCCACTCAAGCGGCTTTAAGAAGGAGAAATACTACTGACTGATGTCCGTACCGAAGATGAAAAAGAGTGCATTTAGAAATTTTTCGCTAAATCATAATAATCTGAATAACCAATAACCCAAAAACCGCCCACCGTGGAACCTATACTCACATCACTCCATGAAACTCAGGTTATTGTCTTGATCGCTGTACTGATCCTACTTTTTATTTGGGAATCACTGCATCCTTTTTATGCTTATTTCAGCGGCTCATTTAAAGACAGGGGCAGGCATGCTTTCCGTAATCTTTTTATCGGTGCTATCAATGGACTTATGGTGGGCCTGATTTTTGTAGGTTTATGGTTTGCCGCATCAGTCTGGGCCGATGAATCCCGGTTTGGCATAATGCACTGGCTGCAGGATGGTTTTGGTCTTCCTGCATGGTCGCATGCCATAGGAGCAATTTTACTGCTTGATTTCTGGACCTATGTCTGGCACCGGATGAACCATGAAATCCCTTTTTTCTGGCGTTTCCACAGTGTGCACCACTCCGATAATAAAATGGATGTTACAACTGCCAGTCGATTTCACCTGGGAGAGATCTTCTTCTCCTCACTTTTTCGTATTCCGCTGATTGCACTGTTCGGTGTCTATCTCTGGGAGTTGGTTCTATACGAAATCGTGATGTTTGCCGTGGTGCAGTTTCATCATGCCAATGTAGGATTTCCCGAAAAGTACGACAGGATTATGCGGATTGTATTCGTAACACCAAACATGCATCGTGTACACCACTCACGCTGGCAGCCGGAGACCGATTCCAACTACAGCTCTCTCTTTTCTTTCTGGGATCGTGCAGCCCGTACGTTCCGCCTGAACCCTAAGCCTGAAACTATTAAACTGGGACTTGACCAGTTCGATCATGAAGAAGATCAGACTGTGAAAGGAATGTTCCAAACTCCGTTAAAGAAACAGGATTAAACCGGGTTGTGCTGCTTTGTGTCTGCGCACCGAAGTGCTACTGCACACAGGTGTGTCCTGGTGCTATCTCCCCAGGGATCGCTTGCGGGGGTGGCAATAAAACTGACATGTTTTACTTCCAATTTGCGGCTATTGAAAACTTTACTAATTTGAAGGATTATATTCTCATTTTTCATCTGTGAAATTCAACTTCAATCCATGAATCTAAATTTCAAATCGCGGCAGCAGCGCACCTTTGATGCAATCGTAGTCGGTACCGGCATCAGCGGCGGATGGGCCGCCAAAGAACTCACTGAAAAAGGATTAAAAACCCTGGTACTGGATCGCGGCAGAATGGTTCGCCACATCGATGATTATCCTACCATGTTCAAACATCCCTGGGAGCTCCCATACGGAAACAGGCTCACATACAAGGAAAGAGCTGAGATTTACCCCATTCAAAGCAGAACGGCCTACGCGGTTACACAGGATACAAAACACTTTTTTGTCAAGGATAATGATAACCCCTATATCCAGGAAAAACCATTTTTATGGACACGCGGATACCAGGTCGGTGGACGGTCACTCACCTGGGGCCGATGGGCGTACCGCCGGGGAGATACCGATTTTGCCGTTTATGAAAGAGACGGAATCGGGATCGACTGGCCCATACGTTACAATGACATGGAACCCTGGTACGATTATGTGGAGTCTTTCATTGGTGTTAGCGGTAACAGGGACGGCCTTCCACAAATTCCGGATGGTATTTTCCTCCCGCCGTGGGAAATGAACTGTGTTGAACTTCATGTAAAAGAACAATTAGCCATGCATTATACCGACAGGCAGCTTACCATCGGCCGTACAGCAAACCTTACCCGTTCACACGGAGGGCGCGGAAGCTGTATGGCCAGGAACCTGTGCCGGCGCGGATGCCCATATGGCGCCTATTTCAGCAGTAATTCATCCACCCTGCCGGCCGCAGAAGCCTCTGGAAATATGACATTGAGACCTCACTCCATTGTACATACAATTCTTTATGACAAAGAAACCCGTAAAGCAACCGGAGTGCGAATTATAGATGCTGAAACCAAGGAAGTGATCGATTTTTATTCAAAAATCGTGTTCCTTTGTGCCTCGGCGCTTGGTTCTACTGCAATTTTATTGAATTCAGTTGAAAACAGCTTCCCGGACGGTATCGGAAACAGCAGCGGAGAATTGGGACACAACCTGATGGATAACCACTTTGAAATCGGTGCATCCGGAGTGTTCGACGGTTTCCAGGACAGGTATATCAGGGGGAGAAGGCCGGTAGATGTTCTGGTTCCGCAGTTTCAAAATATCAACAAGGCAACAGAACGAAACAGCTATAAACGGGGATTTTCCACATATGGATGGGGTGGCAGGCAGGGAACCGGGCAGGGCAGCCCACTGGAATTTGGCGCGGAGTATAAAGACAATCTCAGCACACCCGGAAATTGGACAATGACATTTCTCGCTTTTGGCGAATGCCTGCCCCGTCATGATAACAGGGTCTATTTAGATTATTCCAATACTGATCCCTGGGGACTTCCAAAACTGGTTATGGACATGCAGTGGAGTGAAAATGAGATGGAAATGCGCAAAGAAATGGTGTCATCCAGTGCTGAAATGCTTGAAGTTTCCGGTTTCAGGAACATACGCACCTTCGACAACGATAGCCCGCCGGGACTAAGCATTCACGAAATGGGAACCGCCCGTATGGGCCACGATCCAAAAACATCGGTCCTGAATCGATGGAACCAGATGCATGATATCCCGAATATCTTTGTAACAGACGGTGCTTGTATGACCTCCAATGGCTGGGGCAACCCATCACTAACCTACATGGCACTTACTGCGCGGGCTTGTGATTATGCTTTTAATGAACTAAATAAAGGAAATCTCTGAGGCCGGCTATGGAAAAAATTGACAGAAGGGAAGCTATCAAACGAACTACGATGATCATGGGCTGTGCATTAAGTGGCACACTGATTTCAGCAGTAATGTCCGGCTGTTCAGCCGACCAATCAACAGACTGGTCGCCCCAGGCATTGAATCGTAATCAGCTGGCCGTTGCTGCAGATCTTGCAGAAGTAATTCTCCCCGCAACCTCAACCCCGGGAGCCAAAGATGCGCAGGTTGAACGATTTATAGATAGCCTGGCTCTTGGGTTCCTTTCACCTGAAGAGAAAGAATTCCTTCTGAGTGGCATTGATCACTTACAAAGCCAGGCTTTTACCACTCTCTCGTTTAATGAACAAAATGACTTTATCACAGAACTGATTGCTGATGGTGAACATACCGGCTTTTTCCGGCTCTTCAAACAATACACCCTGCTTGGTTTTTTTACATCCGAAATCGGTGCTACACAGGTGCTCAATTACGATCCGATTCCGGGCATCTATTCCGGCTGTGAAAACCTGGAAGATGTAGGCGGGCGCACCTGGGCTACCTGAATTCGAAATCAATATGAAATTTTTTCCACACAGGTCACAAAATTATACAGAGTGATCTTCTGTGTTATTCCGTGTGTTCTGTGGCAACCCAAAAAACCGGTCAGTCGCATAATTAAAATTGTTAATTCTTAATCAGACCATCGATTCTGACATTTTAAATGACTGCATTCTTTCAATCAAAAGACGGTTATTCTATTGCATACCATCACATTGCAGGTTACAAACCAACCGTGATGTTTTTCCCCGGATTTTTTTCTCATATGCAGGGAACAAAAGCCCTATGGCTAAATGAATGCTGTAAAGCGCGCGGGCAGTCGTATATCAGGTTCGATTACCGGGGTCATGGCGAATCTGATGGTACATTTGAAGAGGGTACAATTTCAGACTGGCTGAATGATGCGCTCCTTATACTTGATGAGGTTGCAGATGCGCCGGTTGTGGCAGTCGGTTCATCCATGGGCGGCTGGATTGCCCTGCTCGCCGCTTTGGCCCGGCCTGATATAATCCGGGGTTTTGTCGGGATCGCATCCTCACCTGATTTTACGAAATCCATATACGAAGAGAGAATTACTGATGAAGAAAGAAACCGGCTACATGAAAACGGATATATTCTGAGAAATAGTGATTACCAGGATAAGCCGGTTAAAATCACAAATAAACTGATTGATGACGGGCACAGACATTTTCTGCTCCACCGGAACTCTTTAGAGCTGGACATCCCTGCTTGCTTTATACATGGTAAAAGAGATAAAGACGTTCCCTGGCAAAAATCAGCAACGTTGCATCAAATGATCGGAGAACAGAAAAGTGAACTGATCCTGGTACCTGATGGCGAACACCGGCTGTCGCGACCGAAGGATCTTAGATTGATAGATGCCGCTGTCTGCAAAATCAGCAGCATTATATCATCAAATTGAATCAATCAAAATCCGAAATCAAAACTTCCGACGGTTCATACTCCATGCGCAGTTGCAGTGATACTTCCTCTGCATCACGCATCACGCGAAGCATATTCAGGCCCGCTATTTTACGAAGATCTTCAGCAGAATAACCACGTTTCAACAATTCTGCAAACAAGTCAGGATAGGTGCTCACATCTTCGAGCCCGAGCGGAAGTGTGGAAATACCGTCATAATCTCCGCCGATTCCAATATGATCAACTCCGATCAAATCACGAATGTGGTCAATATGGTCGGCTACCTGCTCAAGGGTTGATTTTGGTGCTTGCCGATCTTTATCCCAGGCGGTCATATACCCGGAAACACTGTCCGGTTCACCGGGATAGAGGTATTCCATTTTCCGCTGGTAAGCGGCACGTTCGGCAAAAAACCTTCTGCGATCTTCAGAAGTGAATGTCTCAACAAATGTCACCATCACGATACCGTTGTTATCTTTAGTCATCAGCAATACATCATCGGGAACATTCCGGGGATGACCTGCCAGCGCGCGCGCATTGGAATGGGAAAACATCACCGGAGCCCTTGAAACACGAATTGCATCTTTCATGGTATTGGGTGCAGTATGCGACAGATCTACAAGCATTCCGAGCCTGTTCATCTCCCTGATAACTTCTTCCCCGAACTCCGTAAGTCCATTATGTTTCGGATTGTCGCCTGCGGCATCGGCCCAGTCGAGTGTACGATTATGCGTAATAGTCATATACCGCACGCCAAGCTCATACATCATTCTTAGTACGGCCAGGGAGTTGCCAATCTGATGGCCGCCTTCCATTCCCATTAAAGAGGCAATTTTGCCGGCAGAAAAAATACTTTCCACATCATCCGCGGTCAAAGCAAGTTCAAAATGTTCCGGATATTTTTCGTTCATTCGGTGTACAAAGTCGATCTGTTCAAGTGTACGCCTAACCGCCTCGGATTCCGGAATGTTTGCATCCACATAAACCGACCACCACTGTGCGCCTACCCGTCCTTCGCGCAGGCGCTGAATATCGGTATGCATGGGGGGATCAAGATGGGTTGTATCATAAAAATCGAGTTCTGAAAATTTGTACGCCACCCGGTGGCGGTACTGCCAGGGCACATCGTTGTGGCCATCAAACAATGGTACACTTTCCAGGATTTCAATAGCCTGCTGACGATACTGGTCGCGGTCAGTTTGTGCACTTACGAATGTTACGTCCAAAAAAAGGTTTGTTATACTTAACAGTGATAAGTAAATAAATGTTTTCGAATTCATTTTATAGCTAATTAAAATTGGTCAAGCCCCACCCTCGCAGTCCGAACTCTGACAAACGGCTCGGTTTGGGTCCAGGCAATCATTATATGCTTGTCGGCATGTTCCATTCTGGGGAATCCGCTGGTGCGGGACGAGGATGTAAGGCCTACATTTATTGTGTTTCCTATACTGCCGTTCGGCCTAACATGGCTTATCATTACATTGCCAAACTGCCCGCGCTGCTGAAGCCAGCTCACATAAACCGAACCGTCATCAGTTAAAATCAGATCCGTTCTTCCCAGGGTTTGGTTTTCGTCATTTGCAATGATTATCGGATCTCCAAAAGTCCTGCCGCTATCCGAAGAGCGTGCAAGTAAAACTTTTCGTACCTCCTCCGATTCGGTATACCATGCAATGGCAACATTTTCGCCATTCACCGAAATTCTCGGCCCGTTTACCGGGCAGGCCATAATCTGCCATCCATCCTGGTGTACAAATACCGGTTCACTCCATTCACCGGTTTCAATATTATATCGGGAAATCAGGATATCCCGGATTTCATCATCAGTTCTGCCGCGGTAAACGGCAAGATACCCCCCTTCCACCGCAGCCAGATCGGTTTGGCAGCAATCGCAAACAACTGCATCGATTTCGTTTTTTCTGGTAATTTCTCCGGCAGACGAAATTTCTGCTGAACGAAGAGTCATCGCTTTACTGATGTCTTCATATTCATGATGCCCGCGACCATCGGTATTTCTCCCGTCGAGCCAAATGGCCAGAACCCTGTTGTTCGACAGCGGTTCGATGCTCACAAAACCATGTTCTGTAGGTGTGCCATCAAGATGGGGAGTGATTATGTTTGTCCATCTTCGGGTATCATTTTCGGGAAAGCCGATTTCAACGTTGTATGCATAAGGCCCGCCTTCAATTTTTTTGAGCCAGTGGGCAGCTACTGGTTCACCATCCATACCCACAACAGACGGAAAATCAGCCCAATTGATAAAAAAATCGGTTGCAACCCTTACTGTGCGTGCGGGGCCCCATCGGCCATCAGAAAAAACTGCGTACTGCATGGCTGCAATCTCTTCATCAATTAACATCACCCAGCTCATAAAAATGTTGCCCTCGGCATCTTTATACAGGTTGGGGAACTGTGATCCGGTATCAGCAGGATTATTCATTGTATACAAATAAACTGGTTGCTGGCGTTCTTGCTCACAGGTAATGAATAAAAACAATAGTATGATAAAAAAACTGAGCCGGTATGCAGATTTCATATTTAAGATTGGTAATACAACTATATTTTACAGTTAAACAATTTAAAGAATAGAAAAGGAATGCGCATTGAAAAAAGAAAACTTTATGAATATTCCGGGATGGACTGCTTTCATCTGTCAGAACTCATAAATGATCTTTATTTTTAATCCCCTGGCTATTAAGACGGTTTTGATTTAAACAAAGATAACACATGCTTCATTTAGACGGTATAACACTGCATTTTGGAGAACGTCCGCTTTTCGATGATATTTCCGCAATTATTAATCCCGGCGAACGAATAGGACTGGTGGGCCCAAATGGCGCCGGTAAGTCTACACTCCTGAAAATTATTGCAGGTGAACAGCAGCAGGATACAGGCAGGGTAAATATGAGCAATGATGCAACTGTGGGTTATCTTCCGCAGGATGGAGTTGAACCTCACCCGGGTTTAACCGTTTTTTCTGAAACCGAACAGGTTTTTGATGAAATTCTCAGGCTTAAAGAGAGACACAGAACACTAAACAAAACACTGGAAATCCTTGAACCCGGATCCAGCGAATATTCCGAAACCCTTGAGGAATTTGGAAATATACAGCATCAGCTCGAAAATAGAGGAGCGTATTCAATTAAGGCTGATATTGAACGGATCCTCACAGGTCTCGGATTTCTTGAAACAGATTTTTCCCGACCCACAAACGAGTTCAGCGGCGGCTGGCTCATGCGTATTGCCCTGGCAAAATTGTTGCTGAAGAACCCTACTTATCTCTTGCTTGATGAGCCCACAAACCATCTGGATATTGAGTCGCTGCAATGGATCGAAAATTTTTTAAAACAGTATGAAGGCGCGATGATCCTGGTTTCGCACGATCGTGCATTTCTCAACTCCGTAACTACCCGTACATTGGCGTTAAACCGCGGCAACATGCTGGATTATGCCGGTAATTACTCTTTCTATGAAAAGAAATATGCCGAGGAACAGGATCTTCTGAAGAAACAGTTTGAAAACCAGCAAAAGCAGATCAAAGAAACCGAACGCTTTATTGAGCGTTTCCGGTACAAAGCTACCAAGGCCAAACAGGTTCAGAGCCGCATCAAACAACTTGAAAAGCTGGATCAAATTGAGTTCGATGAAGCACAGGAAGAAATCTCATTCCGGTTCCCCCCTCCGCAGCGCTCTGGTCAGGTTGTTTTAAAACTTTCAGGCCTTGTAAAAAAATATGGTAACTATACGGTTTTTAACGGTATCGACTACGAAGTGGAACGGGGTGATAAGATTGCTGTAGTTGGGCCGAATGGTGCGGGAAAGTCCACACTGATCCGGATTTTAGCCGGGGTTGAACCCATAACCGGCGGCAAGCGCGAACTGGGTTATAACGTAACACCAGGTTATTTCGCCCAGCACCAGGCCGATGAACTGAACCCGGAAAATTCGGCCCTTGATGAGTTGAAACTTGCAGGTTCACATGAATCAGAAACCCGCCTTCGAACCATCCTTGGCTGTTTTCTTTTTGTGGGGGATGATGTTTTTAAAAAAGTAAAAGTACTGTCGGGCGGAGAAAAAAGCAGGCTTGCCCTTGCAAAAATGCTGCTTAATCCCGGTAATTTTCTCATATTCGATGAGCCGACAAATCATCTCGATATGCAGTCAAAATCGATCCTTCAGCAGGCGCTTCAGCAATTCCCGGGCACTCTTATGATTGTATCTCACGACCGTGATTTCCTGGATCCCATTGTTTCGAAAACTCTTGAAATACAGCCCGGCAAGATTAAAACCTGGCTCGGTAACGTAAGCTACTACCTTGACAAAAAAGCGGATGAAGCTGAATCCAATCAGTTTGAAAACAAAGTGGATGCGCCGAAAAATGGGGTTAGCCGGAAAGAACAACGGCGAATAGAAGCGGAAAAACGAAATGCAATATCAAAAAAAATCAACCCGCTGAAAAAACGGCTCAGCGAAATAGAAACAGAGATTGAGGCAAAAGAACAACGTAAATCTACTATCGAATCCGCAATGGCTCACCCTTCTTTTTATGACGAACCTGAAAAAGTGAAAGAAATATCACTCGAGTACGAATTTATCAAAAATGAGCTGGCAGAACTGTTAAATAAATGGGAAGAAATTGCCGGCAGAATCGAATTTATTGAAAGTGAG
>RECI01000016.1 GCA_007694095.1 Balneolaceae bacterium | reverse complement strand
TGACTTTCGTTTAGTAAACCATGCATAAAAATTGAGGGCAGGATGCTGCCAGTCAAATTTCAATGTGAAGCATCCTGAAACAACTCCGTTTTTTATTGAAGAAACAATAGATGAATCAAAATTCGCCGGCGGAATTGTGTCGGCATGTAAAAAGTACAGAATGCCGTTTTCTGCACGATATGCACCTGCATTCATTTGAATGGCACGACCTGCCTTTCTACAGTTCACAATTTTAGCCCCAAAAGATTCAGCAACTCCTAAAGTATTATCGCTGCTGCCGCCATCTGCAACGATAATTTCGCCGATGCCTCCCGACTGATGTTCCTGAATCGCCCTCAATTGCTCCGCAAGTGCCGCTTCTTCATTTAAGCATGGAATAATTACAGAAATTTTATCCTTCATTAAAGAATTTGCTTTTTTTCAGGTCTTCAATCGTATCAATGTCATTCAGTGGGTGTAATAACGCAACAGAAAGAGATTTTTTTTTAATTTTTTCAAGGGTTTGTTGCAACACTTTTGGGGAGCTCCATTCAACTCTGTCAAAAAGAGACGGTTCAAACAGTGATTTGCCAAGCAAATAGTAGCCACCATCTTCTGAAGGCCCAATTACCACATCTTTGCTTTCAAGTAACCGGAATGCATCGTTCAATAAATCTGATGTAATTTCAGGGCAATCGCTTCCGATAATTACAACTTTTTTATACCCGTTTTTAAAAGCGTTATTGAATGCAAACTTCATTCTTTCGCCAAGGTTTTCACCTTGCTGCAATTTTTTATGAAACAGTTTTTCATTCACATTACCTTTTTTTTCAATAAAGGATGAATACCAAACCTCTTTTGATGCATCAGCTTCTGCAGCTTCTGAAAGGGTTTGAAGAAGCATCTTGCGGTATATCCCAAGTGCTCTTTTATCACCCAAATCTGCCGCAAGCCTTGTTTTCACATGGCCGTTGATTGCATTTTTAACAAATATCAGAAGCAGTTTTTTAGTATTCACAAAGAGGTTATTTTGATGATATTTTTTATGCTATTGAAATCCGTTTTTCTTTTTCGTCTGTATAAAGATGAAACAATTTTCCATATAAAATGTAAAAAAACAGTACAATTGACATTTCAATGACCATTTTATTAAAAAGAATTTATCACAGCAGTATTTATGAAGAAACTATTTATCTCATTATTCATTATATCCGGTTTATTGGTTCTGTTTTCGAATGTTGAAGCACAGAACAGGCCCGGAAATACCGAAATTGGTATAATTCTTGGTGAACCAACCGGAATCAGTTTAAAATTTTGGCAATCAGGTTCTACAGCGATTGATGCCGCGGTTGCCTGGTCTTTCGGGCGTAATGAGTCGGTTCATCTACACTCTTCTTACCTGGTTCACAACAATCTTGATGTAGATAGCGGCACTCTTTATTTCTTTTATGGAATCGGGGCGAGGGCTCTTTTGCGTGATGATCCTAAATTTGGTGCCCGGATTCCTGTCGGGCTTCAATACATTTTTCCTTCTACAAGATTAACCATGTTCTTTGAAGTTGCTCCAACAATGGACCTTATACCATCAACAAGTTTTGGTGTGAATGGTGGAATAGGGGTAAGGTATTTTCTCTGAACACCAGTTCATAACAAAGCCGGTTTGGAGTAAAGTCTTTCAGGTCAATCTGGAATTATACTCAGGAATCCCGTTTAATCTTATCGATTTCAATTTCAAGTTTTTGCAGTTTCTCTTCTTTTTTGTTGAGATCCTCTTCGGCATTATCTATTCGGCTTCTTACCTCATCAAGTACTGAGCTTCCCTTGCCAGATGGTTTGAAATAGCTTAGCGACTCTTTCATCTGGATCAATTCATTACTCAGTTTGCCAACTTCTTTACGGAGTTTATCTGCCATGTCCTGTTTTCGTTTAATCTGGGTAAGGTCCTCAGTTGTATAATGTTCAACATTTCCTTTGCCCACAATGTGTACGGCAGATTTCGTGGCTCTGAAACGCTCGTAGATTACGTCGCATATTTCACGATATTCCCTCCACAGGCGGTTTTTGTGTTTAATGGGCACATAACCCGCTTTTTTAAACTCTGCCTGAAGTGGTTTGGCAATTTCAAGAGCTTCGATGGGATTTTCGTGTGATTTAAGCTGCTTTAGCTGATCTAAAATGTCTTCTTTTTCCTTCAGGTTGTCTTTTCTTTCTTCTTTTACCTCTTTGAAAAATTCCCTGCGCCTGTTATAAAAATGATCCATAGCGCCCTTAAAGTTTTTCCAGATTTTACCGGATTTTCTGCGTGGTACCGGCCCGATGGCTTTCCACGTATCCATCAGGCGCTGAAATTCTTTGTGCGTCTCCTCCCACTCTTCCGAATCTTTCAGCTCTTCAGCCTGTTTGATCAGGGCTATTTTTTTCTCATAGTTTTCGTCTTCCTGATCTTTCAGGAGTTCAAGATTGTCACTCTTTTTCTCGTTAAAAGCATCTGTTGCAGCCTTAAAACGGTCCCATAGTTCATTCTCGTCTTTTTGGGGCAGATTCCCGGTTTTTTTCCACTGGCGGTGCAGTTTATTTACCTTGCGGGCTGCTTTGGGCAAATCGTCAGCATCAATAAGTGCTTCCGCCTCATCTATCAGTTTTTTCTTTTTAGATAAATATTTTTCGATATCCTGCCGGTATTTTTTATCGAACTTGAACCGCATGGCGTGAAATTGATCCTGTGCGGCGTGGAACCTGTCCCAGGTTTCCTGGTTCTTTTCAGCTGGTATTCGGCCTATTTTCCTGAATTGACGAACAAATTCTGCAAGCTTTTTATCCAGCTCTTTCCAGTCTGATTTTTCGTCAACAGTTCCGAAGAATTTCTCCATCTTCTCGAGAATCACCAGTTTTATGGTGAGGTTGTCTTCTTCCTGCTGTTTCTGTTTTACAAGCCGTTCTACTTTATGGTCATCAAAGATTTTCAGGTACTCGTTGAAAGCCGCATCCAGTTTTTCCTGTTCTCCGGCCGGGAGCATCCTGATCTGATCCCAGCGGTTTCTGATTTTTGAAATTTCACGGGTCAGAGTCCACTTTTTTTCATCAATAATTTGTTTCAATTGTTTCAGGAGATCTTTTTTCTTCTCCAGGTTCTGTTCTCTGATTTTCTTTTGCTCCTC
>RECI01000109.1 GCA_007694095.1 Balneolaceae bacterium | reverse complement strand
CCGCAGCTTCCACGGTTTTGTCGAGCATGGCGGTGGTGAGAGTGGTGGCTAAAAACCAGCTTTCGAATGGCGATGGCGGCAGGTAGATGCCGCGTTTCAGCATCTCGTGGAAGAAGATTTTGAAAAACTCCTGGTCTGTTGTATTGGCTGTTTTGAAGTTTGTTACTTTTTCTTTGGTAAAGAAAACACTGATCATGGAACCTTCGCGGTTCATGTGATAATCAATTCCGTGTTGGTCCAATGCATTTCGCAGCCCTTTTGCCAGATAATCTGATTTTTCCTCGAGGTCAACGTATAGTTCTGGGTGGTTTTCCAGTGTGGAAAGCTGAGCCAGCCCGGCACTCATCGCCAGCGGATTTCCGGAAAGCGTGCCCGCCTGGTACACCGGCCCGACCGGCGCGATTACATCCATGATCTCTTTTTTGCCGCCAAAAGCGCCTACCGGCAGCCCGCCACCAATGATTTTTCCGAATGTGACCAGGTCGGCCCATACATCAAACCGCTCCTGGGCGCCGCCTCGTGCAAGACGGAATCCCGTCATCACCTCATCAAATATGAGAACGGCTTCGTGTTCATCGCACAATTTTCGCAGCCCCTCCAAAAACCCGGGTTCCGGCGGTATGCAGCCCATATTGCCAACAACCGGCTCCAGGATGATAGCCGCGACTTTCCCTTTGTTTTTTTTAAGTAGTTTCTCAACACTTTCGAGATCATTGTAATCGGCGTTGAGAGTGTCTTTAGCCGTCCCTTTGGTCACACCGGGGCTGCTCGGCTTGCCAAGCGTAAGCGCACCGCTGCCTGCTTTTATCAGAAACGAATCGGCATGACCATGATAGTTCCCTTCAAATTTGATGATTTTCTCTTTCCCGTTATATCCACGCGCCACGCGAATGGCACTCATGCACGCTTCGGTACCGGAATTCACCATGCGAACCCTCTCCACATTGGGCACCATTTGCTGTACCAACCTGGCCATTTTGATTTCCAGTTCGGTGGGTGCACCAAACGAGGTAGAGTTGAAGGAAGCATCCTGAACGGCTTTAACCACAGCAGGATATGCATGGCCGAGTATCATCGGCCCCCATGATCCTACATAGTCGATAAACTCGTTGCCATCTTCATCGGTAATAAGAGAACCTTTCGCCTTTTTAAAAAAGACAGGGGTGCCACCGACCGATTTAAACGCCCGTGCCGGGGAATTCACTCCGCCGGGTATAAATTGCTGTGCCTGTTTAAAGAGGTATTCGCTTTTGTTTAAGAGCATGGGTTGTTCGTTTTAAGCCTTTAAAACACTCATTCTATTTGGCCACAAAGTCACGAGGACACAAAGAATCACGAAGGACAGTATTTTGATTTCGTTATACTTCGTGTACCCTCGTGGCTTTGTGACTTCGTGGTAATATTGAATGGTCATTATCTTTGATTAAGTTTTTTTTCACAGCCTCTTTAGGGGGAACACCCCCCACCCCCCCTTTTTAGGGGGGAGTTATTTTGCCCCTTTATGGGTGGTGTTCTCGTAAAGTATATCAAATAATAATTAATCGCTTAAGTTTTGGAGTGCCGCGATACGGTCATCGAGTGGCGGGTGTGTCATAAAGAGGGCTTTGAGGCCGCTGCGTTTGCCGCCGGTAATGCCGAATGCCTGCATCGATTCGGGCAGCTGATTTGGTACACCCATCTCAGCTTTCAGCCTTCGCAGGGCGTTAATCATACCCTGGCGGCTTCCGAGACGCGCGCCATCCCTGTCGGCAACAAATTCTCGCCTTCTGGAGAACCAGAATACGATAGTAGAAGCAAGAATTGCCAATATAATTTCGGCCACAATGGTGGTGACAAAATAGCCTATTCCAAGGCCTTGTTCATTTCTGAGTACTACGCGGTCTACCACAAAACCAACGACTCTGGCGAGGAACATCACAAAGGTATTCACCACACCCTGGATCAGGGCAAGGGTAATCATATCACCGTTTGCCACGTGTCCCACTTCGTGGCCCAGTACAGCTTCAATTTCATCGCGGTTAAAACGCTGCAGCATTCCGCTGCTGATGGCTACAAGGGCCTTGTTCCGGTTGGCACCGGTGGCAAAAGCGTTGGCCTGCTGCGCCTCAAATATTCCCACTTCGGGCATCCCGATTCCTGCTTCTTTCGATTGCTTTTCAATAGTTCTGAACAGCCACTCTTCTGTGGAATTACGCGGCTTTTCAATGATGTGAACTTTCATCGTCCACTTGGCAATTTTCTTCGACAGAAGCAATGAGATAAATGATCCCATCATGCCGAAGATAAAGCAGAAAATCAGCAGTGCCTGCAAATTGAGGTTGGTCCCGGTTTCATCCAGGAAAGAACCAACACCCAAAAGTGACATCGTGATGCTAGCCACCACAATAATCGCAAGGTTGGTTCCAAGAAATAATAGAACTCGTTTCATTTATTTATACTTATTTATTTGGTTGATTGATATTCTTTTAAAAAACTCCCCCCTAAAAAGGGGGGTCGGGGGGGTGTTTCTCCGAAAAAGGGTGACATCCTGGAGTTCGCACTGCACGCGCCCACTCACCCCCTTCAAAGGGGCATCCCCCAGAGTTCGCGCTACACGCGCTTACTCATTCCCCCTTCCCCCGAAGGGATCCCTTTGGGAAAAGGGAGACTTTGCAACAATCGTGCCGCATTTTTTGCAAAATAGCTGGCGATTATGTCTGCGCCTGCACGTTTAAACGCAATAAGCACCTCCATCATTGCATCGTCTTCATTCAGCCATCCTTTTTCTGCCGCGGCTTTAATCATGGCATATTCGCCGGAGACATTGTAAACCGAAACCGGCACAGATACCGCTTCTTTCACTGCCCGAACCACATCAAGGTACGGCAGGCCGGGTTTTACCATAACGATATCGGCACCTTCCTGTTCGTCAGTTACCGCTTCTTTTACCGCTTCAGCAATATTTGAGGGATCCATCTGATAGGTTTTTTTATCACCGAAACCGGGTGCGGAATCGAGTGCATCGCGAAACGGCCCGTAGAAGCAAGAGGCGTATTTGGCACTGTATGCCATAATCCCGGTATGATGGAATCCGGTATTTTCCAGGGCATCCCGGATCAGCAGGATGCGCCCGTCCATCATATCGGATGGGGCAACAAAATCGGCTCCCGCTTCGGCATGACTCACCGACATTTTGGCAAGCAGCTGCGCACTTTCGTCATTGATAATTTGTCCGTCACGTACAATACCGTCATGACCGTAGTTGCTGTACGGGTCGAGTGCCACGTCTGTCATTACAACAAGTTCCGGGAATTCTTTTTTGATGCTGCGAACGGTTCGCTGCATCAGGCCTTCCGGGTTAAGGGCCTCGGTGCCTTCATTATCTTTTTTCTCATCGGGCACTTTGGCAAAGAGCAGCACGGATGGAATGCCGAGTTGTTGAATTTCCTCCAACTCTTTCAGAAGCAGATCCGGCGTAAACCGGTAATAATCGGGCATGGATGGGATCTCTGCTTTTTGTTTTGTCCCCTCCATCACAAACAATGGTGCGATAAAATCCTTTACAGAGAGCCTGTGTTCGGCTGCCATGCTTCTGATATTTTCAGAGGTTCTTAACCGCCTGCCGCGGGAGTATGGAAATTGGGTGTAGTTCATTTTTTTATTTTGATGTTATTCTACGGGATACCGGTAGATCACCGGATGCCGTATGAAGGCATCCTTTAAGCTAAGTTTTGAGATTCCACATTGTCAAATTGTTTAAAGACATCGAAAGATTTTACTCTCTTTTTCAACTTCTTCACGTTTTTTTTGAATCGGTTCGTTCGCGAAATGGTTTTCATCAAATAGTGAGTTCTTCAAAAAGATTGTCAGGGAACAATACGGCTTGGTAATTATGCCTGAACAGTCTTGAGAGACTTTATATGCCATCGGAATACGATTCTCCATTGGGCATTAATTCGAATGCTATGATATCCTTTATAATCACCCCGCAATGCCGAAAGATTTAATATGTTGTCGTCATTCTGGAGGGTACCACTAGGGTGACATCCGCCGATTTCAGAGCATCAGGATCCACATTCTCTATATCATCCAGTGTTATCGTATTAATGGTCATAATGCGATATCCTTTTACGGCTTCAGTAATATACCAAACAATTCCTTCCCAATCGTTTGAATGGTAGGAGCCGTTCAGATGAAGCATACGGTCGTTGATTCCCATATTCAGCAAAATGAAATGAGCCATGGTGGCATCTTTCACGGCCTGTGCATAGATCAGGTTATCACCGCCGTGGCCGTGGGCCGCTGCCGAAATGTTTTTGTAGGATGGAAGTTCCAGGTCAACCTCTATTGGCAGTGGTGCTGTCCAGTATTTTGCCCTGCCATCGAGAGAATCTAACACTTCCATGCCCTGCATGTAAACCGAAGATGCATACCGGCGCGGAATGTTTGTTGCCACCAGTTTCAGGTCATTTTCCCGGGCGAATTCAACGATGGGTTTATAGTCTGTTTGATAATTATTCCATAGCCTTGCTTCACTTTCAAAACTGCGCTGGCTGATGAGGCCGGAAAAATACTCGTCAATCAATACCTGTTGATCGGCTTCGAACATCTCCATGCCAATAAGCAAATTGCTCGATGAATCTTCTGAAAGATCTCTTGATAGTTCAAGCTGGAGCCAGTGGGCAATGGCGTTGTTATGTTGTTCTCCGAAGAAAATAAGATCGCTTGCCATAGCCTGTTCAAGCAGAGTAGTGTACTCAATCACATCACCGTCTTTGTTGTATAGCAGGTATGCAGGTTTATCACTTTCATCTTCTGCGAAACCAAAAAAGAGTATGGCAAAGAAGATATTTAAAAAAATTTGTTTCATTTATCAGGCCGGTTAGAAATCAAAATTTGAATTATTGAACCATGATCTTTATTTGCCACTCCCGCAGGGATCCCTTTGGGACAAGACACGAGACTCAAAGTTACACGAAGTAATTTAACAACGAATTTTGCAACCTTCATTAATTCTTAAGCGCATAGAGCACCGTTAATACCAACATGTTGTTCATCATTTGATTTGCAATGAACTGATTGACCTATTTACGAATAGGAGAAAAACTCGGTCATTCGGTCTATCGGTTCTTCGGTTTATCGCAAATCATAAAGTGTCTTTGCGCCTTCGTGGCGGAAAATCTTTTGACAGGCAGTTTCATACTGTTTTACAGTTCACCAAGAGACTGCTGCCGTATTGCCTCGAACTCATCACCGGGTACCCATTCCATCATTTCATCCCGGTTGATAACATCGAAAGCCGCCTTAAGGATCAGGCGAACATCCGCTTCCATTCCAGCCATATCCCAGTATTCGTTGATCTCATCAGATAGCGCATGGTAATTGGCGGTTCGCACACTGTCGGTAACCGCGACCCAGTTTTCAGGTTTACCGATATAATCATTACCATAATTCGGGTAAATGGCAGGAATTCCGATCCGTGCATAGGAAAAATGATCGGAGCGATAGAAGAAACCCTGTTGTGGCTGGGGATCGGGCGCCACAACGCGTCCGGCAGCTGCTGCATGGGTACGGAAAACATCCGTGAGAGTATTACGGTTATAGCCAACCAGTACAATATCGTTGGTTTCACCAAAAATCTGCATACTGTCGAGGTTGATGTTGGCTGTTACTTTACCGGGATGAACCGTTGGGTTTTGTGACCAGTAAAGCGATCCAAGCAGTCCCATCTCTTCGGCACCAACAAACATAAAAAGAACAGAACGCCGGAGCTGGTCTTCAACTTCCTTTAATGCTTTGGCAACTTCCAGCACGGAAGCTGTTCCGGATGCATTGTCCCATGCACCGTTGAAGATCGAATCTCCGTTTACCGGTTCGGGCGCAATACCGAGGTGGTCGTGATGGGCTGAGAAGATGAGATACTGATCTTGCAGATCCCGATCCCTCCCTTCAAGCTTCCCAATAACGTTGCGGGATGACATATCACTGTAACTTGCTGTAAGGCTTACATTGAGGGTTACGCCATCAAGTTGTACGGGACGAAAATCTCGGTCGGCAGCAGCTTCAAGCATCTCATGCAGATCAAGTCCGGCGGCCTCAAAAAGGGTTGCACTGTTATCTTCAGTAAACCATGCATTAAATTCCGGCTTTGTTCCGTTTCCACTATCGCCGCTTTTCAGGGCAAAGCGTTCGCGGCCCCAACTGCTTTCCACAACCGACCAGCCGTAACCCGCTGTAGGTGTGGTATGGATGATAATCGCCCCCAGTGCACCCATTTCTTCAGCTTTTTCGAATTTATAACTCCATCGCCCGTAATAAAGGCGGGCATCGCCTTCAAAGATGTCCGGATCGTGGGAGGGGTCACTGTTTTTATACACAAGAACCTTGCCGGAAACGTCCACATCCTTGTAATCGTCCCAATCAAATTCCGGAGCCTGGATTCCGTAGCCCACATAGATGAGATCGGCATTACTGATGGAAACCTGTTCTGCTTCGTTTGCAGGCCAGGCCATAAAATCGGAGCCAAAGCTTAGGTTTTGGACCTGGTTTCCATTTTTGTAAATAGTGAAGCTTGCGGTAGATCCATCAACTTGCTGGCCCAGCAATGGGAATTCCTGGATGTACGAGCCATCCGGCATTCCGGGGGCTATTCCTATCTGTTCAAGTTCATTTACAAGGTAGTTAATTGTCAACTCTTCGCCGCGGCTTGCAGGTGCGCGTCCCTCAAACTCATCTGATGACAATATCTCAATATGGCTTAGCAGAGATTGTTGTGTGATGAGTTGAGCTGCCTCATCAATATCAACTGTAGCAGTTTCCTGGCAGCCGGCAATTGAAATTGAAATTAAAATGATGAAAAGAGCTTTGATATAATTTTTCATGTAAAAATAGTTTCTAAAGTTAATCTGTGAATAATAAGCGTTTCAAGGTATCACAGGCAAAATTTTTGAAAATGTAAAACCTCGCAAACAATTCAATTTTTATACTTTAATAATTGATTTATTTCTGTTTTCTCTGCCAATTCTTTTTTCATTAGATTTAAGAATGATAAAGAATTATTACGATCAAAAAACTATTCTGATAACAGGTGCCGCCAGTGGAATCGGAAAACGGTTTGCCGAAAAAGTATCTGAAATTGCCGAAACCACTCTTATCCTGTGGGACAGAAACCCTGACATTCTTGATGAGATGAAAGCAGCGAATGTCACTCAATCGAGGATAATTACGGCCGGTATTGACATTTCCGATCCTGAACGTATATATCTGGAATCCGAAAAGCTTTTCAAACAGAATCTATTACCGGATATCATCATCAATTGTGCGGGCGTGGTAACGGGAAAATTGTTTCACGAACATTCGGTGGATGAAATCGATTTAACCATCCGCATCAATGCTACAGGAAGTATGCTGGTTACACAGGCTTTTTTGAAGAAGATGATTGATCGCGGATCCGGACATATTGTGAACCTTGCGTCGGCATCCGGCTATACCGGCATCCCGAGATTAAGCGTGTATGCTTCCAGTAAATGGGCAGTGCTGGGATGGAGCGAATCGCTGCGAATTGAAATGGAAATGTTGAAAACCGGTATCAGTGTAACTGCCGTAATTCCGAGTTATATCGATACCGGAATGTTTGACGGGGTAAAAGCACCGCTGATGGTACCCATCCTGAAAACCGATGACATTGTAAACCGGATGTTAAAAGGAATAACCCGGCAAAAAAAAGAGATCAGGGCACCATTTATTGTGAACTTTGTCCCTTTGCTTAAGGCAACCCTGCCAACAAAGATTTTCGACTGGCTGTCCGGTAACGTCACAGGCGCATATAAATCCATGGACTCCTTTATCGGAAGAGAACCCAAATCATCATGACGCATACGGAAATTGTAGATCTTCAAAAAAAAGCCTTCTTAAAGGGTGTAAACCGCTCGTATGATAAGAGAAAAAAGCATCTGAAAGCCTTGAAGAAGCTTGTTCTTGAAAATGAACACCTGTTGATTGATGCATTAAACAGTGATTTCGGAAAGCCATACAGTGAGGCCTACATTACCGAAATTTTCCTGTTACTACAGGAAATCGAAACCCAGCTCAAGTATCTTCGCACATGGATGAAACCGAATCAGGTAAATCCTACAGTGACGACTTTTCCTTCCAAAAATTTTATCAATAAACAACCCTATGGTACGGTGCTGATTATCGGGGCATGGAATTACCCGGTACACCTCACCCTTTTGCCTCTTGCAGGAGCCCTTGCAGCTGGAAATACGGTTGTCATAAAACCTTCAGAGCTTACACACGAGGTATCTAAATTACTGAACCGACTCGTAAAAAAATATTTTGAACCCGATGTTGTAACAGTGGTGGAAGGCGGACCTGAAGAAACTGCAGAATTACTGGAGCAACCTTTCGATAAGTTCTTTTTTACCGGCAGCCCACGGGTTGGAAAAATTGTGATGAGAGCCGCCGCCGAAAAACTGATTCCGGTAACACTGGAACTGGGCGGAAAAAGCCCGGTAATAATTCATGAAGATGCCCCTCCGGAAACTACAGCCAAACGGGTATGGCTTGGGAAATGTGCAAATGCCGGACAAACATGTATAGCCCCGGATTTTATTTTAATTCATGAAAAGCTTGAGAAAAAATTTGTGAAAGAAAGCCGTGTGGCACTAAAACAGTTTTTTAGTGATGATTTTATCCCCGGGGAGAATTATACAAGAATCATAAACCATCATCATTTCGACCGCCTTATCAAACTACTTGAAAGCAGTGATGTCATTTTTGGTGGTTCATCTAATCGTGAGAACCGGTTTATTGAACCTGCATTAATTAAAGCAAGCTGGGATGATGAGATCATGCAGGATGAAATATTTGGTCCGCTTCTTCCGATGATAACTTACAACGATGTAAACGAAGTGATTCATGAACTGCAAAAAAGGCCGGCGCCTCTTGCCCTATACATTTTTTCCAATGATGAAGATTTACAGCAACGAGTGATGAATGAAGTACCATTCGGAGGTGGATGTATTAATGAAGCACCATTTCATACATTTAATCCGGCCCTGCCATTTGGTGGTGCGGGAAACAGCGGTATAGGCTCCTATCATGGCAAATACAGTTTTGAGGCATTCAGCCGGAGACAATCAATTCTGAAAAAACCTTTCTGGCCGGATACCGATTTGCGATATATGCCATACGATGACACAAAATTAGCCTGGTTTAAACGGTTGTTTTCGTGATATATGGTTGATAGTGGGGTGGTTTTATCAAAAACTCCCCCTTTCCTAAAGGGGGTCGGGGGGATTTCACTCATCTTGCTATACGCAGCCAACCTTTTTGCCTTCAACACATCCCGGTTTAACACCCCCCCTGCCCCCCTTGATAGGGGGGAGTTTTCTTTATCAATACTCATAACCCCTGCAAAAAAACTCCCCCTTTCCTAAAGGGGGTCGGGGGGATTTCACTCATCTTGCTATACGCAGCCAACCTTTTTGCCTTCAACACATCCCGGTTTAACACCCCCCCCTGCCCCCCTTGATAGGGGGGAGTTTTATCAATTCATCAGCTGATGGCACGGCGGAAAATATTCAGGTGCCGGAAAGCATGAAGCATTCGGGAACCATACCAGCTGAACCATTCACCGTTTACCAAAACTATATTCGAGCCGGGGCACGCATCACCCACCTCTTTGATATTTTTTTCTTTAAACGGATAGGGTTCGCTGCTGAGCAGGATGAGCCGGGGTTTTTTAAGGGAAAGTTCATAAAGGGTTGTCTTCGGGTAGCGCAGTTCATCTGCATAAACATTTTCAAGTTTCCAGTGATCCATCACGGAATGGATATAGGTATCCCTGCCCACGCTCATCCAGGGGTCGCGCCAAATAAAATAAGCGGCTGACAGGGGTTCTTCATCCGGTACACCATCCATTTGTTGCTGAATGTTGTGAATCATCTCTTTGGCTTGTTCCTGAACACCACAGGCCCACCCGATGTCGTGAATGGCAAACAGGGCCTCTTCAATGGTACTGATCTCAGTAACCATCACTTTGAAATCTTTCTCCAATTCCATTACATCTTCGGGCCGGTTTTCCTCTTTGTTGGCAATGATAAGGTCGGGCCGCAGCTCCCGGATTTTATCAATACGAGGATTTTTTGTGCCACCGATGATGGGTACATCGCCAACCTTCTCTGCCGGATGGATACAAAACCGTGTACGCCCCACAACCCTATAGCCAAGGCCGAGATCAAATAACAATTCGGTTAGTGATGGAACAAGACTGATAATTCTTGACGGAGACGGATTGTTTATATGATTCATGAAGTATGAGTTTTTGAGGTTGTAAATTGGTCATACATACATCCAGGAAAAAAGCAAAATTATTGGGGAGAATGAATATGTTAAGGGATAAAAAGAACATGGAAAAAAATTGTTTTACCAAAAGCACAGGTATAGAGTGATAATTCTAAGCATTTCAATAAAAAACATTCAAAAATTCATCTTCTGAATGTTCTGCAGTAATGTTCAAACGATTGATAAATTATTTCGTCTAACTTAATTATGTGATCAGATTATATAACACATGATTATTTCTGATATCATCTGAGGGTTTCATGGACTTAGAATATGTATGTTTTTATATAGATGTTGATGATCTTGTCTAACCATGGTAAATTTCGATATGAATATATTTAACAATCTCAAAAAGCTGTTTTTTTTATTGATAGTTATTATTTCTGTGAGCTGTAGTGAAGCAGGTGATCAGAATTCCGAAACCAGACTGGTTACACCGGTTACTGTTGCAGTCGCTGAACTTCGGGACTTATCTGATGCATTTACAGTCTCTTCTGAAGTGGTAGCCTATAAACGATCATATGTCGCCTCTCGCATTTCCGGTCTTGTGGAAGAGGTAAATTTTGAAGAAGGTGAAATCGTACGTAATGGCGATATAATGGCAAAAATTGATATCCGGCTGCAACAAACAGAACTGAGGCGTGCCCTGGCTGTATTAAACGAGGCAGAGGATGTTTATGAGAGAACTTTCACGTTATTTGAATCGGGTGCCGTAAGCCGGGCAGATTTGATGACTGCAGAACGGTCTCTTGAACAAGCCAGGAGTGAAGTTGAACGACTCGAACTGGCTGTTGAATTTGGTTCGGTGAGGGCGCCGATCTCAGGAGTTGTGACAGCTCGTCTTACTGAAGCCGGGAACAATATTGGGGTCAATGAACGTATGTTTACGGTAACAGACATGAGCCTGCTTGTGATTCGTCCGGGAATTTCGGAGCTGAATCTTGCCGGTCTCATAGAGGGTATGGAAGTTGATGTGATGATGGATGTCTATCCTGATCATGCATTTAGCGGTACAATTCGCAGGATTTTTCCGAATATGGACCCGGTTTCAGGACTATTTACCGTGGAAGTAGAGCTGATTAGGGAAAAAGAACAACCGGTGGTTCGCCCAGGATTTCTGGCCCGTATTCGTTTTGCAGCTTATGAGAGACGGGAGGTGGTGAGTGTACCATCTGAGTCTGTGGTTGAACGTAATGGTGAAAGATTCCTTTTTCTGCTGGAAAATGACGATGAAAATGTGATACAAATCCCGGTATTGGTGGGTGTGCAGCGGGATGGATATGCTGAAATTTTAGACGGAATTGAATCAGGTGTCACAATTGTAGCAACAAATCTGGATGGACTTTCTGATGGTTCAGCCGTCAGGGTTGTGGGGACTTTCAGAAGGCACGGATTCAGAAACTGAGAAGTATCATGAAAAGTTACGGTAAAGAATCAGCAGGGTTATCCGGCAAAGAGAACACAGGCATCTCAGCCTGGGCAATCCGCAGGCCTGTAAGCACAATTGCCATTACATCCGTGGTTATAGTAATTGGGATATTGTTTGCAGGTCGCCTGCCTGTTGACCTGTTGCCTTTGATTGATTTTCCCCATATACGTGTTGTTGTTAATTATCCGGGAGTGACACCGGAAGTAATTGAGGAGCAGGTTACACGGCCTCTTGAGCGGAACCTTTCGGCTACCGAAAATCTTAGAGAAATTCATGGAAGGGCCTCTGAAGGGCGCAGTTACATTGAAATGTATTTTGATTTCGGTACCGATATCGATATTGCCCTGCAAGATGCCAGCCGACAGCTTGAACGCGCCCGTACCGAGTTACCTGATGGAATTGATCCCCCTCGGATCATGAAAATGGACCCATCTCAGAGCCCTATCTTTGAATTGGCAATCTCTTCACCTGTTCGATCACCTGTTGAAGTCCGTGAATGGGTTGATCAGCGCCTGATGCCACAACTTTCTTCCATACCTGGTGTGGGCACAATCGATCTTGGCGGTGGTAAAATAAGAGAAATTGATGTGGTGGTGGATCCCGAAAGGTTGCGATTGTATCAGCTCAGTATCGAAGAGGTGAGCAGCATATTGGAAGGCCGTAATATTGATCAATCGGTGGGTAACATTACATCGTACGAATATGATATCATGGCACGAACTGAAACCCGCTATAGGTCTTACAGGGACGTAGCATCCACTCTGATTCCGGTTCGCCAATCAGGCAGAACCGTACAGCTCTCAGATATTGCTGATGTTACTGACAGTCATCGTGAACAGCGACTGTTTGCATATCTGAACGGTGAAGAATCAGTCCAGATCTCTATAATGAAACAACCCCAGGCAAACACGGCAGAGGTTATCGGAAATATCCGGGAACGACTCAGCGAGTTGCAGGAATCAGGTTATATCACTCCAGATTTTAGTATTGAAGTAATTCGTGATGATTCGTTCTTCATTAAATCATCTTTAGAATCGGTTTCGACAGCAGCAATACTTGGTGGTATTCTGGCAATGTTAGTAATTCTGCTGTTTCTTGGAAGTATAGGACGCTCTCTTATAATTGCACTGATGATTCCAATCGCCATCATTGCCACGTTTATACTTATGACAACAGTCGGGCTTACCCTTAATATCATGAGCCTGGGCGGTATTGCGCTCGGTATTGGTCTTCTGATTGACAACGCCATCGTGATGATCGAAAATATTTATCGTCATCAGAAAGAACTTGGCAAAGAACCTCTTGCCGCATCACAAGACGGCTCTAAGGAAGTTTTATCGGCTGTTGTTGCAGGAACGATGACAAATTTAGCGGCCGTACTTCCATTTCTGTTTATAACAGGACTGGCTGCTCTACTTTTCCGGGAACTGATTTTTACCATTGCTTTTGCAATCATTGCATCGCTTCTTGCTGCGGTAACACTGGTTCCTTCGCTTATGGCGATGTTCAAATTAACAGGCAGAAAAAACCTTTCGGATAGCTGGATTTTCAGAAAATTTAACAATGGGTTCAACAGGATCAGGAACGGTTATAACTCGGTGCTCATTTATTCGCTGCATCGTAAATGGCTCTTAATTATCACATCACTGATATTCCTGGCTGGAAGCATCTGGCTAATACGGGGTATGGGTGCCGAGTTTCTCCCCTCAGTTGATGACGGACGCATTACATTCCGGTACACACTACCACTGGGAACATCGATTGAACCAACAAATGAAGTAGCTGAAATCATCAGGGAAACCATTGACTCCATGCCGTATGTGGATACGCAGTACATGACCGTTGGCGGTTATTTTAGGGGAGGTCAGATATCGGTTCGTGGTGGAATGATTGACGGCGTGGCACAGCTTGTGCCGCACAGTGAAAGGAGAGGATACAATGCCGAGGAATGGGTGACTGAATTTGGCAGGAAGATGCGGGAGCATGGGTTGCCATTTGTTCAACAGCGAGTGAGAGGCCCCAGGATCGAAGGGCTGCAAACGAGCCTCGTGGATGCTGATATAGCAGTGGGTATTGTTGGCGAAGATCTTGGGCGTATTGATGAACTTGCCCGTTTGGCACTTGGCAGAATACAGGATATCTATGGCATCGGGAGCATTCAGATTGGCCGTGATGAACGGGTGCCTCAAATGCTGGTGAAAGTGGATGAAGACCGTGCGTCACGGTTCGGACTCACATCGGCCGGTGTGGCTGCTTATTTGCATGGGGCTGTGGAAGGATTTGTACCCACCCGATACGTTGAAGGCGGATTTGAGTACGATATTCGGGTCCGCTATTCACGAGATGTTACTGGTACAGTTGAAACCCTGCGCCAGGTGCCGGTCGCAAACCCCGCTGGCCAGTATGTTCCCCTCGGCAGTATCGTATCGTTTGAAGAGACCACCGGCCCTGCCCACATTGAACGATTTAACCAAATTCGTGTAGTGTGGATCAATACTACAGTTAATCTGAACCAGGCTTCTGTCGGAGAAGTGGGTGTCCGGATAAGGGAAGCCCTTAGGGATTTTGAGATGCCCGATGGTTACAGTATGGTTTATGCCGGTGAACAACAGGCTATTGAAGAATCGGGTCGTTCACTTCAACTGGCCATTGCACTGGCTATCTTTTTTGTGTTTGTGGTAATGGCAGTCCAATATGAAAAAATCTTCAGCCCGCTTGTGATAATCAGTTCACTACCTTTTGCTCTTATAGGTGTTGCAGCGGCGTTATGGGTTACCGGGCTGCCACTAAGTGCCTCGGTACTGTTAGGCATTGTATTTCTGACCGGTATTGTGGTGAATAATGCAATCCTTCTCGTAGAGTTTGCAGAAAACTATCTACAAAGCGGAGATAAATCCATAGAAGATGCCATTTCGGAGGCAGCAAAAGTGCGTTTTCGGCCCATCATAATGACAACTCTAACTACTATATTTGGAATGCTACCACTAGCCATCGGCATTGGTGAGGGTTATGAAATTCTTCAGCCACTTGCTGTTACGGTTATCGGCGGTCTGATTGCAGGCACGGTACTAACACTGATGATTCTTCCTGGAATGTACATTCTTCTGAATAGCCTGTTTACTTTATTGAAATATGGTAAATGAATAATATCATCATTTTTTAATTCGACTATCATCTATTGATGAAGCTTATGAAAAAAAATAAACGAGTTGTCATCATCACCGGAGCCAATTCCGGCATCGGGAAAGCCGCCGCTCACCGCTTTGCAAAAGAAGGCCATACGGTAATTATGGCCTGCCGCAGCACTGTACGAAGTCAGCCGGTTCTGGATGAAGTGACAGCCGGATCAAACAACAGCCGCGTTGAGCTGATGCAGCTTGATATGTCTTC
>RECI01000084.1 GCA_007694095.1 Balneolaceae bacterium | reverse complement strand
AAAAAAAAATAAAAAATTTTCTTTTTCCGAAAAACCGTGCAAGTGGCCCCCCCCTGTTTTGGGGGGCAACTATTCCTGTTTTTCGCTAAACACTTCCACAATTCAGTATAAAAAATAATACGCGAATGATGTTGCCGGTGAAAGATGTTAATCCCAGTAAGTTTTTTAATATATTGACAGTTTGAATATTTGAGGATAGTTGATTTTTATTAAGAATGCGTGAAGTAGAAAAAAACCAGGGACTGAATCTTTCATCGGATAAAAAAGAATCCAAAAAGGATTCTGGCAAAAAGCGGCCGCCGGTTGGTCAGACACCACCACCGGGTGGAAGAAATACGTTTATCTGGCTGCTGATAGCCACTTTTTTAGTGATGTGGTATATTTTCAGCCTGAATGATGGCGACGGTTTTTTTGGTGGTTCTCCTGAAATTGATTACAGTCACTTCCGCCAGGAATTAAAGGATGATAATATAAGCCAGGTACATCTGCAGGGAGAGCGCATTACCGGTGAACTCAAACAGCCGAGACAGCTCAGGATTGCTGCACAGGATACCACCTTTTACCAGGAATTCAGCACCTTTATGCCATCGTTTGGAGACGATCAGCTCCTCTCCATGCTTGAAGAGAGTTCTGTTTCATTTTCTGCCGAACCGGAATCCCAGAACTACTGGTTTTATATTCTCATTTTCTCTTTTCCACTGATTTTGTTTTTAGTTATCGGGTTTATTTTTTACAGGCGAATGCAAGCCCAGGGAAAAGGGATGCTCAATATCGGCCAAAGCCAGGCAAAGCTTCAAAAGCCTGAAAACAATAAAACAAAATTTGATGATGTGGCGGGCCACGAAGGTGCTAAAACAGAGCTGAAAGAAATTATTGAGTTTTTAAAAGACCCGGGCCATTTCCAGGAACTCGGTGCAAAATTACCGAAAGGGATCTTGCTTATAGGCCCTCCGGGAACCGGGAAAACACTCTTTGCAAGGGCTGTGGCCGGCGAGGCAGGAGTTCCGTTTTTTACCATTACGGGTTCCGACTTTATGGAAATGTTTGTTGGTGTTGGAGCCAAAAGGGTACGCGAGATGTTCAAAAAAGCAAAGGAGATGTCTCCAAGCATTATTTTTGTGGATGAGATTGATTCTATCGGCCGGTCACGTGGCGCCGGGCTTGGCGGCGGACATGACGAACGCGAGCAGACCCTAAACCAACTCCTTTCTGAACTGGATGGTTTTGAACCAACAGAAAATGTTGTGGTTATGGCAGCCACCAACCGCCCTGATATTCTTGATAAAGCCCTGTTACGGCCGGGCCGTTTCGACCGGCAGATTACGGTTGACCTCCCTTCTCAGAATGCCAGAGTTGCCATTTTAAAAATTCATTCAAAGAACAAACCGATGGGAGAAGATGTGGATTTTGAAAAAATTGCAAGGGCTACTCCCGGTTTCAGCGGTGCAGACCTTGAAAACCTTCTAAATGAAGCTTCACTTCTTGCAGGCCGTGCAAAGCACACATCCATTTCCATGGACGACATCGAACAAGCGCGCGATAAGGTGATCATGGGCCTCGTCAGAGAGGGAATGAATATTGAGGAGGATGAAAAAAAACTGATCGCTTACCATGAAGCAGGTCACGCCCTCGTAGCTGCCATTCTTCCAAATGCCGACCCGGTCCACAAGGTTACCATTATCCCAAGGGGCAGGGCAATGGGTGTTACACAACAGCTGCCTCTTAAAGAGAAATTTCTCTACGACAAAGAATACCTTCTCGACCGCCTTGCGGTAATTATGGGCGGGCGCGCCGCAGAGGAATTGACTTTCGGTACCTCCACAAGCGGAGCCCAAAACGACTTACAGCAGGTCTCCAAAATGGCGCGTAAAATGGTGATGGACTGGGGAATGAGTGAAAAATTCGGTCATATGTCGTTTGGGGTGAACCAGGAAGAAGTTTTCCTCGGGCGGGATATATCAAAGCAAAAAGAGTTCAGCGATGCAACCGCCCGGGAAATTGATGAGGAAGTACAAAAAATCTCCCGGGAAGCGTATGACCGTGCCATGGCAACATTAACCAAACACAAGGCCATCCTTGACAAAATTGCCGGTCTCCTTATCGAAAAAGAAGAGATTTCAGGTGAAATGGTTATGAACCTGTTGAATCATCAATCAGAAAAAAAGAAATAACCTGCTTTTGATTTCTCGATTACAATTACTGATTCTGTTTTTGCTATACCCTGGATGCGTTACGGAGAGTGATCCGAACGAACGGAAATGGGAAATCACACTGCTTAATGTTCACAATCTGAACATTAATGACCCTTCCGGACTTACAGTTGATGCATCAGGTGATTTTTTATGGACGGTAAGCGATATGGAAGGCGGGCATATTTACAAAATCAGTTTTGAAGGGCATATACTTGGACGTTTGCCTTATGAAGGTAACGACATGGAGGGTATCACAATGAATCCGAACGACCATACTCTGTGGGTGGCAGAAGAACGGTTGAGGCAGGCTGTACAGCTCGATACACTCGGAAATGTGTTGCAGGTTGTGAATGTCCCTGTAGAATCTACGAATATTAACGATGGCCTGGAAGGAATTGCCATCAACCCGGAAAATGAACACTTATATATTCTGAATGAAAAGAATCCTAGAGCATTTATCGAACTCAACCGTGAGATGGAAGTGGTTCGTTATGAATTACTGAACTTTGAAATGCCCTATTTTATGCAGGATTTGGGCGGGTTGTTCTTTGACCACATCAATGACCATTTCTGGGTGGTAAGTGATGAATCAGCAAAAATTGTAGTGATGGATAAAAACCTGAACCCGTTCCAATATTTTGATTTACCCCTCACCAAATTCGAAGGAATTGCTATTGATCTTACAAAGGATATCATCTACCTGGTAAACGATGAAGAAAACAAGCTCTATGTATATCAGTTAGAGTAAGCTGATCACATTTCATATATTCGATTACCAGTGGGAGGTTTTCCCTTAGGAAACCATACCAATATTTTGAGGTGCCATGAACCAAACTTCAAGTCATCTCTTTTTATACATAATGCATATTCAAGTCCACCTGTGGACGACCGATATGGCGGCATAGCCATCCCTGTGGGATAACCTCAGTGAATTCATCCATGGGAAGACAATGATTTAAAATCTGAATGTGCCGTCAGGCACGGACGTTCTTCCGAACTATGCTACAAACAACAAAGTTCGGAAGCTTACTTCAGCTCCTCAAAGAGATACTGTACATCAATTGTTACTTCAGCCTCTTTCAGCATCCTGAACTACTAAACCCGGAAACCCATTGCCCGGTGGTGATTGTCTTGATTTCTAACTCTACTTCCGCAATATGTCAAATAAAGCTTGCATATGGCTTTTGTTGTTGCTGCAATGCTGTGTTTGCGTGTCAAATCGTTTCCTGTCATATCAAAAGTAAACGTTCGATTGACAGGATGGCACAATCCCTGATACTCGTCGAACCGTCTGTTTGTAGAAACAACTGATGTTCATCCTGCAAGGCACCAGCGCAGCCGCTTGTTTGAAGAAACAGATGATATCCATTCCAAAAGGCTCCGGAGCTGCCTGTTTGGCTATGGTAACCCATGGAAAATACCTGTTCCGGTTCTTTGATTGATGGTACAGGCGGCGCCGGAGCCTGCAGGGTATTGCCTTCTGCCTGATCTATAAACAGGATGCTCCTGCCGGAGCAGAATAGGTTCACCCCCCTTTGATCCGTATGTTGCCCTGGTACCGTTACAAGTACATAGTTCATCTGATAACCATAATGGATATGTTGTACTATCGAAATTTAAAACGGAGTAGTAACTACAACGCCATTTTGCGGAAGTTGAGCTAAATTCCCCCCTAAAAAGGGGGGTGTCAAATGCGTTGGATGGGCGATCTCCACTCTACCCGGGGTTATTCATGTTATGCCCCTTCAGGGCATGTCATTAAAGAGTATGTGCCGTGATAATGATATTGGCAAAATCAAGTCGGCTAATTGCCAGGCATGGAGGTCATGACGTTGCGCTTTGAGCATGGATGGCGCGATTAGATCTGTGAGTCATAAAAACGACGATTTAGAATCGAACTCAGGTTGTTATTAAAAAAAGGTAGTAATGAAAACGGAGCCGGAACTGTTTTTTATGATTTATGTCTTGAAATAAAGCAGCATTTATGGGCTAAAGCCCGTCGGTTTTTTTCATGTTGACTCCGTCAGCTAAAGCAGACGGTAATCTTGTGTTGTGAGACTAGCCCGGGTCTCTCACAGAAAATAAGTGAAATATCCGGGCTAGCATCATGTCAACTATGAAGTGTCGTATAGTCATCAGACGAGTTTTTCAAAAAATGAGTCCTTTAAAATGATTGGGGTGAGTTCGGAGTGACTCGTCAGATGACTTGCCCGTCGTTAACAAAGCATTGGTCTATTGCTTAATTCGGTTGAAATAATCCAGTTTAATGCCAGAGATAATCTGATGGAACTGCTCTGGATCTCCGATAAAGGGTGTATGTGCAGTTCCATTCATGATGATGAGTTCTTTCCCTGCAGTGGCATTCAGGGTTTCAACATAATCCTGTATGAGTTCTGCCGGGGTGTTGAAGTCGTTAGCTCCGGCAATAAACCAGGCCGGAACTTCCAGTTCAGGTACATCTCTGAAGAGATCAACATTTCGGGTTTCTTCCCACATCGGGCCGCTGCCCCGGTTGGCTCCACGCAGCCATTTCACGTAATCTCCTATGGTGTACTCTTTAGCTCTTAGTGACACCCACGCCAATCGCCCGAAGCTAACATCCATACCGCCGCCAAAGGAATCTTTCATTTTTGCGAACGACACATACCGGTCGTGCTCATCAAAGGGCGGCAAACCCAGGTTTGTAAATTTTCTTTTTTGCCTGTTTGAGCTATTTACTTCAACCTGCTTGTTCAGCCAATGCCAGGAGACTGAATCAGCTCTTGCCGGATGTACAACCTGGGCAACAGAAATATAGGCATGATAGTCGCCGGGGTAATGTTGAACTGTAAAAATACCAAGCTGTGTACCCCAGGAATGGCCAAGCAGAAAGATTTTTTCCCTTTCAAAGCGCTCTTTCAGATATTGTGTCAGTTCATGTGTATCCTCAATGAATTGCTCAAGGGTCATGGTTTCTTCCCGGAACCCTTTATGGTTCGACTTTCCCGCACCCCTCTGATCCCAGTGTACCACAATGAACTCATTCTCCAGGGCACGGTTATAAGCGTGATGTACCGGCATCTGGGCAGCGCCCGGCCCGCCATGCAGCCAAAGGAGTACCGGGTTCGAGCAGTCATTGCCCCGGATCAAAATCCATTGCTTCATCCCCCCGATTTCCAGTGATTTTAGTTCCGAGACAGATCGGTCAGTTGCAATATCATCGGTCTGAACTTTACACCCGAGTAGAATAATTACTGCAATAACAATTATTAAGTGAACATGGGATACCGTATCCATTCCTGCCTCAACCCTTGTTTTATTTCACAAAATAAATCAGTAAATGATTGATGAGAATAGGCAATACCCTGAAATTTAACCTAATATAAACAATAGTCGAAAAGAATTCCGAAGTCTCTCTTTTTTTAAATTGTTCGATATTTTCAACACTAAAGAAATTATTCACAACTCCAAAAGGCTTCGTAGTCTGTTGCTTAATCCGGATTGCAATTATCAATATTCAGTTAATACACAGCATAATTGTATACTCAATAAAGCCAACTTGTGTAATATTTTTGGATTTCGTGAGTTTCTTACTTTGAATTCCTATTCTTAATGTGTGAAAAAATCTCTGCAAGCATATCATCAACTAACGAAAGCCGCAGCATTTCTGCTGTTGATGGCTTTTCTCTTGCCTACTGGTTTGCATGCCAAACAGTTGGTTGATATCTGCTTAGGTGAATCCGGGTCGATTGAGATGGCTGCCGATCACAGTTGCTGTGAACCGGAATCCAACGAGACGGAATCAGAAACAGAATCCCATCAGCATCACGACTGTGAATGGACTTTTATCTGTGCTTGCCACATCGGTGATAGTGCATTAGAAGATTCCGACTGGATTGTATCATCTGCGGATGCCTCTGTTCAGCTTGCCAAAAAAGAGAATCTCATTCCGTTTATTACGGCTGCCGTTAGAATATCGGAATCCCGGAACAAACTCCTCTCCCGGCACGACCCGCCTCTCTGGCTCGTGTACGATACGTTTTTGAATTAGTCATTTCTTATTTATTGAGCAGGCCCCCTTATCAGGTGGTTGACAAAAAACATTAATCACAGGCAGGTTCATTTATTTTTTTTACACGAAGTGACAGTGTTGCACCGGTGTATCAGCGAATAATGAAAAACTGCAATTAAACCTTGTTCATTCTTTGTGTTTTCGTGCCTTGTAGCTCGCAACACAAATATCTGTTTTTCCATGACTAACAAACTCATTCGATTTTTCTTAGAAAACAAACTTATTGCCGTGCTGCTGTTTCTGGCGCTGGCGGGGTGGGGTATTGCCACCGCACCGTTCGACTGGGATATCGACTTTCTGCCCCGTGATCCGGTACCGGTGGATGCCATCCCCGATATCGGCGACAACCAGCAGATCGTCTTTACCGAATGGCCGGGCAGATCGCCGCAGGATATTGAGGATCAGATTACCTATCCTCTCACCACACAGCTGTTAGGCCTTCCGGGGATACGCACCGTGCGCAGCAACTCCATGTTCGGGTTCTCCACAATCAACGTCATATTTGAGGATGGCGTGGAGTTCTACTGGAGCCGTTCGCGCATCCTCGAAAAACTGAACTCGCTGCCCGGAGGAACATTGCCGGATGGCGTTCAGCCGTCACTCGGCCCCGATGCCACCGGACTCGGGCAGATCTTCTGGTATACACTCGAAGGTTATGATGCCAATGGCAACCCCACCGGGGGCTGGGACCTTCATGAACTCCGCACGGTTCAGGATTACCAGGTGCGTCTGGCACTCTCCGGTGTGAGCGGAGTGGCCGAAGTAGCCAGCATCGGCGGTCACGTAAAAGAGTACCAGGTGGATATTGATCCCGTTCTGATGCGCGAGTCGGGTGTGAATGTGATGCAGATCGCCGATGCCGTACGTAAGAGCAACCTCGACGTGGGCGCACGCACTATTGAGATGAACCGTACCGAATATATTGTGCGCGGACTGGGCTATGTGGAATCGCTCGCAGACCTGGAGGAGAGCGTGATCAGTGTCGTGGATAACACTCCGGTCCGGATTAAGGATGTGGCACATGTAGGGTTTGGCCCGGCCCAGCGGCGGGGTGTTCTCGACAAGGCCGGGGCTGAGGCGGTTGGCGGCGTGGTGGTATCGCGCTACGGGGAGAATCCGCTGCAGGTAATTAACAATGTGAAAGAGGAGATTGAACGGATCTCTTCAGGCCTGCCCTCCAAAGAGCTGGCCGACGGCACTGTCTCGCAAATAAAAATAGTGCCGTTTTATGACCGCAGCGGGCTGATCTACGAAACGCTCGGGACTCTTGAAGAAGCACTGACGCTGCAGATTCTGATCACTATTCTTGTCATTATCGTGATGGTGATGCATCTGCGTACATCCTTTATCATCGCCGCCCTGTTGCCGCTTGCCGTGCTGATGAGCTTCATCCTGATGCGGTATGTGGGGGTGGACGCGAATGTAGTGGCACTGGCCGGGATCGCCATCTCCATCGGAACCGTGGTGGATATGGGGATTGTGCTCACCGAAAACATGCTGCAGCACATGAAGGAAAGAGAGGGTGAAAACCTCTTTGACGTGATCTATGAAGCGACGGCAGAAGTTAGTCCTGCCGTGGTTACTGCTTTAACCACTACCATCGTAAGTTTCCTGCCGGTATTCATGCTCGAAGCACAGGAAGGAAAACTGTTTGGCCCCCTGGCTTTCACCAAAACCTTTATACTGATTGCGGCACTGATTATTGTGCTCACGCTGATTCCCACATTTGCACACTGGCTCTTCTCCAGGAAGATTGGAAGCCGCCAATCCAGGCTGTTCTGGAATGGGGCTCTGATCCTGTTCGGAATCTATGTGGCCATCTCCTGGATGGCCTGGGCCGGGTTTATCCTGATTGCCCTCGGCATCAACAATCTTGTGGCACTCTATCGTGAAGAGTACCGGGAGTGGTCGCCATGGGTGAATAATGCGATCATCATCATCGCCGTGGCGTGGCTGCTGGCCGGAAACTGGCTCCCTTTGGGCCCGCAAAATCCGGTTACCCTGAGTTTCCTGTTCATTCTAATGCTCACGGGCGTACTCTTCGGGCTTTTTTGGCTCTACATCAAATACTACCAAACCATTCTCGGATGGGTTTTGGAAAATAAGACCCTGTTTCTGATTGCGCCATTCGTAATCCTGCTTTTAGGGCTCCTGAGCTGGCGCGGATTTGCGGATACGTTCCGATTCGCCTCATCAGGGATTAACACCATTGGTTGGAATATCGAAGAGACCCGACTCTGGAGTGCGATGGCTGATCGCTTTCCCGGTCTTGGACAGGAGTTCATGCCCACGCTGGATGAAGGTTCTTTCCTTTTGATGCCCACCACCATGCCGCATGCCGGTGTGGAGGAGACACTTCAGATGATGCAGGAGATGGATATGCGGATCGCATCCATCCCCGAAGTAAGCGAAGTGGTTGGCAAAATCGGCAGGGCAGAATCGCCCCTTGACCCCGCTCCGCTCTCGATGTTCGAAACGGTGATCAATTATCACAGTGAATTCAAAACCGATGACCGCGGACGGCGGGTTCGGTTCAAAATGGAAAACGGGGAGTTTGTACGGGATGAGTACGGTGACCTGATCCCCGACCGGCGCGGCAGTTACTACCGGCAGTGGCGCGATCATATCCGGAGTACGGATGATATCTGGACCGAGGTGCTTCACGCATCCGATCTGCCGGGAGTTACTTCCGCTCCCAAGCTCCACCCGATTGAAACACGCCTGGTGATGCTGCAAACAGGTATGCGTGCCACGATGGGGGTTCGGATCAGTGGCCCCGACCTGGAGACCATTGACAGTTTTGCTACCGACCTGGAACGTGAAATACGCGAGGTGGAAGGGGTGAGGCCGGCATCCGTTTTTGCCGACCGTGTGGTGGGCAAGCCCTACATTGAGATCGATATCAACCGCAGGGAAATTGCACGTCACGGACTATCCATTGAAGATGTGCAGATGGTGATTCAGACCGCTATAGGCGGGACTATAGCGAGCACCTCTGTAGAAGGGCGTGAACGCTACCCGATGCGGGTTCGGTATGCCCGCGAATACCGCGACAACCCTGATGCGATGGCGAGGGTGCTGGTACCGGCTCCTGACGGATCGCAGATTCCGCTCGGACAGCTCGCAGAAATCCGGTTCGAGACCGGGCCGATGAACATTCGAAGCGAAAATACTTTTTTGAGTGCCTATGTGACCTTCGACCGGCAGGCTGCTTATGACCTGATCCAGGTGGTGAACAACGTCCGGGATCATCTCGACAGCAGCATCAGTGATGGCAGCTTGACACTGCCCGGCGGAGTAAGTTACACCTTTGAAGGAGAATTCCGGAACCAGCAGCGCGCGGCCGACAGGCTGGCCCTGGTACTGCCGATCACACTGCTGATCATTTTTCTGCTGATTTACTTCCAGTTCAGGTCGGTCACCATAACCTCAATCATCTTCAGCAGTATCGCCCTGGTATGGGCAGGCGGATTCATCATGCTCTGGCTTTACGGGGAAGGCTGGTTCATGAACTTCGGCCTTTTCGGGATGGAGTTTCGTGAATTTTTGCAGATGGAAGAGATGTATCTGAGTGTGGCGGTCTGGGTCGGTTTTCTCGCCGTGTTCGGTATTGCAGTAGACGACGGGGTGATCATGAGCACCTACCTCGATCAGCTCTTCAAAAAGCGGAACCCGCAGGATCGTGAATCGATCTATGCCACCGTGCTCGAAGCCGCACAGCGCCGGGTTCGTCCCTGCCTAATGACCACCGGAACCACCATGCTGGCCCTGCTGCCGATCCTGACTTCAGCAGGAAGAGGCTCCGAAATCATGATCCCGATGGCGATTCCCGCCTTCGGCGGAATGTTTGCCCTGCTGCTCAGCCTACTGCTGGTGCCGGTATTGTATGCGGTGTGGAAAGAGATGGAATTGAAATTTGGTAATAATGTGGAGGAGGAATGATGAGTGAAAAGGGAAAAGTTAAAAGTGAAAAGTTCAATTCCCCCCTATCAAGGGGGGACAAAGGGGGGTGTAAAAACCCCCTATCAAGGGGGGATAAAGGGGGGTGTGTTGACGGGGCGTTGATGATTATTCGTACCCAAATGAAGCACCGTACCACTACTGAACACACCCCTATATCCCCTCTTCCCGAAGCGCTCGGGACAGGCAAGTTGAGTGTTTTTCGAAATCCCGATACCTCGGGAAGGGGACTTTTTCCCGCCCTTATTTTAGTTATAGGCCTGTTAACTCTATACACCCAGCCGGTTATAGCACAGGGTGTGGGTGCCTCACAGGTCACCCCTCCCCCCGACAGAAATGCACTGTCGGGGTACTCCCCTCAAGGGGAGACTTCTTACCCGCAACTGGAAAAGTACCTCCAAATCGCCATCGAGCAGAATCCGGAGCTGCAGTCGATGCGGGCGATGTTGGAGGCAGACCGGGAACGTGTGCGGGAGGCAGGGGTTCTGATGGACCCTGAAATTACCGTGGCGTACGATTTTAACCCGATGATGTATGATTCGCAACTCGGGCGTTTTTCGGTGTCGGCAATGCAGATGTTTCCGTGGTTCGGCACGCTGGAGACGCGGCGCGATCTGCAGCGGTCTGCAGCCGATGTGAATCGCGCAGAGATCGGCAGCCGTCAGCTTGAAATTCTCAGGGATGTGCAGCTCGCCTGGTTCGATATTGCCGAAATCCGGGAACAGATCCGAATCACAAAGCTAACCCTTGAGCTGGTCAGGGATCTTGAAAAACTTGTCGAAGCCCGCTATGAAACCGGGCGTACCGGGCAGGCCGACATCCTCCGAATCCAGATGGAGGAGCAGCGGCTTCAAACCCGTATTGCCGACCTGGAGGATCGGATCAACCCTCTAACAGCACGTTTCAACGAACTGCTGAACCGGGATGCAAAAACATATGTGGAAACAACGGATGAACTCCGACATACTGATCTGGCCTGGTCTGATGAAGAGGTAAAGGAGCAGATCCGCCAGCAAAACCCTGTTTTTGACGGGATAGAAGCGGAGCGGTCGGCCGCGGAGAAAGAGCGAAGGCTTGCCGAACTGGATGGGCGTCCCGGATTTGGAATCGGGGTAGAAGTAATGGGCCGGGACTTTGGCCCTATGTCGATGTTCCCCGATGCGAGGGAGAGCATCGTGGGAATGGCAACGGTGCGTGTACCCCTGTTCCGGTCGCGATACGATTCACAAAAGCGGCAGGCTGATCACCGGATACGGTCGCTCTACCTGCGTGAGCATCAAACCGAAAACCGCCTGATAGCCGAACTGGAACAGTACCTGGAGGAGATCCGCCGCAGTGAGCGCACGGTAACCCTGCTCTCGGAAGAGCTGGTACCCCGCGCGCAGCAGGCACTCACCATCCTCAGCGAAGAGTACTCGGTGGGTAACGCCCGTTTCGACGAACTGCTTCAAATACAGCGAGAACTGCTCGACCTGGAGTTTGAGCGGATTGAGGCAGTAGTAAGACAGAACCAGGCGGTTGTGAGGGTTGAGAGTTTGATGGGGTATAGTCCTCCTTAGAAGGGGGGATGATTGGACGCGTAAAGCGGACAATCTGGGGGGATGTTAACGGAGCGTTGATCTAAATCCGAAATTTGATTTAGTAAAAAGTACCCTTAAGGATCATCCCCCGCTCACTCCGTTCGCCACCCCCTTTCAAGGGGGAATTATTGACCGAATTTAATAAACAAATACACAAAACAATGAACATCACAAAAACCCAAATTCTTACTTACACCATAATCCTGATCACCGGGATCATTCTCGGATGGCTGATTTTTGGCGGATCACACGATCATGACCACAATGGCCATGATCGTGAACACGCACATGCAGAGAGTGGCAACGAAGTCTGGACCTGCTCCATGCACCCTTCTGTCCGTGAAGATGGTCCCGGTTCCTGTCCCATATGCGGGATGGACCTGATTCGGGCATCATCAGATGCGCGGGAAGACGACTACAGCATGGTGATGACGGAAGCGTCTATGAAACTTGCGAATATCCAGACTACTCCGGTGATCCGTGATGTGCCGAAAAAGGAGATTACCCTTCCCGGACGCATCGCGGTGGATGAACGGCGTATCAGCTATGTCACTGCCCACTTTGAGGGACGCATCCACAACGTAAAGATTGATTTTACCGGTGCACCTATCCGGCAGGGCGAGGTGATGGCTACGATCTATTCACAGGAGGTGGTCAGCGCCCAGCGCGAACTGCTGGAAGCATATCGGAACAGGGAGAGAAACCCCGGAATGTATCAGGCAGCCGTGAGAAAGTTCCTGCTTTGGGAGTTTACAGATGAACAGATTCAGCAAATCATTGCACGTGGTGAGGTACAGACGCATATGGAAATTCTGTCACCGGTGAATGGTTATGTAATGGTTCGAAATGTAGTGGATGACCAGCATGTGATAGAGGGAACCGTGATTTACGAAGTGGCCAATCTCGATCGGCTCTGGGTTACACTTGAAGCCTACGAAGAGGACATCGGATGGATTTCTACCGGCGACAGGATCGAGTTCCGGACCCGTTCAAATCCGGGCCGCACGTATGAAGCAACTGTGGATTATATCGATCCTGTATTCAATCCTGATAAGCGAACCATCCGCCTGCGCGCCGATATCGAAAACAGCGATCAACGCCTGCGTCCTGATATGCTGGTGACCGGAATCCTTCATTCCGAACAAAGAGAAGAGAAGCTGATGGTTCCGGCTTCCGCCGTGCTCTGGACCGGCCCCCGTTCACTTGTTTATGTGAAGGATACCGGAGCTGATACACCGCGGTTCATGGTTCGTGAAGTGGATTTAGGACCCAGGTCAGGAGACTATTTTGTGATTGAAGGGGGCCTGGAAGAGGGTGAGCAGGTAGTATTTAACGGCGCGTTTAGAATTGACAGCGAGTTTCAGCTGGCCGACCGCTTCAGCATGATGAATCGACAACCGGGAACCGGTGCAGTACCTGCAGGGCATCAGCATGGCGTCATAGATCATGAAGAACATGCCGGTGTCATGGATCATCAGCCATTTGATGATGTTCCTGATGAATTCCGCGCGAAACTGACCGAAGCTATTCAGGTATATATTACCGGCAAAGATGCATTGGTACAGTCGGCCCTCAGTGATGCGCAATCCGGTTTTGAGGCGTTCAAAGAAAAGCTTAATGAAATCGGCGAACATGGCCTTTCCGGCGACGGACACATGGCCTGGATGGATAGCTGGGCGGCACTCATGGAGCATGCTGAAACCATTACCGGCACGGTCGATATCGAAACAGCGCGAACTACCTTCCGGCATCTGTCGGACGAGCTGATCAAAGCCGTACACCTGTTCGGAATCGAAGGGGTGGTTTACCACCAGTACTGTCCGATGGCGTTTAATGATGAAGGGGCCAACTGGCTCAGCACCGAAGAGCAAATCCGCAACCCCTACCTGCCAGAGACCATGCTGGGTTGCGGGGAGGTGATAGAGCGGATTGAGTAACATGAAAACAACATCCATCATCACATGTCCCAATTGCGGATATCAAAAAGAAGAACGGATGCCGGAAGATTCCTGCCGGTTTTTCTACGAGTGTGAATCATGCGGAACGGTTCTGAAACCAGAAAAGGGTGACTGCTGTGTGTTTTGCAGTTATGGATCGGTGGCGTGTCCGCCGGTGCAGTAAGCCGATAGTTGATGATAAACCATGATTTAAAAACAGGTAAAATGAAATACATCTATGCAGCCGGATTCAGGCAGGTTCAAATCAACGAAAAAATTAACACCGTCTTTGGCACACTCGACCTCATTACCGCAAAGAAAACTGTTAACTGACACACAAAAAGTACTGAATAATGATCCCTGACTGGATTCCCAACATACACCCGTTTATCGTCCATTTTCCCATTGCACTATTGGTGATGGCCGTTTTGTTTGATGCGGTAAGGCTTATTTTCAAACAGCAGGTCTGGCTGGAAAAAGCCACTTTGGCACTCTATGCAACCGGTTCCCTTGGCCTGATTACGGCCTTTTTATCCGGACGTCATGCTGTAGAAACCGTTTCAGTTACAGGTGACGCCATCCCCGTGGTTACCTCACACGAAGACTGGGCGCTTTACACTTTGATCTACTTCCTCATTTTCACAGGTATTCGGTTTGTAACCTGGTGGAAGCAGCTCGAAAAGGGATTTGTGTTACCTGTGCTCGTCATTTTTTCTCTAGTCGGAATCGGAATGCTTTGGCAAACGGGTGAACTAGGCGCTAAGCTTGTGTACAAACACGGTGTGGCTGTTGGTGAGATCGACCGGATGGGGCAGCAGATTGAAGAGCTGGAGCAGCGCTTGGCTGAATATCGTGAAGAAGCCGGACCTGAAATTCGGGATGATGGTTCATGGATTTGGAGAGTGGGTCCGGATGCGGGAGAGATTCTTTCAGAAGCTTTTACACTTGAAGGCAACACCGGCTTCATGGCAGATGCCGGACGCTCCCATGGCATCCACCATCTGAACCTGCACGCCGGCGAAGAATCCTCTTACATTCTGTTTGGCGATGTCATCCGTAATTTGGATGGCCGAATCGAACTGAACACGGAAGAGTTTGAAGGTGAAATTGCATTGATTCACCATTACCAGGATCCATCCACTTACCAGTACCTGCGGCTTTCCGGCAGCGAACTGAGTCAGGGTCAGTTTATCGATGGCTCAGACAATGTACTCGGTGCCGGACAGATTGACACCTCCGCCTGGTATACCCTGCGTGTAACCGCAAGCGGGCGTCACTTCTACGGCTACCGGAATGGCCAGACCATCGTCCACACCCACGCCGGTGAGATGGAGCCGGGTAAAACCGGATTTATGTTTTCGGGTTCAGGCGTGGTGAAACTCCGGCTGGTGGAGTTTTTAAAGGTTCAATGAGTATATTTTTTCATGTAAAATGACAATATTG
>RECI01000163.1 GCA_007694095.1 Balneolaceae bacterium | reverse complement strand
TTGCAGAGCTTGGCTTTGTGGTTGTGGCTATTGATGCCCTGGGCAGCAGTCCGATGCGCTCAAGGGATTTTCACACCTACTATGCCGGGAATATGGCTGATAACGGCCTTCCAGACCAGATCACCGGTATGAGGCAGCTGGCCGAATTGTACCCATTTATTGACTTGGACAGGGCAGGAATTTACGGCCACTCAGGTGGTGGTTTTGCAACTGCTGCCGCATTGTTGCAATATCCGGAATTTTTTAAAGTAGGTGTTTCAATTGCCGGTAATCTTGACAATCGCGGTTATACCTATTATTGGGGTGAAAAATTCCAGGGACTTCTCGAACATACCAACGGTACTGATAACTATGAAAATCAGGCACTTCAATTATTGGCTGGAAATCTTGAAGGAAAGCTGCTGATCTCCTACGGTACTATGGATACCAACGTACATCCGTCCATGACGCTGCTGCTGATAAATGAACTGATTAGCCATAACAAGGATTTTGACCTGATTGTGATGCCTAACCGGGGACACGGGTATGTCAATGATCCTTATCATCTGCGCCGGACATGGGATTACTTTGTAAAGCACCTGGCAGGGAAAACCCCTCCAAAAGAGTATCAAATAGGGCGTTAGATAACCTTTTGATAATTTTGGAATTTACGTTAAAGATTGTTTGATTTATGAATAACAAGAGGATTCTGCTAATTAAAATTTTTGAAAAAAGGATCTGAAATCAGTTTTGACTAAAAATCATATGAAAATACCAAACCATTTCGACTGGAAATGTACCGGATTGTCCGGCTTAATAATGAGCTTGTTATTTCTCTTTTTGATTGCAGATAATTCCACTTTTGCCCAAACAGTTGATCAAAATAACTCTGCTGATCTCGATTGGGAAATTGAGACCCTAAAAAATGGTGTGAACTGGTGGAGTTATCGCGGTGATGATTTGTTTGGCGCGAGGTTGAGTATAAACATGATAGAGGTGGAAACTGAAATTGCCGATATTGATTATGAAATTGTTTACGTGAAAAATGAATTAATAAAAACAAGTTTACTTGCAGCAGAGAAAAACGCTCTTGCAGCAATTAACGGATCATTTTTTAATATAGATGCCGGCGGCTCTGTGGTATTTATGAAGGTGGATGGCGAGGTAATAACCGATGGGGCGGTTGGAGGGAATCCCTACACAGAAAACGGGGGTATAGGATGGAATCATAATGGCAAACCTCAAATTTTTGCGAAACCCGGTGCCGGATGGCACAGCCTTAATATTTTAAATTTGCTGAGCTCCGGACCGTTATTGGTTTTTGAAGGAAATAAAAGAGAATTTAATAACGACCCCTTTAACCAAAACCGTCATCCAAGAACAGCTGTCGCTACTACTGATGACGGCAGGTTATTTTTAGTAACGATAGATGGAAGGTCATTCCAGTCATTTGGCATGACCATACCCGAGCTGGCCTGTTTTTTCATCGGTTTGGGCGCCACAAATGCACTGAATCTTGATGGAGGAGGTTCAACAGCGATGTATATCAGGGATAAAAATATTAATGGTATCGTTAGTTATCCCAGTGATAACCTGGAGTTTGACCACGATGGTGAACGTGGTGTCTCGAATGCCTTGATTTTGATTGATAACAAACACTAAACAATAAATAAACATATAGATATGAAACGTACAGCAGAAGCCGTCTGGAAAGGATCCGGATTAGAAGGTTCCGGAACATTAACCACTCCGAAAAGTGGTGTTTTCGATAAACAACCGTACTCACTTAAACTTCGTTTTGAGAATGAAGACGGAAAACTTGGAACAAACCCTGAAGAATTGATTGCGGCAGCCCATGCAGGGTGCTATGCAATGGCACTTAGTGTAGGCCTTCAAAAAGCTGGCTATACAGCCGATACACTTGATGCAACTTCTGTAATCAATTTGGATAAAGATGGAGAAGGGTGGTCAATTACAAAAAGTGAACTCACTTTGAAAGCAGTGGTGCCTGACATTTCTGAAGAGGAATTCGAAAAAATAGCCAATGGCGCCAAGGCAGGCTGCCCGGTATCAAAAGTGCTGAATTGTGAAATTACACTTGATTACACGTTAAACGCCTGATAATATTTCAGATCTGACGCAAATTTAATAATTAAGCCTCCGGATCTGTATACCGGCTAGCGCCTCAGGTATGCCTTTGGTGCTAAGCCGGAAAGCAGGACATTATCAACACTAGCTCCTGATTTTTCCCGAAATACACATCTGACACCGGTAGTCCGGGTCAGCGACCCGGGCTACGGTTTCAAAATAGTGCCGTTAAACAGCTAATTTGGAGGCTTATTTTAAATTATAATGTTGCCACTTCAATTTTCTGTTCAAGCTCTTTAATAATCCGCTTATGCTTGGGACTTGTGGACAGGCGTTCTTCCACGGTGGATATGGCATGGATAACCGTAGAGTGATCCCTCCCGCCGAACTGAAGTCCTATGGTTTTCAGGCTCGATTTTGTGTATTTCTTGGCAAGAAACATCGCAATTTGACGTGCTTCCACAATTTCTTGTTTGCGGGTTTTCTCACGCACCTTGTTTGTATCGATCCCAAAGTAATCACAAACATAGTTCTGGATAAATTCGATGGATATCTGAGTGTTGGAACTTTTTACCATGTCTCTCAACACAGTTTTTGCCATTGACAGGTCAATCTCATCCACATGTTTGAGAGAAGCGGTTGCCAGCAATTTGATGATAGCCCCTTCCAAGTCCCTAACGTTTGATTTGAAATTATAGGCAATAAATTCAATGATTTCCGGGTTCAGGGATATTCCATTGTCGCTGGCTTTTCGCTCCAAAATGGCATAACGGGTTTCGTATTCAGGTATTTGTAGATCGGCACTCAGCCCCCAGCCAAATCGCGAAATCAACCGTTCTTCAATGTCGGGTATATCTTTGGGCGGCCGGTCGCTGCTCAGGATTATCTGTTTACCATCCTGATGCAGGGCGTTAAAAATGTGGAAAAACTCTTCCTGTGTTTTCTCTTTACCGCTGAAGAACTGGATGTCATCCACAATCAACACATCAATATTCCGGTAAAATAACGAAAACTCGCTTGCACGGTTATTTCGGATGGCTTGTACAAATTCATTTGTAAAACTTTCTGAAGACACATAAAGCACGGCCTGACCATCTCCAAACTGCTGCTTTATTTTGTTTCCGATACTTTGGATAAGATGTGTTTTGCCTAAACCTGTACCGCCATAAACAAATAACGGGTTAAAAGAATTTTTACCGGGATTATCGGAAATAGCCATAGCTGCCGAACGTGCAAGCCTGTTACAGTCTCCCTCAATATATCGTTCAAACACATAATTGGAGTTCAGGTTAGAATCAATGTTCATTTTCCTGATTCCGGGTATTACAAATGGATTTTCAATTTTGCCGGGATAGTAGTCGGCAAAGGTGTTCATCTCTTGTGGTTTTTGCGGCGGCATCGGTCGCTGAGGCAATCGAATTGAACGATTGTCTTCCAGGCGATCGGATCTTTCCACCAATACAGAGTATTCCAGTTTTCCATCTTTGCCAATAACATTTGCAATTGTGGAACGAAGCATATTGTAGTAATGCTCTTCAAGCCATTCATACCAAAACTGACTTGGTACCTGTATGGTGAGTGTCTCGTTTTCCAATTTTAACGGTTTGATCGGTTCAAACCACGATTTGTATTTCTGATAGCTGATATTGTCCTGTATGATCTCCAGGCAATCATTCCAGGCAGAATCAGCGGTTAGTTTATTCAAGATACAATGCCTCCCAATAGCGCAGTTTATAAGGTTTAGATTCCCTTAGTTATCCACACGGCCCATTTTTGCCGTTTCTTAATTACCTGTCAAAATGTGAATTTCTCAGGCACAAAACAAAAAAAAAATTCGCCTTTCTCTAAAAGTTATCCACATTTCTATTAACGCTTTTAACCATTGCGTTGCAATGATATACAGAAATTTAAACTGAATTGTAAAATATTGCTTGACACGTCTTAACAATTCCCTAACGCAGTTTTTTTATTGTGATGGCAAACCAAAAAAACGCGAAAATATTTTTCCACAAGTTATCCACAATTTTTAACTCGATTTTTAGCGGCCCCCTTGAAAAGCTCTCGGAAACGGTATAAACCTGTTGACGCCTAATTATTTAGTGGCTTCCTGGCGGATATAAACCGATTGTTTCCGTCAAGATCTATATGAAGTGTAACATCATGATAAAATTCAGACGCGATTTCACCAACATTATTTGCAGTTTTATCATTACACTCGAGATATAAAGATGACCCTTTTTTTGACGAAAATTTGATAATGGTTTTATAGAGGTTTAACGGATCGGGATGGAAAAGGGCGATACCCGGTTCATATTTTAAAACCTGTGGACTGAGTTCCGTTTCTTCTTCAGTTGTGATATAGGGTGGATTAGAGGTAATAATATCCCATGTGCCTTCAGATAATTCTTTAGAATTCTCGGGATGCATCATGTCTGCCCTGAAAAATGAAACACTTGTGTTGTTTCCGGCAGCATTTTCTTTGGCAATCTGAAGGGCTTTTTCAGATATGTCGGAGCCGCTACAGTTCCAGGCTGGTTTTTCTTTCTTTATGGCGATTGGTATACAGCCGCTGCCGGTACCAAGATCCAACAAATGTATTGTTTGTTTATCATCGCCGGAATGGTGATTCAGAATCAGGTCAACCAATTGTTCGGTTTCTGCACGTGGTATCAAAACATCCGGAGTTACTTTAATTAGTACGTTTCTGAACTGGGTACTTCCGGTAATATATTGCAACGGTTCAAAAGCGCCACGGCGTTTCACTAGTGGCCTGATTGAATCAAGTTCTTCTGATGAGAGGGGCCTGTCGAATTGAAGGTACAGGTCGAGCCTTTTAAGGCCCAGGATTTCTGCCAAAATCCATTCAATACTTAATCGCGGATCAGGAATATCCCTTTTCTCAAAATAACCGGTAGCCCATTCAAGCATGGATAAAACTGTCCATACCTGTTCGGATTTATTCATATAACACGGGTATAAACTGTGTCCAAATTAGCTATCGGGATTCTCTGTTTCTTTTTTTTCAGCAATTTCCTGTAATGACAGCCCAAATCGTTTTGAAAAATCCATTATAAAATCAACTATATCAGATTCAATATTTTTTTCTTCGGTTAATGAACTTCCACGGAAACCCATGCGTCCACCCGATTTTTTCATTTCAATCCGGTTCTGGCTGTTTGTGCATTCTACAACACAAGTCAAAGTAATAGTGGCATTAATCTGTTTTTCATATTGTTCAAAAACTGCTACATATATCTTCTCATTTCCGGAAGTATCCTCATAATTGTAAAGGTACTTGGGCTCATGCTGTTCAAATAATTTCTCAGGAAATCGACGTAATGTGTCTTTTGGCCCGTAGACCAGGTACTTTGTTAAAGTGCTCATAATAATAATAACCCGGCTAAATAGAATTTTTATTAGTTGGGTAAAATTCAGCAGGAATAAAAGCCAATTTGTAACAATAATCAAATGTCTAATGTAAAGAAAGATCTAAAGAATCTGTAAAACATGGTATTTTATTATGCCGTAATGCAATGCTGGCTAAGATTTTTGCGTTAAGGATTAAAACATAATTAACGGTACATATTAATGACAATATCACGTAAAATATTATTTTTTTTACCTTTGTTTGTTGCCTTTTTACTGTTTGAAGATATAAAGGCGCAAATCCTGGAGCCTCCTGTGCTTGAAATTCCGAGAGATATTTCCACTCTGAAAGAAAATTATGGTTCTGGTTTCGGATTTAATTTTTTGATGAACAATTTCGGTTTTGGATTCGGAGGAGAATTCAGGCAGGTAGTTGCACCGCAAACTGAATTAACTGCTTCCCTTCGCCTGACTGCCCTTCGTGATGCAAGTGAGCAAACATTTACCGATTTCTTTTTCGGCCAGCAAATCATTCCAAATAAATACCAGCGGGCTTTTGGATTTCCCCTGATGCTGGGAATCAGGCAGCGATTATTTGCCGATGTAATACAGGAAGATTACCGGTTTTTTGTAAGCGCGGCAATCGGACCGGCAGCTGCATTCTCATATCCATATTTCGATGATATTAATAACAACGGTTTCAGAGAACAATTTGCCAATTTTTTTGAGCCGGTGAATGATGTGTTCACAGGTTGGAGTGATGGTGAGTGGCATTGGGGAGGTGCAGGTGAATTTAAACTCGGACTCGATATCGGCACCAATTTTGCACGATTAAACAGCGTTGAATTCGGTTATTTCTTCTATTACTTCCCGAACTCAATCCAGATTATGATGCCAAACCAGCCTGCATTGAGACAAAATGTGCCCCCGGGACAAAGCCCATTCCAGTTCGACCAGGATGGTGAACTGATTCTTGAACCATTCTTTGAACCCCAAAGCTTTTTTGGATCACCACAAATCACATTTACCTTCGGATGGTTCTGGTAAAAAATGAAGATAGACTTCGGAAGTCTTTTCTATCTTTTGCTTAATGTGGGACGGAGGACCGGTGACCGAAGACCACATTTTTTTACCATTAATATACATCCAGCTTTTCGAATAAGTTTAGCAGGTCAGAAAGCAGAATATCAGGTTGATTTTTTTCCAGCTCGTTTATGGAATAACTTCCAGTAGATACAGCCAAAGAAACAGCACCAAAATATTTTGCACAACGAATATCATTTGGTGTATCGCCAATTACTACATAATCTCCGGGATTTGGTTTATACCCATACTTATCAACGAAATCGTTATGTGCCTCAAGCGGAATATGTCTCCTGTCGGCATGGCGGCATCCAAACCCCCCGAATTCAAACACATCTTTAAACCCGGCAGCTTGTACTTTTACATAGGCGGTTTCCCTGAAATTACCTGTACATAAACCCACCTTGTACCCTTTTTCCACAGCCGCATGTATCGTTTCGTATACACCATCAATTACCGATACATGTTCAGCCATTAAATTACTTTTCATATACTCAAGGTATAAATGCTTCAATTCATCATAGAATTGAACTGATCGGGGATGGACGGATGCAAGTTCTTCAAAAATATCTTTATCGGTGCGCCCTGCAAATGAGCTGCTTTTTACGTGGTCGAAAGAAATGTTCAGTTCATCCGATATTTCAGAAAACATTTGTTTAGAGAACAATTTGTTTACATGAAGGAGTGTACCGTCGATATCAAATAATAGGATGTGTTTCATCGGTTTTACTTTATGGTAATAAGATTAAGCGTTACATTATAGGGATGTAAATTTTACTAACAAAAAAACAAGATTATGAGTTTAATAGAAGATATTCATGCACGACAAATACTGGATTCAAGGGGAAATCCAACCGTAGAGGTAGACGTATCCCTAACTAATGGAATTGTTGGACGTGCTGCAGTACCCTCCGGCGCATCAACAGGAGAACATGAAGCCGTTGAACTTCGTGATAATGAAAGCGATTATTTCCTTGGCAAGAGTGTAAAAAAAGCAGTGCAAAATGTGAATGAAACCATTGCAGATGAATTGGTTGGCTATCCCGTTCACCTTCAAACCGAGATTGACAACATGATGATTCAGCTTGATGGATCCGTTAATAAATCTAACCTTGGAGCAAATGCCATTTTAGGTGTTTCAATGGCTGTAGCCAAAGCCGCTGCATTAAATGCCGGCCTGCCGCTTTGGAGATACCTGGGTGGTGTGAATGCGAAAGTATTGCCATTACCTATGATGAATATTATCAACGGTGGTTCGCATGCAGACAACAACGTAGACCCGCAGGAATTTATGATAATGCCCTCCGGCGCAGACACGTATAGCAAAGCAGTACAGATGGGGGCTGAAATTTTTCACCACCTCAAAAAAGTACTATCATCAAAAGGTTATGGCACTGCTGTGGGTGATGAAGGGGGATTCGCACCAAACCTGAAATCCAATGAAGAAGCCATAGAAGTAATTCTTACAGCCATCGAAAAGGCAGGATATACACCGGGCGATGATATTTTAATAGCCCTTGACCCTGCTGCTTCCGAGTTTTATAACAAGGAAACAGGATTGTACGAGTTTAAGTGGAGTGATGGCTCAAAACGCAATTCTGATGAAATGGTAGCCTATTGGGCAGAATGGTGTGAAAAATATCCGATTATTTCCATAGAAGACGGTTTGGACGAAAATGACTGGGACGGATGGAAAACTCTTACCGAATCTCTTGGAAGTAAAGTTCAGCTTGTTGGAGACGATCTCTTTGTAACCAACACCACCCGGCTCGCCGATGGAATCAAGCAGGGAATAGGAAATTCTATTCTGATAAAAGTAAACCAGATTGGTTCACTTACCGAAACCCTTGACGCTATCGAGATGGCCCATAAGAATGGGTACACCGCCGTAATCTCTCACCGGTCAGGTGAAACAGAGGATACAACCATCTCCGACATAGCCGTAGCAACAAATGCAGGGCAAATTAAAACCGGTTCCATGAGTCGAACAGACCGGGTTGCCAAGTATAACCAGCTTCTCAGAATAGAAGAAGAACTGGGTGAAAGTGCTCTCTTTTTAGGAAGAGACTCTTTTGGCCTGCGATAGATTCAGGCTTTATTATTAGAAACCTATGTTGACAAATGGCTGCCGGCAAACCGGCAGCCATTTTTTTACCGGGAAGATTTCAGGACCTTATACTTGAAAAAATTTGGTGAACATATTGCATTTGGGCTCATTGGAATAATTTTCGCTTTATTTTTGGCTGAAATAATAGTCAGGGTTCTATTGCCTCAAAACAGAATGGTTACCTGGATTGAAATGCACCCTAATGGTTTTATGATGAATGTCAGAAACCTGGAGGCGTTACATCATACAGGAGACAGAATAAACCGCTACAGACTGAATGAATTTGGATTGAGAGGCGATCAATTCACACATGAAGCGGATGATTACAGGATTCTGCTGATCGGGGATTCCTTTACATTTGGCCTTTATCTTGAAGAACAACATACCTTTTCAACACATTTATCACGATTTGCTTCAAATGATTTTTCAGGTATATCATATACATTTTTAAATGGCGGAATCGGAGGAGCCGGATTGGCTGATTGGCCGGGTTGGCTTAACCTGTTTGGCAACCAAATAAACCCTGACCTGGTCATTTACTTTTTAAATACAGCTGACTCAGATCGCGCAATCTCCAAAAACCTATTTGTATTGGACGAATCTGAATCAACACTTTTAAAAAGCCAGCGATGGGAACCACGAAATATATTTATTAATATGGGGAGGCAATCATGGTATCGCTGGCTGCAGGAAAAATCGCACGTGATGAATATTGTTGTCAGGTTTGCCTGGCGCCACCTGTATTTTAAAGATCTGACGTACAATTTCGATCCCGAAAAAAGCCGTGTTGTAATCCCGGAAACGAATAGCTTTTACCCTGATTCCGGGTATTCAAAAAACCTGTCTTATAAAATAATTGAAAAAATGCACCATTGGTGTAAAAACAATCACTGCGATTTCCTTGTAACCACTACCGGCTTTTTTGATGAGACACATACTGAGCCTCATACAAATATACTTTATCAGTCATTCCAGTATGAAAATTTATCGTTTCCGTTCTTTGATAATACAAAATGTATGATGCAAAGAGCCGGTAGTGATCTCAACTCATTCAGAATTCCGGAAGGGGAACATCCTGACGAAAACGGGGCTATGGCGATCGCTGAGTGTACATGGCAATGGCTGAGATCCTGGTTAAATGAGAATACAGTTCAAAAATGAAAATTAGATCGATTTCATTGAGGGGATACCGCAATCATGAAGATACCAGTGTAGATTTTGCACCGCATATAAACCTAATTACCGGCCCAAATGGATCGGGCAAAACCAATTTGATTGATGCCATTCATTACCTGTGCATGACAAGAAGTTTTGTAACATCCAGTGACCAGTATGTGGCTCATCATGATCAAAAATATTTTATGATCCATGGTCACTTTGAGGGGGCAATCCGGTCAAATTTTAAGGTAAGTTGCAATTATTCACGTGGAGAAGGCAAGAAATTTTTTATAAATGACAGCCCGATCGAAAGGTTCTCGGATCTGATCGGGATGGTCCCCGTTGTAGTTTTAAGTCCGCACGACCTCAAACTAACCAGCGAAGGGCCTGTTGAGCGGCGAACATTTCTCGACAGTTTGATTAGCCAAATATCTTCTGTATACCTGAGAAACCTGATTGAATACAGGAAAATCCGAAGGCAAAGAAATACTCTTTTGCAGGAATTTAACGGCCCGTGGAATTCATTACGTACCCACCTGGAACCCTGGAATGTACAACTTGCAAAAAAAGGTTCGGAAATCATTCATAAAAGAGCAGAAGTACTTGATAAATTCAAGGATTATCTTGCATACCAGTATCATACCATTACAGGTTTGAACCTGAAACCATCATTGCAATATCAAACCATATGCAGGAATTGTGTAGATTTTAATGAAATTCATTTGGAATACACAAGGCTGTTGTCAGCAAATTTCGAAAAAGAAGCCGAACGCCAGCAAACGTTGATCGGCCCCCACCGTGATGAAGTGGTTTTTTACCTGGACGAGATGGAATTGAGAAACTACGGTTCCCAAGGGCAACACAGGCTTTTTTCAATGGCTTTGAAAATGGCACAGTTATTTTATTATTCCGATGAACTGGATGATCTTCCCATTATGCTTCTGGATGATGTTTTTGGCAACCTTGACCAGCAAAAAACAGATATTATTACTGAAACACTGAATAAACATGCCGGACAAACGTTTATTACATCTGCTTCGGAGCGGCCATTCGAGAAGAAACAATTTGCAGGTAATGGCGAAAATGCATGGTTTACCCTAAACAATGGTAAAATAGAACCAAAATATTGATATGGCTTTTGCAAGAAAACCAAAATCGATCAATGAACTTCTGAAGGAGTTCATTAAAAAGATTCCCCAGAAAACTGAATTAAAACGGGGAATGGTTTTGCATGCATGGCCTCAGATTGTGGGTGAAAAGATCAACAATGTCACAAAAGAGCTTCGTTTTGAAGGGCCAAGGCTTATTGTAAAAGTTACATCCGAAGCCTGGCGACATGAAATCCATGCCAACAGGTTCGTTATCGCAAAAAAACTGAACAATTTTGTAGAATCTAACGTAGTAAAAGAAATTATTGTGCGCACATGAACAAGAACATGACGTCTAAATAGTTATCTTCGAAGTATGCAATTTATCAACTTTATATCAGAGCGCTTTAAGCATTTTTTTTCAGGAGGGCCGTCACCCCGTCCTGAGGAAGCAGATACCGATTCTTTCCAAAACAAGGAAAAAATCACGGCTTTCAGTATCGCTTTTTTTATAGCGTTGTGCCTTTGGTTTATTGTGAACCTTAACAGGGATTTTAATATCACTATACAGGTGCCGGTAATACTTACGAACCTTTCAGAAGATGTAACACTGAGCAATGAAGTGCCTGAAACAGCGGCTGTCAGCCTTACCGGTGAAGGCTGGAAACTGATTTCGGTTTACAGCAATCCGCCCCGCCTGATGGTGAATGCGGAGGTAAGTGATATTAACCTGGCTGAACAGGTGCGCAGCCAGATAAGTGCATTTTCGGATCTTAACATTGTTCGCGTGGAACCGGCACGGCTTACCATTGAAACCGAACGAAAAGCGACAAAACGGGTTCCGATCAGAAATCTGGTGAATATATCTGTGAGAGACCAGTTTGGTTTGCTAAGAGAACCGGCAATAATTCCAGACAGTGTAACGATTACAGGGGCTGAATCAACAATCCGTGATTTGACGGAATGGTATACCGAGGAAACCGAACTTCGCAATATCAACAGCAATGTTGAACAATCCGTGCGTGTTGCACAAGTCTCCGGGATGTCGGTTGAACCCCAGACTGTGATGTTGACCCTGGAAGTAACCGAATTTACCGAAGCTGAAATCAGGGTACCCATACGTACAAGAAACCTGCCAAATGACAGTGCTGTAAGCTACAACCCCTCTACCATTACAGTACGGTTTGATGTACCGATTCACCAGTATTCTGAAGTCCAGGGAACACGTCCTTTTGCAGCCTACGTTGATTATGAATTTATTGAAGAAGACGATTCGGGCAGGGTAACTCCTGATATAGAAATACTTGAAACGGATTACATACTCAGGTTGCGCAGTTTCCAGCCACAGAGGGTTTCATACTTTCGGATAGTGGCTGATTAAGCTCCCTCTTTCCTAAAGGGGAACGGGGGGATGTGATGCAATTCTCCACCGACAACCAGTCCCTTCTCCTGAGCACATTCCGATTTACACCCACTGCCCCCCCTTTTAGAGGCTGTGAGAATATGCACAATCAACAAAATCACAAAAAATCATATCGTGTTTATTGCCACGGAAACACGGAAAACTACAGAACATTCCGTGCTTTTCTGAGTTTCCGTGGTATTTTTTCGTAGTCTCGATAGGGGGAGTTTTATTAACCCAAACCGGCGGTTTTTACAAACGGGCTCATTACCTGATCCACGTCTTTCGCATCCGGGTAATATGAGAGAATTTTTAATAAAACCTCATCTACAAGAATATCGGGGCAGGATGCTCCTGAAGTAAGTGCAATCTGTAGTCCCCGTTTATCAAGGGGCAGCCAGTTATTGGATGTGAGAATCTCTTTTTTCCATTGATCAAAATGGCGGATTTCCGAAGGTGAATCAAATTCACCGGCATCCCTGATATGATATGTTGGGCAGTGGTGTTCAAGGATCTCGACAAGATGCATGGTATTGGATGAATTGTACCCGCCTATAACAAGGGCCAAATCCGGTTTGGCATCTGCAAGGGCATACGTTGCCGACTGGTTTTCGTTGGTGGCATAGCACAACGTATCATTAGTATCGGCAAAGTGATCCAAAACCTTATCTTCACCAAAACGCTCTTTGGCTGCCTGCTTCAAGATTTCCATCACTTCCTGTGTTTCAGTAGCAAGCATGGTAGTCTGATTGATAACGCCAAAATATTCAAGGTCTTTCAACGGATTGAACCCATCGGTGGATTTATGGCCAAACCATGTATCAAAATCATCGAGCGTCCGTTTTTCAGTGATGATTTCAGCAAGAATCCTGGCTTCATCGGGATTCAGTACAACAACCACGGGCGAGTGACCGGCACTATGCGAAAATGTGGCCCGGGTTTCTTCGTGGGTATGTTTGCCGTGAACTACCAGGCTGTAACCCTTGCGCCCGAGCTGGCTCCCCCGGTTCCAAACTTTCTCCACAAACGGGCAGGTTGTGTTGTATTGATATGGGTCAATTCCTATGGTTTTAAGCTTCTCTTCAATTTCAAGCGTAGTGCCAAACGCGGGTACAATCACAATATCATCGCTATGCAGTGAATCAAACGGAATCCTCTCGGTGCCGTCTGTCTCAAACAGAAATTTCACCCCTCGTTTTAGCAGATCTTCATTTACCGTGGGATTATGAATCATCTCACTTAACAGGAAAATATTTTTCCCGGGATTATCTTCAATCGTCCGGTATGCAATATCGATGGCATTTTCAACTCCATAACAAAAACCGAAATGGCGCGGAATAAGAAACGTAACAGGACCAAAATGCAGTTTTGTTGGACTAAGGTCTTTTTTCCGTGGATCGGTTATTTTTGTAGCTTCTTTTACATTGCGTATGACCGGTGAACGGTACATTGCTGGAATTTCAAACGTTTTGCGGGCCATCTTATATATCGAATTTTGAGCACAAAATACTGTATGCCAAACTATTTCTACGTTTCTGTGTAATGAAACTTACCTGAATTACACTGGCTGGTAAAGATACTAAGTTATCGAGACAAACACGCAGTACGGGCTGATGGTTCGGATTTTCTTTTTTTTACGAAAAAAAGTTCAGAATTAGCACAATAAAGCCTTAATTTTATTGGTTTGATAAACTTTTACTAAAAACCATTTGATTTCAGCTTTTGTCAGATTTGAGCCATCCTTTTATTTTTATTTTTAACCATCTCAGGAGCATCTCGTTACATACGTTTTTCATTCTTCTGTCCATCATTTTTTTGACAGCCGCAAACCAGGTACATGCTCAGAATTCCACACTCCGTGTGATCGCCATTACACAGGATGAAGGAACACCGGTGATCGCTGCAAATGTTCTTCTTACCATTCCCGGCGCCGATACCCTTTATGCCCGATCAACCGATGCATACGGGTTTGTAGAGTTCAATAACATCCCGGCAAGAGATTACGAGATTCAGATAAGTTATATCGGTTATCAAACCTATCGTGACATTATTACTCTTGAACCGGGTGCTACAAAAATAATCCGGCCCGAACTGGCTACGGATACCGCTGTACTCGGTGAGTTGGTAGTAAGCGTTCGCCGGGGAACTACAAGGCGTGATGCCGGAATGCAAACCATAACCCCGGAAGACCTCAGCAGAATGCCTACTCCGGCTCCCGGCGGCGACCTCACCATGTACCTGCAGTCGCTGCCAAGTGTGGTAACTACCGGCGACAGGGGCGGGGAGCTGCATATCCGGGGCGGCACACCATCCCAGAATCTTGTTCTTGTGGAAAATATGCCTGTCATAAAGCCATTTCACATATCCAATCTCTTTTCAGCGCTTCCGCAGGATGTACTCAGCAGTGTTGACATTTACGCGGGCGGTTTTGGTTCCCAATATTCCGGTGCAACATCAGCTGTACTTGATATTAACCTTCGCCAGGGAAACATGCGCAGGTTCCAGGGTAAGGCAGCCCTCAGCCCCTACATTGTTTCGCTGCAGGCCGAAGGGCCAATTTTGGTAGATAACCATTCCTTTCTGTTGATGGGCCGTTATTCCGTGATAGAGGAAACCGGCCCCAGGCTTACCGGTGAAGATGTTCCTCTTAGCTTTTATGACCTTGTTGGCAGATATTCGATAAACTGGGATGGTGCCGTTTGCAATTTTACCGGTCTGCATACCAACGACGAAGGAAGAATTAACCCCATCCGGGCTGTTCAGCTCAGCTGGAGCAATACCGCAATTGGAGTACGTTGTCTTGGGTTTGCGGAAGAATTAAATCATGCCGTTGATATCACAATAGGCTATACAGGTTACAGCAGCAGTGAAACCGGAATTGATAATATTGGCCGGGAATCAAACCTCAGAATGGGTTATATGAGAATGGACAACCGTGCTGAATTTTTTGGATCGCCTGCCAATTATGGGTTTAAACTGGAATTTATTAAGTATGATGCCATCCTTGATGATCCTTTTGCACAGCAGCAGGGTCGCGCTGTCCGTTTTACCGGTGTGGATGCCCAGCTCGATGAACTTGCCACCAATCTCAGCTCGTATGTTACATTGAATCTCGAACCATTTTCGAATATAAGATTCAGGCCGGGGGTGGTATCACAGATAAATATTCGCGACCTCCAGCCCACCCTGGAACCAAGAGCAAGGCTAAGCTGGAATCCTATTGGCAACGAGGATCTTGAATTCAGTCTTGCTGCCGGGCGATACGTGCAAATGCATGAAGCCATTAACGATGAGCGTGATGCCGGAACCGTTTTTTATGTCTATAAACCCATTAATGAACGGGACCCTAACCCCGAATCTTTACATGCAATCCTCGGTTATCGTCAACAGTTCACACAGGCGTTTGGGTTAAGTATTGAAGCTTATACAAAAAAGCATAAGAACATTCCCGTGGCCCGATGGACCCGGGAACCCGCAAATACCCTTGCAACCGGCCTTGTGGAATCGTTCACTTTTGGCGGTGATATTCAGGCAGAACTGAATCTGCGCCGTTTGTACCTCTCTTTATCATACGGTATTTCTAAAGTAACTTATGAAGCCCCAAGCAGCGAGCTGGTTGCATGGATCGACAGGCCTGTATTCAGCTATAACCCTGCCCATGACCGCCGTCATCAAATCAACCTGATCTCTTCGCTGCAACTCGGAAATTATACGGCAAGCATCAGTTACCAGTTCGGCAGCGGCGGGCCATTCACCCGTCTTTTCGCGTTCGACCTTGCACTGCTTGATTTGCCGCGTCAAAACCCGATTACCGACCAGGGTCGCGCAATGACCCTGTTCTCCGAACCTTTTGACGGAAAGCTGCCAAACTTCCAACGGCTGGATGCATCCATATCCCGAAGCTTCCGCTTTTCTCCATCATTTGGAATTGATACGGAAATCGGTGCTGTTAATACCTTCAACATCACCAATGTTTTTTACTATGATGTAAATACCATGCAACAAGTAAATCAGCTGCCCCTGGTTCCGTATATATCCCTGACAACCATTATCAGATAAACAAAGCTGTTCATGCTTAAAAACCGGTTTACATTATTACTTCTTACGATTCTTTCTTTCTCCTGGCTAATTTCCTGTGAAGAAAGTACCATCAACCCTTTTGAAGATGAAAAAAGTATTTATTCTGTTTACGGGGCACTTTCTATGGATCGAAGCATCAATTATATCCGGGTTAGAAAACTGGATACACCTCTGTTTGCTGATTCAACCTTAAAAATAGACGGAATCGTAACCTTCACAGACCTTGAAACCGGTATAAGTAACGTATTGAAGGATACCGTTGTTAATTTTTCCGGAAATTTTACCCAGAATTTTATTCTTGACCAGATACTTGAACTGAACCGCACCTACGAGTTAAAAGTTGAACGGTCGGATGGGGCGGCAGTACGAAGTTCATTTACAACTCCCCAGCAAACAGATGTGGACATCAATATTAACTTTCCCGAACTTCAATGTGAAACTCCCATTACATTCACTTACAAAAATGTTCGCGATCCGGAGCTTATTCAAATGGAAGTCGGGATTTTACATAATGGAAACCTGAACTGGGCGCCGATGCAAATCGTAGGCCGGCTCACACACAAACCCAACGCTGATGAAATGACGGTAGTTATGAGCCCGCGCAACCTGATGGTTGAGGTTTTTCCTCCTATAATTCCAGACATTCCAAACTTCAACACTTATCTGCTTTTCCCAACCGTAAGCTGTGCGGCTGTTGAGAACCGGAAATTTCATATCCGGTACACTCATTTTGGTGCCGAGTGGAATGAAGGAAAACCAAGGATGGGTCAGATCGATTTTGAGTCCGGAATTATTGATAACGGCCTTGGTTTCATCGGATCATACCGAACAGGCGAATTCAGTTTCTCATTAGGTGATTCGGACGAAGATCTCGCGGAAATTTAAACTTTCTCTACGTTACATCTGTAACATCTGCAGTCAATGAAAGCCATTAATATTTCCCAAAAGCATGCTCTACGAAATTTCAATATAGTAGAGCGGGAAACACCATAGAGAGGTAACATCAAAAACCTTTGTGCTGCTTTGAGTCTTCGAGCCTTCGTGGCAAAGAGAAGGGTTTCTGTTTGTGTTTCAGCACCATCATAACGATTTACCTGTTTATGAAAATGAGAATAAATATCCGGGAAATTTTCAATATTTATTGTGTATTTGCAGGTCACTTTTTTATTATACAGTACATTATTCAGAGGGGCCAAAAAGGAAAAGGCTTTTAATTCCCGTAATACGCTTTGGCATGCAAGAGGTGAAACTCTTCTGCCTTTTCAATGATAACAAAACCAAACATAAACCATGCCATACCGATGGGTCTACACCGAACCGTCGCGGGCAGAGTATGCGTCCAATCTTCAGCAGCAATTGAATATTCCTGCCGAGATTGCTCACCTTCTCACCATACGCGGCATAGACAGTTACGATAAAGCAAAAACATTCTTCAGGCCTAAAAATTCGAGCATGTATGATCCTTTCTTGTTGAAGGATATGGAAGCAGCTGCTTGCAGGCTTAGTCAAGCCATCAGGAATCATCAAAAGGTGGTGATTTACGGTGATTATGATGTTGACGGAACTACAGCCGTTAGTATTCTCTATAACTTTCTTCAGAGTTTTGGAGTGGATGTGGATTACTACATTCCCCACCGTTTTAAAGAGGGCTACGGCATTAACCCGGACGGAATTAAGTATTCGATGGAGAGAAATGCCGACCTCATTGTTTCCGTTGATTGTGGAATCACAGCAATAGAAGAAGCCAAATACGCAAAGGAACAGGGCATGGATTTAATTATCTGTGACCATCATAACGTTGGTGACCAGATTCCCGATGCCCTGGCTGTTCTCGATCCTAAACGGCCCGATTGCAGCTATCCCTTCGATGGCCTTTCAGGTGCAGGTGTAGGCTTCAAGCTGGTTCAGGGAACCACAAAAAAACTTGGGCTGCCGGATTCGCTCACTTACCAGTATCTCGACCTTGTTGCCATCTCCATCGCCTCTGATATTGTACCTATTGTTGACGAAAACCGCATCATGATGCGGAAGGGCCTGGAACTGATCAACACCAATCCTCGAGTTGGCCTTCGTGCCCTGCTCAATAAAATCAATATACCGGTTGGAACAATTACGACAACAAGTATTGTCTTCTCCATAGGGCCACGCATTAATGCGGCGGGAAGAATGGGAGATGCCACCTCAGCTGTAGAGCTTATGATCACAGATAATGAAACAGAAGCTGCACGCTATGCTGATGAGCTTGACTCCGTTAACCGGACCCGAAAAAATACCGATAGTGAAACCATGACCCAGGCCATGCATATGATCGAGAACGAATTCAATCTCGACGAACTCTCGGCCATGGTGCTTCACAATCCCGACTGGCATCTCGGAGTCATAGGAATTGTGGCCTCCCGTCTTGTGGATGCCCATTACCGCCCCGCCATTATGCTCAGTACCGTAGACGGAAAAATTAAAGGTTCGGCCCGTTCCATAAAAGGGTTCAATATCTATGATGCGCTGAAAGAGTGCGAAGACCTCCTTGAACAGTTTGGCGGTCATGAGTATGCTGCCGGTCTCACGATGGATATTTGCAACCTGGAAGAATTTCGCAGCAGAATCAACAGCATTGCCCACAGCACACTAACCGATAACGATTTTACCCCTGAACTCGAAATCGAGGCAGACCTGGAACTGGAAAAAATCGATTTAAAATTCTGGAAACTCCTATCCCAGTTCGAACCATTCGGTCCTGGTAATTTGAGGCCGGTATTTGTGAGCCGTGATGTTTGTGTTGAAGGCCTCCCGACCATTGTAGGCAACGGGCACCTGAAGATGAAAGTGAAACAGGGTGATTCGCAGGTTTTTGACGCCATTGGTTTCAATATGCATCATTTTGAACCCCAGCTGCGAAACTGCAAACGCGACAAAATTGATGTGGCCTACGTTTTGGAAGAAAATTTCTGGAACGGTCGCCGCACCATCCAGATGAGGCTGAAAGATATGCACATCGAACAGAGGAATTGAGGGGGGTAAGGGATGCTGGATGCCACCATGGCACGAGGCCACTAAGTTCTATCTTTTTGATCTTATTAAAACCGGCCGGGAAGAGGTGTGTAAGAGTAAAGCTGTCAGCTATCAGCCTTCAGCTTTTTGTTTAAATCAAATGTCAGCAATTGCAATTGAATAATGATTTCACCTCATTGATAATGCAATCTGCAGTGCGCTTTGCGCCAGGCACCACGCTTGAATTCAATTCAATTTATTCTTAATCCGGCCTTAACATCTCACATTCTTACAGCTGAAGGCTGATAGCTTAAATCTGATCCCTAAAAAACCGGGATAATTCCACCAAAAATATCCATTGTTTCAAAAATGAAAAGCCCTTATCTTGATCCTTCTGTGAGGGACTGTAGCTCAGTCGGTAGAGCAATGGACTGAAAATCCATGTGTCGGCGGTTCGATTCCGCCCGGTCCCACACGTCATAAAAGCCCTGTAAGACATGAAGTTACGATCTTGCAGGGCTTTTTTTTGCCTTGTATTTTTTCGTACCCGTTACTCAAGGTTTATAAAAATACTTCGCAGAAATGGTTTTTATATGCATGATTCCGCCAACTACTGCCTGGGCTTACCCTGCAAACCTAAAAATACCAAAACCTGTAAAGGCAATAAATATCCATGCAATTCATCTTCGGATCAATAATTTCACAGATTATACATGTGTATATTAAAGAATTGATATGATAGTATTCTTGTATTCATTGCTCTCTCGTAACCAACAATTCCGGTGCTAAATGATGTCAGATTCAAGCCCTAAATCCAAATCCGGTACCCTTTTTGTTCGCATTTTCATCATCCTTTTAATAATTACCGGATCTATCGCCGCATCAATGCTGATCGTCTATGAAATCCGTTACGAAGCCCCTTACCCGGCTCAACTCGTCACCAGCTTTTCGTTTACTGAAAAAAGTTCGAATGTTACAGATGAACTGGTTTTGCTTCCCGTTCCAAAGCAACTGAATGCGGGTTCAGATAAATACAGAGCTTCCAGGGGAGGGATTTGTTCTGGCGATAAGCCCATCCGGTATCGACATAACGTATGCCGATCGTGCCGGCCTCTATTACAGCATCATAACCCTCGGCCAAATCCACAATCAAAGTAACGGCAGCCTTCCGGCACTTGAAATTATCGATTGGCCCGATCTGCAACTGCGAGGGTTAATGCTCGATATATCGCGTGACAAAATTCCCACAATGGAGACTCTCTACGAGATCGTGGATATGCTGTCTATGCTTCGATACAACCACCTCCAGCTGTATGTGGAAGGTTTTTCGTTCGGTTACCCCTCATTCCGGGATTTATGGGAACATACCGAAACCCCGGTTACAGGTGAGGAAATGCAGGAACTGGAGCGGTATGCCGCCGAAAGGATGATCGAGCTGGTTCCAAATCAGAATATGCTGGGACATATGGGCGCCTGGCTGGCCACCGACCGTTTTGCCCATCATGGCAAAAAACCGACGGGAACCGGGCATCAAATCAACCACCTCTTCAGTTACCAGATCCACACGAAAGAGGCGCGGATAATGTCCGTCGGTGAGCCAGCGATCCCAAAAACGATATATGCGGTTTTCGGTTACCTTTGCTGTTACCCTGTTATTACGCTGTTCTGACAGCATTTCGCCAAGCTTGTCAAAATCGCCGCCATAGCCGGGGATCACACTGGCCGAAAAAGCAAGGGCTTGCCCATCCGGAAACCACGCAGGAGCAGAAACACCGACCGGCAGGTTGGTAACTTTTCGGGCTTCGCCTCCATATACAGGCATCACATATAATTGAGCAGGCCCGTCAGCCCGGTTGGAAACAAAGGCCATATATCGGCTGTCCGGACTGAAAACGGGAGCACGGTCAGAACCGGAATTGGTAAATTGACGATATTCACCGGAACCGGCATTCAGCAAGTAAATATTTGTTGAGGATTGGTTTTGGCTGATATCGTATGAGGTAACAGTAAAAGCAACAAAATTGCTATCAGGAGAGGCTTCAGGGCTACCCGTCCGTTCTACCTTCCATATATCTTCGGCGGTAATGGTTCTTTGCTGAGCTACGGTCAGAGAAACTGCAAAAAAAAGGATCAAAGGCATGCATATGCCACTCAAAAAAAATGTACGGATGTTTATATGATTCATGAAACAGTGTATGAATTGAATAATTTGGTATCCAAACTGACTTCAACCAGTAAAATAATATTTTTAGCCTAATATCCTATTATAGTGAAACCTGTGACTGACTACTGTGCGGTTTTAGGCAGATTCACTTGAGAGTATTTCAACATTCGAAGTATCTTTTTTTTGAACGAGATTTATCGCAGTCAGTATCCATCAGTTACAATCATTTACCACAATAAATGGAATCGCGCAAAACCGCCGTCAAATACAGCAGGTTTGGCATTTTCGCGGCGGGTGTCAAAACCGGTGTAGCGGTCTCCGTCAAGATCAAGAGATGAACCGATTGTAAGGCTGGAATGCTTATTAAAGTGGTAATGAATGCCAAGTGTCAGACGCTCATTACGGGCTGCAATATGATTCGGATAGTAATTACGGTAACCAATGGACGGATCTTCCATAGAGGGTGTTCGCCAGTCGCCATTGTGTTCCAGATAAGCAGAGAGCCGCCGGCCAGGCGGATCATATGAAAGCCTGGTTTTATTGAAACGCCTGATTTCGTTGTAGTCAAAAGGATATAGGTGCGGCTCTGTATCGTACAACCTGACGTAGGAATCCTGAGCCACATAGGCATCCGGATTTTTATCAAATTGTTGATCGCGGTTACGTTCGATCCAGAACCACTGTTCAATTCTAATGTTCTGCCATCGATACATAAAAAAGATGCCGCCTCTTTGCTGTATCTGCCTGTTACCGTATTCGAGCTCATACAATGATTCCATAGCTGGTTCCCGCTGCATCCGGGCAAACGTACGCTGATAAATCAAACCTGCTGTTCCGCCTGTAAAGTTGGTTTCGATTAATGCAGCCTGATAATTTACCCATTCATCAAGCAAAAAGTTCTCATTTGGCAAATCAGTCTGAGTGACTTCCGCTTTTAACCGCGTTTGAACACCGGCCATCATTTCACCTCTGAATCTACGAATCACCGGGCTTTCAAGCTTCACTGTGTACAGATTTGGCCTGCGGGAATAGGTGTGCAGAATGTCGAATTGAGCCTGGCGCTCTGCAGAAAGTCCCGTAACCATGTTGTTGGCCCAGTCGAGAAGTGTGACTTCAGTTGTAATTCTTCCTTGTTCGAGGTTCCCGAACTGATAAAAAAGGGAGGAATCAATATCGGTTTTCCTGTTAACGAGTATATGCCGTACTCCTGCACTGTGAAGCGGGTTGATCTTGTAACGGTAACTGAGAATAAAAAGTCCGCGACGGGCACGCATATCTTCCTGCTGATAACCCAAAATATTCAATTCCCCGTTCGTTGAAACATCGATACGGTTTTTGAACTCACTTTTCAATGCAAATACCGGGGTATTGAGACTGCCAAAAAATGACCGGAATCCATTATCAGAGTCCAACCAGCGGTAATCATCAAAATAGCTGAATCCATATGTAAATATATCCAGCTCATACTCCATGGGCATATCCTGTGTGTGCATGCGAAAAAGCCCTCGATCGTAATAAAATCCTCCCTGATTATTGCTGCGGTCAAGAATAAACATACGTAATTGGTTTTCCCATCCATGCAACGTTGCACGGGGAGAGTCATAATGTTGCGCATGTAACAGATCCGGCAAATGAATGCTTGCCATAAGCACAAAGAGTATTGCTCTGGTGTGTCTGTATATCAAAACCTGTAGTGTTAAAATGTGAAATCCTTTGATCAAAGCCTGCATGTGAAAGATATAAAAAGGAGATGAGGCTGGCGTGCTGGAGGCATAAATTTTGTCATAAAAATTGGTGTAGTATCATGCGTCTGCCACATACTGCGTTTATAACGAAGGGGGAATTTCACCGGCTGTATTCTGCAAGAGCCATTTGTATTTGCATCCTGTTACAACAAAAATTGCTATATTTTTGATTTAAAATACTTGCTTGCAGAAGGCTCGTGATTTTCTGCAAGGTAACGAAAAAGACCCTGAGAACATGTCTGCCCAAAAGATAAAAACCGGTCAGCGAATCAGCCGTTATGTTGTTAAAACGGCTATCATACTTGCAGTGATTGCATTTTTAGTGGTTCTATCACTGCTGACTGTCTATGAAATACGGTATGAGCCACCAAAAGAGGCCGCTCAGGTCACCGCGTTTTCTTTTATAGAAAGGAGTGAACCTTCTCAGGATGAGTGGTTTCTGCTGCCTGTTCCAAAACAGCTTCAGGAAGGAACAGGATCGTTTATTATGCCAGACGTCATCCGTTTTGAGTCAAATAACGATCTGTACCCGCTTCTGAGTGAAGCTCTTTTACGATATACCGGGAGGCCGGCATCCGTTGCCCCGGGTAATCCGTCGATCCGGATACAACATGATCCAGGTGTGCCGCCACAGGGTTACCGGCTCTCAGTGAACCCGGGCGGAATCTATATTGCCTATGCCGATCGTGCCGGTCTCTATTACGGAATGATCGCATTGGGTCAGATTGATAAACAACATGACGGGCATCTTCCTGCACTTGAAATCACAGACTGGCCCGACCTCGAGGTGCGAGGTATCATGCTTGACATATCGCGTGACAAAATTCCCACAATGGAGACTCTCTACGAGATCGTGGATATGCTGTCTATGCTTCGATACAACCACCTCCAGCTGTATGTGGAAGGTTTTTCGTTCGGTTACCCCTCATTCCGGGATTTATGGGAACATACCGAAACCCCGGTTACAGGTGAGGAAATGCAGGAACTGGAGCGGTATGCCGCCGAAAGGATGATCGAGCTGGTTCCAAATCAGAATATGCTGGGACATATGAGCGCCTGGCTGGCCACCGACCGTTTTGCCCATTTGGCTGAATGCCCTGACGGATATATGCTCCTGGGATTAATTGAACACATTTCAACTTTGGATCTGTCCAATCCGGAAAGCCTTGAGCTGGTAAAGCAGATGACCGATGACATGCTCCCTTATTTCAGTTCCACTTACTTTAATGCAAACCTGGATGAACCGTTCGAACTCGGGCAATGTAATACCCGCGACCTGGCTGAAGAGATGGGTGGCCCGGGTTATCTCTATCTTGATTTTCTCAAGAAACTGAACACATATGTTCGTGATAACCATGGAAAACAAATGCTGATTTGGGGAGATATCGCAGCCAAACACCCTGAAATAATCCCTGAAATTCCAGACGATATTATTCTGATAGAATGGGGTTATGAATCAGTTCATCCCTTTGATAAACATGCGGCACGCCTGCGGGAAGCGGACCTCACATTCCTGCTGGCACCCGGTACCAGCAGCTGGACCACCTTCACCGGCCGAACCGATAACATGATGGGAAATATTGATGCTGCAGTGGATGCGGCCCTGAAACATGGCGGCCTGGGTATACTGCTTACCGACTGGGGAGATCTGGGTCACTGGCAATACTGGCCGGTGAGCTGGGCCCCCATCACTTACGGTGCTGCCGTGAGCTGGAACTATGAAAGCCGCCATAACCTGCCGCTGACCGATATTCTGAATGAAATGATTTTCCGGGACAGATCCGGAGAAATTGGTTCCATCATGCTGGACCTGGGCCGGTACAATCAATTCGAAGAGTTTGCCATGGTGAATATGACCACAACCATGCAGGCATATATGTTTGGCATTCTCGATCCGGTAATGGCAAATGCCATACAAAATCGCATTTTGCGCGAACTACCTAATCTTGTGCAAATTGGGGATGATGTGACCGCTGAATTGATGTCCCGGTTTGAAAATCCGCAACCTTACAATTACCGCGCTATCCTTGATTATACGGTCCTCCTGGGAGACAGGCTGCAGAATGCCCGGATGGATCGTGATGATTCCGGCCTCATCGTTGATGAGCTTAATAATGCAATCCGGATGATACAACTCGGCGCATTGGCACGCCATTATGTGCAGTGGATGAGAGAGTATGATACCGCAACAAAACTGGAATTGCTCTCTGAAATGAAACAGCTCGTTGAGATTATCATACCGGAACATGAGCGCTTGTGGCTGACCCGGAACCGCTCGGGTGGACTCGACAGAAGCCTCCATGGATTTATAACCATGCAGGATGCCATAGAATCGGAAATCAAAAAACAGCAAAGAAACCCTGTTGCCCGCTATCTTGCAACCCTTGGCGATAAACTGATCGCCGCCGGTGCAGCACTTTATATCGACAGGTAAAAATGTGTCATTTCAATAATAAAATGGCAGGGAATTAATCCCAATAGGAGCAGGCGGCCAAAACTATCTGGAATTATCTTTCATAGCGTATTATTTTAAAAACTCGTCTGATGATTTTTTGCGCCTTCCAGTCTTCGTGGCAGTTAAAAATTTTGCCAAAATAATGATCCGTCAAAGTGAAGCTGGGAAAGGCCAGATTTCATATCTTTACACGATTAACAGATTTGTCAACAAAGTATTCACAATTTTCACATGAATTACGAAGTAACCGACATCAAAACAGATATAATCGATGCCAGCCAGCATACTCCTGTTGTCATTGATTTTTGGGCAGAATGGTGCGGTCCGTGCAGAGTCCTCGGCCCGGTCATAGAATCATTGGCGTCAAAAGCCAAAGGTCGCTGGAAGCTGGTAAAAGTGGATCTTGAAAATCCTCAAAATCAACAGCTTGCAGCACAGTTTCAGATTAGAAGCATTCCTGCCGTGCGGATGATTTACCAGGGAAAACTGCTGGGTGAGTTCAACGGTGCATTGCCTGAAGCGCAGATAAAACAATGGCTGGATGCCCATCTCCCAAAATCTGACAATACGAACGATGACGATGATGAGGACCAATTTCTTGCAGCTATAGAATCTGGCGATCGCAATAAATCAAGAAAAATTGCACTAAAGCAGTTTAACAAAGACCGTGAAAATGATAAGCTGATGGTCGTATTGGCTATGCAGATACTTCCCGACAAGCTTTCTGAAGCGGAAAAATTAATGGAATCACTGCAAGAGCCTGAACGCTTTACGATCGAAAAGGATGTGGTTCAAACCATTAAACACCTTTGGTCCGTAAAAGATAGGGAAATTGAATTGCCGGAATCAGACTACGCTCACCGGTACCGTGAAGCGGCAAATAAACTTTTTAAAGAACAGTTTGATGATTCCGCCGAGGAATTCATCCAGGTACTTATGGCCGACCGTTCACTGGATGACGATGGCGCGCGTAAAGCATGTGTGGCACTGTTCAGGATATTGGGCGACAAACACCCCGTGTCTCAAAAATACCGCAGACGGTTCTCGATGGCTCTGTATTGAGATTCTTTAAAAGCCTTGTTTCAAAACTACCGGTCAGAGCATGCTAAAAGTTGTGCTGAGCGCAAACCTGGCAGAGTGCGAAGCAAAGCTGAGCTCCTGCCAGAGTTGGAGCGGGTTGCGATACATTATTTGGATTGATGTAACCCGCTTTATGCCAGCGGCACGAGCCGGGTTACGTATCCATTGCACAAACCGGTAGAGAGCTGATATTTTGTTTATTAACAAATCACCCATCAACCAGATTTACCAGCACTTTGCCCACCTGCTCTCCTCTGAGCATTCTTTCGATTTCCACTGGCAGGTCATCGAGGTTCACGTCCCTGTAAAGGTGATTAATGGATGCCGGTTTCCAGTCTGTTGCCAGCCTGTTCCATATTCTCACACGGTCGTTCATTGCCGCGATACCGGAATCGATCCCCTTCAGGCTTATTCCCCTCAGGATAAATGGCAGCACACTTGTTGAAAAATCGTTACCTGTAACATTACCGCAGCAGGCCACAACCCCATTGTGTGCGGTTTGGCGGATAACCGCGTCAAGCATTTCCCCGCCAACCGTGTCCAGCACTGCAATCCAGCGGGATGACAATAACGGTTTTTTCGGAATATCCGTCACCTCGTTCCGGCCAATCACAACTGCAGCGCCGATTTTTTTTAAGAAGACTGCCTGCACATGTTTTCCGGTTGCCGCAATCACGCGAAAACCGAGATGGCTCAGAAGTGCTGCTGCAAACGAACCCACTGCTCCCGTTGCACCCGTTACAAGCACATCACCGCTCTCCGGTATTATATGTTGCTTCATTATTTTCTCCGCCCCGATAGCTGCCGTTAATCCGGAGGTTCCGATCATCATGCTCTCTTTCAGTGTGAGCCCCGCCGGCAATGGTATTACCCAGCCGGCCGGAACCGATATATACTGACCAAAGCCTCCGGGAGTGTTCATGCCCAGGTCATAGCTTGTAACAATCACTCAGTCCCCCACATTGAAACGTTCGTCATGGCTCACTTCCACAACCCCGGCCGCATCAATCCCCGGTGTGAACGGATAGTTTTTGGTGATACCGTGGTGCCCGGTTGCCGAGAGTGCATCTTTGTAGTTCAGTGATGAATAATGAACCCGGATCAGTAAATCATGCTGCGTCAGGTTGCCGGTGTTGAGTATTTTGACTGCCTGTTTAAACAACCCTTTTTCCTCATAAGCAATCAGCGCTTTGTAAGATCTTTTTTTCCTTACTTTCATTATGAATTGATTTTTTGTAACAATTGAAGATACTTTTATAACAGCAGAGTACGTACTCACAGTATCTTTTTTCACTGCATTATTGTTTTATATGGCCATTCGCCTCACATACCTGGTTTTTATACTCTTCGTCTTGGTATTAGTGTATGGCTGTGGATCAAAAGAGATCAATCCGCTCGAAGATGACCGTGGAATATTCTCTTTTTATGGTGCACTGGATATGGACAGGCCGGTTAATTTTATTCGGGTAAGGGATCTTCGCATACCGCTTCTCGCCGAACAAACCATTGGTGAAAACACGATCGTGGAATTCGAAGATATTGAACAAGGTTCACTAACCATACTTCAGGATTCAATTGTCCAAATTAATGATCACACAATACACAATTATGTACTTAACCAGGCACTCCGGCCCCGTCAGCCATACCGGATTACAGCCCGGCGCGGTGATGGTGCCCAGTCTGAGAGTATTGCAACCACACCCGGTATCACAGTTACAAGTGCTGTTCCTGATGAAAATGTGATATGCAGACAACGAATTACTTTTCAGTTTGATAATGTGCTGCCAACAGAGCAGATACGTGCTGAGGCCGGTTTTGAATATGAGAATGAAATGCGCTGGTTCGAAATCACTCGCTTCTGTGAATTTAACCGTGATGTAATCGAGAACAGGATTACCCTTGAAGTATCACCTATTGACCTTCTGGGATTGATTTTTCCACCCCGGAATGTCAATATCCTTACATGTCCCGGCACACCGTCAACCGTTAGTTGTAATGAACTAAGTTCCAACATTGCACAACTTCGTTTCTATCATCTTGGGCCCGAATGGCAGCGTGTTTTCCCTGTAATCCAGGTTAACCCTGAAAACGTGATGGATGTGGAGAACGGGCTGGGTTTTTTCGGGGCTTACAGGCAGGATGTTATCACCTACTCTCTGTCTGTTGATTAGAAAATATTCTTAACTTTTATTTTGACTATTTTGGTAAACAAGTTAGATTACAGAAGTAATTTTTGCCCGTCTTTGTGTACCCAAAAATAAATTAGGTTCCCCTATCTCATCTTTCGCCTTAAAAAACCATTATTTTTTTGAAATTACGCATTTTAGCGGTATTTTTGTGCGTCTAAGAGGCTATTTCTATTATTACTCAACCCCCATTTATGACTGTAAACAATAATTCTGACTACAAAGCGTCAAATATTCAGGTATTAGAGGGACTTGAAGCCGTACGCAAACGGCCATCCATGTATATTGGCGACACGGCCCAACGCGGACTTCATCACCTTATTAACGAAGTGGTTGACAATTCCATCGATGAAGCCCTTGCCGGGCACTGCGACACCATCAAAGTTTTTATACATAATGACAGTTCCATAACTATTTCTGATAACGGACGCGGCATCCCTGTTGATGAACATCCCAAACTTAAACTCCCTGCTCTTGAAGTTGTACTGACCAAGCTGCACGCCGGTGGTAAATTTGACAAGGATTCCTACAAGGTTTCTGGCGGGCTTCATGGTGTTGGTGTTAGTTGTGTTAATGCGTTGTCCATCTTTTTCAGTGCAGAAGTACATCGTGATGGTGAGATTTTTGTAATGGAGTTTGAAAAAGGTGCCACAAAAACTCCGCTTAAAACTGTTGGCAAAACCAATGTAACGGGAACCACGATACGCTTTAAACCCGATCCGGAAATTTTCTCTCAAACAACCGAGTTTAAACTGGATATTATTGCCGATCGCATGCGGGAGCTTGCTTTCCTGAACCCTCAAATTACGATCACAATTACCGATGAGCGTGAAGAAGAGGACAGCGACTCACATTTTATGGAATTTCATTATTCTGGCGGAGTAAAAGACTTTGTAAAGTATCTTGATGAGGCCCGCGACCCGCTGATGAATGATCCAATCTATATAGAAGGTGAGCTTGAAAATGTTCCGGTTGAAGTTGCCATGCAATATAACAGCAGCTATACGGAAAATGTGCACTCCTATGTGAACAACATTAACACCCGTGAGGGGGGAACTCATATCTCAGGATTCAGGAGAGCCCTCACCAGGTGTTTTAAAAACTATGCGGAAAAAAACAACATCATCAAATCCAACAGTAAAGTACAGATTTCAGGTGAAGATTTTCGGGAAGGACTTACCTGTGTACTGAGTGTAAAAGTAGCTGAACCTCAGTTCGAAGGTCAGACCAAAACCAAACTTGGTAACTCTGAAGTTCAAAGTGCGGTTGAAGTAATTATTTACGACAAGCTGAACGAATTCCTCGAACAAAATCCAAAAACTGCAAAAAAAATTCTTGAAAAAGTGGTGGTTGCTGCCGAAGCGCGGGAAGCTGCCCGCAAGGCTCGTCAGCTAATCCAGCGGAAAAGTATTATGAGTGGCGGCGGTCTTCCCGGTAAACTGGCCGATTGTTCCATCAAAGATCCGGCCCATAGCGAAATTTACCTTGTAGAGGGCGACTCTGCCGGGGGTTCCGCTAAAATGGGACGTAACCGGAGTTTTCAGGCTATTCTTCCATTGCGCGGTAAAATCCTGAATGTTGAAAAAGCCAACATAAATAAAATCCTTGAAAACAAGGAGATACAAGCTATGATTACAGCACTTGGAGCAGGTGTTGGCCACGAAGAAGAGTTCGAGCTTGATAAACTTCGTTATCACAAAATCATCATTATGACAGATGCTGACGTGGACGGTTCTCACATCCGTACTCTGCTGCTAACCTTTTTTTACCGGTATATGCATCCGCTTATCGATCATGGTTTTGTGTACATTGCCACACCGCCTCTTTACAGGGTTACATCCACAAGAGGTGAAATACAATATGCATGGGATGATGATACCCGCGACAAAATTATCAGGGAATTGAAAAAAGCGAAAAAGAAATTTGATGTTTCCCGTTACAAGGGGCTTGGAGAGATGAACCCCGGTCAACTTTGGGAAACCACCATGGACCCCGAAACCCGGACCCTGCAGCAGGTGACCATCGACAACGCGGCTGCGGCCGACAAGATGTTCTCCACCCTCATGGGAGACGACGTGGAACCACGCCGGGAATTCATCGAACGAAATTCCAAATACGCAAAACTTGATATTTAATAAGTGAAAAGCTAGAGCGGTGCAACAGTCCCGAAATGTCGGGATAAAAATGACCAACCGCCATTTTCGCTTATACAATCAAAAACTAACTACTTATATCTCAAGACTCATACCTAAATAATGGCTAGCGAAAAAATTATTCCTATTACGATAGAAGATGAAATGCAATCATCCTACATCGACTATTCGATGTCTGTGATTGTATCCCGGGCGTTGCCGGATGTGCGTGACGGCCTGAAACCTGTCCACCGCCGTGTTTTGTATGGAATGAGCGACCTTGGCATGCTTCACAACCGTAATTATAAAAAAAGTGCACGTATTGTAGGTGAGGTTTTGGGAAAGTATCACCCCCACGGGGATTCTGCAGTTTATGATTCTATCGTGCGTATGGTACAGGATTTTTCGCTAAGATACCCCCTGGTAGATGGCCAGGGTAACTTTGGATCAGTGGATGGTGACTCTGCAGCGGCAATGCGTTACACCGAAGTTCGAATGCAGCGGATTGCCGAGGAGCTTCTTACCGACATCAACAAAGAAACCGTTGATTTTCAAAGCAACTTTGATGATACGCTAACAGAGCCCACCGTACTGCCGGCTATGCTGCCGAACCTGTTGTTAAATGGTGCTTCAGGTATCGCCGTTGGTATGGCTACCAATATGCCTCCGCACAATATCAGGGAAGTGGTTGATGGTGTGGTAGCTGTAATTGATGATCCCGATATCAATGTTGCCGGACTGATGAAACATATCACGGCACCGGATTTCCCCACCGGCGGAATAATTTACGGGTACGAAGGTGTAAAAGATGCGTACGAAACCGGCCGCGGAAAAATTACCATGCGGGCACGTGCCAATACAGAAGAACTGAGAAACGGGCGTGAGCAAATTGTAGTAACAGAGATTCCTTACCAGGTAAACAAAGCTACACTGATTGAAAAAATTGCCAGTTTGGTTCATGCCGAAAAGATTACTGAAATCAGTGAAATCCGGGATGAGTCGGACCGTGATGGCATGAGAATTGTGATTATCCTCAAGAGAAATGCAAATGCAGGCGTAGTACTGAACCAGCTTTACAAGTACACACAGATGCAGCAAACCTTTGGAGTGATTAATCTTGCGCTGGTTAAAGGGCGTCCTAAGGTAATGTCAGTCAAAGAGTTAATTCAACATTTCATTGAACACCGGGTAGAAGTCATTATCCGTCGTACCATATATGACCTTGGTCAGGCCGAATCCCGGGCGCATATACTCGAAGGTTTAAAAATTGCCCTCGACAATCTTGATGAAGTTATCAAAACGATTCGTGCTTCAAAAAATCCACAGGAAGCCAACCAGGAACTTCGCAAGAAGTTCGCATTAACCGACATCCAGGCAAAAGCCATCCTGGATATGAGACTCCAAAAACTTACCGGTCTTGAAAGGGAAAAAATTGACCAGGAATATCGTGACATCGTTGATAAAATTGCTGAATTCCGGGAAATCTTATCCAACCGTGAAAAACAAAATCAAATCATCAAACAGGAACTTCTTGACCTGAAAGACCGGTACGGTGACGAACGAAGAACTCAGATTGTATTCTCCGCAGATGATTTCAGCATCGAGGATATGATTGCTGATGAAGATGTTGTAGTTACAATTTCAAATAAAGGTTTTATCAAACGGATGCCCGTAAGCGGATACAGAAGACAGCGCAGAGGGGGCAAAGGGATGAAGGGTACCACCACACGTGATGATGAATATGTGGAACACCTTTTTGTAGCAACCAATCACAATTATATTCTGTTTTTCACTGAGAAAGGTAATTGCTACTGGCTTAAAGTTTATGAAATTCCTGAAGGATCGCGACTTTCAAGAGGACGTGCCATCGTAAACCTGATTGATATTGAAAAAGATGACAGCATCAAAACCTTTGTGCCTGTCAAAACACTCGACGAAAAAGAGTATATCAATAAACACTCAATTATTATGGCCACCAAACAGGGCCAGGTAAAGAAAACCACACTCGAGGCATATAGCCGGCCGCGCCGTGACGGTATCATAGCCATCAATATCCGTGAAGGTGACAGCCTCCTCGGGGCAGCACTTACCGATGGTGACAGCAATATTATCCTTGCCAATAAAAAAGGGCGTGCCATCCGCTTCTACGAAGAAGAAGTACGGGAAATGGGCCGAAATACGTCGGGTGTTCGGGGAATCAGCCTTGGCAAAGATGATGAGCTTGTGGATATGGTTGTTATAAAAAATACACACGAAGCCACAGTTCTTGCCATCTCGGAAAATGGATATGGTAAACGTTCGTTAGTAGAAGATTACCGTAAACAAAGCCGTGGCGGTAAAGGCGTGATTACACTGAAGGTAACTCCCAAAACAGGGAATCTTATTGCTCTCAAGGCTGTCTCTGATGCCGATGATTTGATGGTGATTACAGAGCGCGGAAAAGTGATCCGGATGCAATGCAAGGGAATCAGAACCATGGGGAGGAATACCCAGGGAGTACGAATAATGAGGCTTGATGACGACGGCAAGATTGCTGCCATCACCCGTGTAGTGAACGAGGATGAAGACGAAAACGAAGTCCCGATAGTTGAATAATTGAATTCGTCAGTTACTTTGAAAAGGTTCATCTTATTGGAACCTTTTTTTTGATTTACCCGCACAGATCCCTTTAATGGCTGTGTTGATTTGTATGTTTAAGGTGTTCAGATTTACGGCGGCAAGTTTCGGAATGCTGGATGTGGTAGCTCGGCTCGTTCCGCAGACATGCCTAGTGTCATGTCAAGCTTAAAGTGACGGGTGAGACCTGACAGCATTCCCCGGTGCTTTTCCGGGGCTTCTGTCAGCGTCGGTGAAACGTCTATGAATCCTGAACACGGTTCCCATCCATTCGCGATCCCGACTCAACGCTGTTCCCAAAATGGGTGCTGACAGGTTTAGCCGACATTTCATGCCTGACACAACACTAGGGTACTGAGCCGGAAAGGGAAAACCATTGGAAAAAGAAAGTACGCCGGATCAGCAAAATTGAAATCCAATATTAATGGATTAGACTGATATCGGGTATCTTGAACTGTGGAAATGTGTTGTTCTGGCGCATATCACTTCATCAACCATACAGTTCAACATTCTGTGCAGCAGAATACTCAACAGTTCAACAATTTCACACAGGCAGAACCGTATCATGTGAGCCATTGTCAATCCAGGTTCATCAACATTTTGTTGAGCAGATTTTTCCGCAGATTTTTCAGCTCGTCTGGATAGATAATTTCTATTTTATCGCCAAACTGAAGCAGCCATTCATTGAGGTACTCTAGGTTTTGGAACCGGATACTCACTTTAATTATTTCGGAATTAACCCGGTTTTCCTTAAATATTTTTGTCGGCAGATTGGCTCTGAACGCGCGATCCACGCTATTGTCGACCAGTAGCTCGATTTTTTGCCCCGATTCGTTAGAGCCAAAAATTAGTGCCTCTGTGTCGATTTTCATTTTTGGATAAAAATTTTCCTCTAAAATTTTCACATCACTCATGCGATCGAGTACAAAATTCCGGATGGCCTCTCTTTTATGTGAAAAACCGATTACATTCCAGTGATCACGATAGAATACCAGGAGATACGGATCTATTTTCCTGTGAGTAACTTCCTCTTCCCTTTTACTTTTATAAAAAAATTCAAGTGACTTTTTTTGTGAAATTGCACTCGTGACCAAATACCAGTTCCCGCCCTCTTTTTTTTCATGTCCAAAATGCAGGAAAGGATCCACAACGGTACGATCATCAATTGAATCCATATAATCTCTTAATTCTGCCGGCAGGATATTTTTTATCTTTAATTCCACCCCTTTTGCATCTTCTACAAGCATTTTGTCAACCTGAGATTTCACAAAACTGAGCCCAACCATGATCGTTGCCAGTTCTTTTGATGTAAACATAATGGGCGGCACTTTATATCCGTCCATAATGCCGTAGCCACTGTACTGATCCCAGGTTACCGGTACATTGATTTCCGATAATGTATTGAAATCTCTGAATATAGTTCGCCTGCTGACGCCGAAGGTATCAGCCAGTTCATCAACAGTTAGTTTTTTTTTGGAATCCTGAAGCATCAGGATCAGTTTCATTCTACGCTCTGAACTTTTCAGTCGGTACATGGGTCTCATTTATAAATTACGGTTCGCATGGAAGGTAAAAAATTTTATGCCCTGATAGAGGAAATTCCATTTTCAAAACTCACAATCTTGCACAAATTACTCCCCCTTTCCTAAAGGGGGGCTGGGGGGATTTCACACACTTTACTACAAGCAATCAACCTCTTTACCCCCAAACAAATCCCGAAAACACCCCCCTGCCCCCCTTATTAGGGGGGAGTTTTCTTTGTCAAAACTCACAGTCCTGCACAAATTACTCCCCCTTTCCTAAAGGGGGGCGGGGGGATTTTACACACTTTAATACCAGCAGTCAACCTTTTTGCCCCCAACAAATCCCGATTTAACACCCCCCCTGCCCCCCTTGATAGGGGGGAGTTTCCTTGTTAATACTCACAGTCCTGCACAAATTACTCCCCCTTTCCTAAAGGGGGCCGGGGGGATTTCACACACTTTACAACTAGCAACCAACCTTTTTGCCTCAAACAAATCCCGATTTAACACCCCCCCTGCCCCCCTTGATAGGGGGGAGTTTCCTTGTTAAAACTCAATTCGCATTCTCACAAATCCAAGATTCAATCACCCTCAATACATTATCAATATCTTTCTTTACTTCAAGATCATCAAATCTTAATACAGTGAACCCCAAAGATTCAAGGTAATTCTGACGTTTCATGTCATATTCGAACTTGCATTCGTCATGGCTGTTTCCGTCAATTTCGATTACTAATCTAAGTTTAAAACAAAAAAAATCCACAATATAATTACCAATGGGCCTTTGCCGGTAAAATTGATATCCCAGCATTTTTCTCTGCTTTATTTCATTCCACAACAGGATTTCTGACAATGTGGAATTATTACGCAGTTCTCTTGCTCTCTCTTTTAATTTTGGATTGTAATAAATTCTCATACTCTTTTGATTATTTTTAATGGCGACTTCCAATTAATTGACAAGCAATTTTCGGGAAAATAATAAATCTCCTTGTCTAACCACACAGTCCTGCACAAATTACTCCCCCTTTCCTAAAGGGGGTCGGGGGGGGATTTCACACACTTTACTACCATCAGCCAACCTCTTTGCCCCCAACACATCCCGGTTTAACACCCCCCCTGCCCCCCTTGATAGGGGGGAGTTTTTCTTGTCAAAACTTACAGTCCTGCACAAATTACTCCCCCTTTTCTAAAGGGGGTTGGGGGGATTTCTCCCATCTCTCCACATACATCCAACCTCTTTACCCCAAACAAATCCCGAAAACACCCCCCTTGCCCCCCTTAATAGGGGGGAGTTTCCTTATCAAAAACATATCTCGTCAAAGTAACCCTCCCTTTCCTAAAGGGGGTCGGGGGGAGTTTTCTCACCTCTCAATCAATACAAGCCCTTTCCCTTCGTAAAATGGTTCCTTTTCTCCAAAGTTGAACTCATAAATGGTAACATTTAGTTGTTTTCCTGAATGCTGAATTTCTTTTTCAGCATCGGCTGTGCCTTTCCAGATCAAAATGGTTTCCCATGACGACTTTCCTAACAACCTCAGTAAATCAGGTATTTTAAATGCATGTTTGGTGACGATACCGGTATTCGGGTTTAAATTAACAAGGGATATGCTTTTGGCTAAAGTTCTGCAATTATCCAATTCCAATCGATAAATGATATCATCTACCGCTTTCATTTTTTTACGGATATTGTCATTTAATATCCATTTTAAATCATGCCGGCAAATTGCCAGGGGAATGCCGGGGAGTCCGCCCCCGGTACCCGCATCAATCCACTCGGGATGTTTATCCGGGAAATTCAGTGGAATTGGAAGCAATGAATGTATGATATGTTCTCTTACTGTTTCACGTGAAACATTCCGGCTTACCAGATTAATTTTTCCATTCCATTCCAATAAGAGATCGATGTACTGCTCAAGCATTTTTTCATTCACTTGAAAAATTTCTCTTGCTTGTTTTAATATGGTTTTTTCAATCCTAATTTTTACAAACTTATGTTTCACGTGAAACACCTACCCTTTCAGGTATACCATTAAAACTGCAACATCACTTGCAGATACACCACTTATTCGTGATGCCTGCCCGATGGTCTCCGGTTTGATTTTTTCAAGTTTGCTTTTTCCTTCATTAGAAAGGCTTTTTATTTTGTGGTAATCCAGTTTGACCGGAATTGGAGTATTCTCCTGCCGATTTAGCTCTTCAACCATTTCAAATTCTCTCTGAATATATCCGTCATATTTTACCTGGATTTCTACCTGTTCAATTACATAACGGTTATTTGTAATTTCATTAACCCTGCTTATTAATTCTTCATCTGCATCCAATAAATCCTGCAGGTGAAGTTCCGGTCGTGGTATCAAAGTTTTGGCCTTTAACGGCTGGGATAAAGCGGCTGTCCCCTTCGCCTCCAGCATTGGATCCATTTTTTCGGGTCGTACCGTATAATCACTTACCAGGTCATAAAGCCGGTCAATCTCATCTTTTTTCTTTTTATAACGATGGTATCGATCTTCTTGAACAAGCCCAATTCTATGCCCAAGTTCTGTGAGTCGCAAATCTGCATTATCCTGCCGAAGAAGAATTCGGTGTTCTGCCCTCGATGTGAACATTCTGTATGGCTCTTCCGTACCTTTATTGATCAGGTCATCTATTAAAACACCGATATAAGCTTCCGACCGTTTCAGAACAAACGGTTCTTTATCCATAACAAAAAGTGCTGAATTAATTCCGGCAATTAATCCCTGGCACGCCGCTTCTTCATACCCTGTAGTACCGTTAATTTGTCCAGCAAAGAACAGACCTTTTACACATTTTGTTTCGAGACTTCGCTTTACCTGGTATGGCGGAAAATAGTCATATTCTATAGCATACCCTGGTCTCAACATCACTGCATTTTCAAACCCGTCAATAGTTCTAAGTGCATGATATTGCACATCTTCCGGTAACGATGTGGAGAAACCGTTGAGATACATTTCGTATGTATTCCATCCTTCAGGTTCCAGAAATAACTGGTGACGATCCTTGTCCGCAAACCGGTTAATTTTATCCTCAATGCTGGGGCAATATCGTGGCCCAACCGATTTGATTCTGCCGTTGAACATCGGGCTTCGATCAAAGCCGGTACGAAGCATCTCATGGACGTCATTATTTGTGTATCCAATCCAACAAGTGAGCTGCTCTTCAATTCCGGGTAGGTGATCGGTCATGAAAGAAAACGGGCTGGGATCTTTATCTCCGTACTGAATTTCGAGTTTTGAATAATCAATGGAGCGTCCGTCAAGCCTTGGTGGTGTACCCGTTTTTAAACGCCCGATTTCAAAACCGAGTTTCTCAAGTGAAGCTGAAATCCCGATTGACGCACGCTCACCTGAACGGCCACCTCCATACTGGCATTCGCCTATATGGATGATGCCATTAAGGAAAGTACCGCTCGTTAAAATCACCGATTTGGATTCAAATGTCTGGCCGGTTTGAGTCACTACACCGGTAACCGACGTTCCTTTTTCATCGGTTAGGATATCAACCACATTATCCTGGCGGAAAAAGAGATTTGGAATCTTTTCAAGTTCCTCTCTCATTACGTTCGCATACAACATTCGGTCACTCTGACACCGAGGGCTCCACATTGCCGGACCCTTGCTTCTGTTCAACATTCTGAACTGAACCCCGCTGCGGTCACTCACTATACCGCTAAGTCCACCCAGTGCATCGATCTCCCTCACAAGCTGCCCTTTTGCAACTCCGCCCATTGCCGGATTGCACGACATTTTTGCAATCGCGTCAAGATTCATTGTGATAAGTAAGGTCTTGGCACCCATCCTTGCAGCCGAACCAGCCGCTTCACTGCCTGCATGCCCGGCACCTACTACAATTACATCGTATTTGGGATATAATCCCTTCATAAAAGGTTGATTTTTATTATTTTATACTGTACACCAATGAAATTTATACAGACCTTAAAGATATTGTTTTTTCAGAAATTATTAAATCGTTTGATTTAATCAATATTCAGGCGAAATTAACGTAAGACTACAATTATTCTTATATAAATAAATCTGCTGTATCATGTGGTTTAAAAAAAAGACTGTTGAAATTAACAAAGACTATTTCACAGAGAGCTGGATCAACGAATGGAAAGAATCAATTAATTCAAGTGACAGTTACCATAGAGATGGATCAGAATGGAATGCGCCACTTATTCTCAAAATTGATCCAATACCCAAAATTTTGGATGTTCAGAATGCCATTGGTTTTTACCTGAATCTGCAATATGGCAAATGTATGGAACTAAGGTACGCAAAATCTGCAGATGTAGATCGATCTGATTTAGTTCTTTCTGCTGACGAACAAACCTGGATCAGGATGATTGAAGAGAAGAAAGACCCCACCATGATGATCATGAAAGGGAAGCTGAAACTCGAAAAAGGCAGTCTTGTTACATTATCTACACACCGCAAGGCAGCCAAATCTTTATTGAATACGGCCCCTGTTTATTCTGATTCTCCTTCTGTGGAAAGAATAAAAGCAAACCTGAAAGAACCTCCCTCTGTAAGGAAAGAGCATACCGGATTTGTTACAACTAAAAAAGGTCTTGATTTCGACAGCTTCCCGATGCAGCTTTTTCAAAAAGCAAAAAAGTTTGGTATATGGAATCCATCAGATATAAATTTTTCTGTGGATCGTGAGCAGTGGAAATCACTCAACAAAGAAGAGAGAACTATCCTCATCCATCTTTCTTCTCTTTTTATGGCGGGAGAAGAAGCTGTTACCCTTGACCTTCTCCCCCTTATTCAGACCATCTCAAAAGAAGGCCGTATTGAAGAAGAGATCTTTTTAACCTCTTTTTTGTGGGAAGAAGCGAAACACACCGAATTTTTTTCACGTTTTGTAGCAGAAGTAATGATTGAACGTCCGGATTTTGAATCATTTCATGGCGTGTTTTACAAAAAGCTATTTTATCAAAAACTTCCATTCTACCTGAACGCACTTTTCACCGATACCTCTCCCCTTGCGCAGTTAAAAGCTTCCGGCACTTACAATATGATTGTAGAAGGCACCCTTGCCGAAACCGGTTATGAGGCATATCATACCATGCTCAGGGAAAATGATTTGCTACCCGGTTTACAAAAGGGTATCACATTATTGAAACAGGATGAATCGCGGCATATCGCATACGGCCTATTCCTGATTAATCGTCTGCTGGCAGATAACCCTGAACTTAAAAACCCATTTGAAGACCACCTCGAAGAGTTATTAAACGATGCCACCAATATCATACATGAAATTTTTGAACCGTATGATGTGGTTCCTTTTGGTCTTGAAAAAGAGTGGTTCCTTGATTATGCCATACGGCAGTTCCAGCTTCGCATGAACAAACTCGGTGTATAAACTCCCCCCTATCAAGGGGGGCAAGGGGGGTGTAAAAACGGGATGTGTTGGGGGTACAGAGTGTGTTGCTTGTGGATCACTGTGTGAAATCCCCCCGACCCCCTTTAGGAAAGGGGGAGTTTTTTGCGGAGTTATGAGTTTTGACAAGGAAAACTCCCCCCTATCAAGGGGGGCGGGGGGGGTGTAAAACAGGATGTGTTGGGGGTACAGAGTGTGTTGCTTGTGGATCACTGTGTGAAATCCCCCCAACCCCCTTTAGAAAAGGGGGAGTTTATTTTCAAAAGGATTATAGATCTCCTTAAGTGAACGTATTTTCCCGTCATCGGGATATATCTGAAAATGATCATCAGGGTAACCTGTAGCAAACTTTTTAAGTACATTGAAAAGAATAGCAAATTGTATCCGTAATCTATCCACCTCCACTTCCTCCATTTCATGGTTATTTAACACATCGTTTAAAATGGCATAATGATTAAGCCGGTCAGCCGGGATGTCCCTGAAAGCAAGACTGCCTGCATTGCGAATCCGGTAAAAATCGACGGTCAGATCCATTCCATCCCAGGTATCAAAATCATCAAGACGAAAGCCATGCTCTGTTGTGATGATTTCTGCCAATTCTATTGCAGCTGATTCATTATCCGAGAGTGCGGCAAGTAGCATATCTCTACCTGTCATCGTTTCCAGCTTGTCCCGTATACCTTCAGGCCATTCTCTTGGTAGAAAACGCAACCGGGAAAGTTCGCGCATGTGCCAGTCATTAAATTCATAATAATTTTCTGCTGTGAGAATATCATGGTTCCAAATTTCTTCATAACCTGAGTCATTCAAAAAATCCCACTCCATTTGATAAAGAGGAAAAAGGGTATCGAAACCGGGTACATTCTCAACTATAACCGTTTCAACTTCTATCTTTTTATCATGATTAAAAAAATGGACAACTTTGTAGGCAGGAACATAACCCGCAATGGAAGGTGCCTGAATGTTAAACAACCAGTTGCCTGAAGAATCGTCAAAGACAACTCCCGTGTCATTCATGTGCATATGGCCGCCAACATGGAGACGGAGGCCCTTATTTGCCAGTAGTTTACTAACCTCTGAATCAGGCAGCCGCAATGTTTGAAAGCGCCCCCGCCCCCATAGTTCCCTGATATTATCAGCCGCATCATTGTAAAAATCAACGGCCGGGTAATGGCTAAACGCAACCAGGTGTTTTCCCAGCCTGCCGGCACGGTCTGCAACGTCTTCTATCCATTCGATTAGATGGGTTTTATGGGTGACTACCGCATTGAATCCGGTATTCCCGGGACTGCCGAAATTCCGAGGGTTTTCAGGTGATTCGGTATCTGCATTTTCCATGGGTATATAAACATTTCCATCGATCGCAAGCAGCCATAAACCGTCCTCAGGTTCAACAAGGTAACTCATGTCCATCACATCAAAACAGTTTGTATAATGATCTTCCCTGTATACACCTCCGGTTCCCTCCCTGCAAATTTCGAATAGTCTGTTCTCATAGCCTGATTCTTCCATTGCTTTTGTAAAGCTATAATTATCTATGTTATACGTGCTGAATGGGGTTTCAAAATAGATGTAGTTTTCTTTGGGAGACATTCCATGATGACCAAGTTCTTCAAATAATTCAGGGTAACCGTAATGCTTCACTTCGTCTGTGCAGATCACCTCATGCGACAGTTCCGATCCCCTGCCACGTGGTTCGTCACTATCACACATTGGATGTTCATGGCTGAATACCGGTTGCCGCTTTCCATCTTCCCCCAAATAATTGAATTTACCCGCCGGAGTACTGAAAGGCCGGCCCGGGTCGTGATTTCCGGTAATGATAAAAAATTCGATTCCGTGTTTGTGATGATACTCATCCAGTAATTTCCTGAAACCGCGTATATGAATAGGTTGGCCGTCATCACTAAAATCCCCGGGAAAAGCAACATACCGGATTCCACGGTTAACGACATCATCAAGTGCAGCCCTGAATGCAAAATAATTCTCATTAAACAGCCGGGTGGATGTAAGCTGGGATTCCATAGTGCGAACAGTTGCAAAAAGTGTATCACCATTTATCAAAACAGGAAGTCCCTCGAAAGAACCGTCACTAAAATCTGCAAACACATCATGAAAATGTACATCTGCCATAAATGCAACAGAAACCTTCTCATTTTGTGTACTGATATTATCTGCCTGTCTGTCGCTGCAGCCTGTGAGGAGCAGAATAAAATGAATTGTAATGATGATTCGGAAATTCACGATCAGGATTACTTTTTTGAAAATAGTTTATTCATCAAGGTAAAGCATACTTGCAGGAACAATCTGACGCTCCATTCCAGGCCCTTCGATAAATGCCGCCAGCCAGTATCCTCCACCGCCGTTGAACCATTCCACACGTATTTCATGCCGACCCGGTTCAAGGTTAACAGTGCCGCTCCTTGTGATTACACCATGATCCCCATCATTATCCACAACCTCCCTGTCATTGATATATAGCTTACTACCGTCATCTGAAGCCAGATAGAACCGGTACCTGCCTTCGTTTTCGATTTCGATAAATCCTTCCATCACAGCGGCCACAAAATTACGACGGGTTAGATTCAGGTTATTTGAGGTAATTTCGAGCGTGGTTCCTGTTCCTTTTGGTTCAAGTGTGGAAAAATCAGGCAACAGATTCATATCGTCTTTCTCATAAATCGTATAACGCAAACCATGGCCTTCCGGGTTTTGCAGCATCCTGAAATAGCCTGTATTAACCGCACTTACAGCCCTGCCATTGTCAAATAACCGCGTTGTAACCACAGTATTTTCCGATATTTCAAGCGGTCCATCATATACAGGTGACGCTTCACCGGGCATGCTTCCGTCAACAGTATAACGGATTTCACCTAAACCGGCCGGGTTTTCAATTCGCATTGTCACCGTTTCGCCAACAAAGAGTCCTCCCGGGGGATTGTAACCTCCCTCACCTGCAGGAAAAATATCAGGCGCCGGGTAAAGGTTGTTTAGGTGATACATGAGCTTCGGGTCATCATTCCCACGGAAAGCATTTTTTACAGGACGCCCGATCCATTCAAACGGAATTTCCAGCCCGAGGGCAAAAACGGCCGTAGCAGGTGTATCAAATGTATTGATTGGGAGCCGTAGCAGGTGGTTTGGTTTCACATTTTTTCCGTAAACAATAAAAGGGATTTCCATTTCCCTGGGATCATTACCACCGTGGCCGAACCCTACTCCTCCATGATCGGAAGAGAGCAAAAACACAGTATCCTCATAAATTCCCGCATCCCGTGCTGACTGCAATATTTCACCAACCAGTGAATCCGCCTTGGCAACGGAGGCATAATATTGCGGACTGCCATGGCCAAACCTGTGCCCTGCCCCATCAACATGATCAATATGAATAAATGTGAACAACGGTTTTTTCTGCTTTATGTAAGTAACAGCTTCAATTGTGGTTTCATCTTCATCAGAAGGTAAAGCGAGGTAACTCAATACATCGTTTTCAATAAAATTTTGAATAGGGTTCCAGTCAAGAATGGCGCCGATTTCAGCTGCTGGCAACTGATCCCTGATTACTGCAAATATTGTCGGAAAAAGGTTGTCATCTCTCACAACATTTGGATGCAGAACAAAATTATCCACGCGCCAATCGTTCGAGATAATCCCATGCTGCTCTGGCCCGGCACCCATAATCATCGAGCCCCAGTTCGCACCGCTGCTTGAAGGCATCACTGCACGTGCATGCATCGAGTAACTTCCATTTGCCATCATGTGATCCATAACAGGGGTATCGGAGTTCAATATGCCATCGGGGCTCAAACCATCAATTCCAATGATGATGACGTGACCTGCATTCGGGCTTCTGTCGCCACCCGTACAACCTGAAATAGTAAAAATTACAATGAGCAATGTGAGCAACGTATAGAAGATATTTTTCATAACAGGGCTATTTTACACATTTTTGATTTTAGATTGTACATCATTTTAACACGAACTACTTTTAAAGTGAGCTGTCACTAATTTTTTACACAAAATCATGTTTGAATATTTGTAAATGTAAATGAACGGCAGCAGACTACCTAAACGAATGAGATAATTTAAAGATATTTTAAAGAAATGATAATCTACTCCATGATTTTAGATTTATTCCAATCCAAAATGGATTATCTGCAGATGATATATCATTTTTTAAATAAACCATTATTTTTGCACATTAGTAAAAATAATTCCATCCAGACGATAACGGATTTCATATGAATTTTTCCAATGTTCAGGCAAAACACATGATGCAGTGCTGGTCTTCACAAAAAAATTATGACCCGCTTCCGGTAAAAAAAACGGAGGGCTGCTGGATATACACAGGAGATGGACGGAAAATCTTTGACCTTAGAAGCGCCCACGAATGTGCAAATATCGGGTTTAACCACCCACATGTGATACAGGCAATAAAAGAACAAATGGAGAGTGTGATTTATGTTACTGACGATTTTGCTTCTGAACCCACGGGGTTGCTTGCAAAAAAGCTCAGTGAACTGGCTCCGGGTCCGCCTGATAAAAAAGTGTGGTTTGGGCAGAGCGGTGCATCGGCTGTTGAGGCGGCTATTAAAGCCGCAAGATTCTGGCAGTACAACAGGATGTTTAATGAAAGATTACCCGAAGAACGGGGAAAACAATATCCATATCCATATAAAATTATCTCACGCTACCGATCATGGCACGGCTCAACAGCAGGCGCAATATCGGTTAGCGGCGATCCGAGAAGATGGTTTACCGAACCGGTAAATCAGCCGGGAGTTGTGTTTAGCCCTGATGCTTATCCTTACCGCTCCCCCATGGGTGAGGACGAAGATGGGTTGAAGGCCGCTGAGTACCTGCATTATATGGTTCAGATGGAAGGAGGCAGTGATTTTGTGGCCGCAATCATAGTGGAACCGGTGGTTGGTTCAAACGGAATCATCCCGGCACCGGAACCGTACATGAAACGTGTCCGTGAAATTTGCGATGAATTCGGTTTACTGATGATCGTGGATGAAACAATGACAGGTATGGGGCGAACAGGAACATTTCTTGCCATTGAGCATTATGATGTTGTGCCCGATATCATCATCATGGGTAAGGCATTGGGAATGTACTGTCCGCTATCGGCCTGTATCATGTCCAAAAAAGTGGCTGCTGCATTTGATGAGAATATTTTTGGCCATGGACAGAGTTACTCGGGTCATTCCCTTTCATGCCGTGCCGCGCTTGCTTCCATTGAAGTGCTTGAACAGGAAAAGCTTCTTGAACATACCCGGGAGATGGGAGCTTACATGGAATTGCGCCTGAATGAACTAAGGGATAAACATCCATCCGTAGGCGAAGTGCGGGGTATCGGTTTGATGTGGACACTGGAATTGGTAAAGAATCGTGAGACGAAAGAGCCTATCCGCAGTTCCGGACAAAAATACATCGAAAACCCGGTAAGAGAGCTTGCCAACTACCTTCTTAAAGAGAAAAACATCTACGTGCCGGGTGATAAATTCGGACTTTGGATTACACCGCCGCTCGTAGTCACAAGAGAAGAGATCGATTTTCTGGTAAAGAGCTTTGACGAATCGCTCTGGATAACAGATGGGTATATTGAGGGATAAACGTAGAGATGGCTTTATATCTTTCTGATTGTTTTTCTATTCCAATACCCGAACCGTCAGGTTGAAGATCCCGGCTCATTCCGGCTGCGTAATGATTTTAACCCCACATAATGCAATACACGAAAAAGACTTCCGAAGTCTCTCTTTAATTTATTAAAACTTCGATTTTTAAATATGTAAAGGTTTCATTCACAACTCCGAAAGACTTCGGAAGTCTATCGCATAATCTGATATAAAAGCAGTTCAGCTAATAGTGATCATCCAAAGGTACGATATGTTTTTGGGGTACAGTCGAGAAACATCCGCCGTTTATCAAAATGCAAGTAGAACCCTTAAAAAATCAATCCGTCAGGTAATATTCAATTGTAGATACCACCCTCACATTTTTGATGTGCGGATTATTCCTGTCGCGATCTGTAATGCTGAACTGACCCTGGGATGCCGTTTTGATTTTTCCAAGTTTGCTGTCGGAATCCTCCGCAAATTTTTCAGCAACTTTTCTCGCTTCTATCGTAGCAATTTCAATCATTTCCGGCTTGATGTCGTTTAGCCTGGTAAACATATATTCGGTTTGGAACTGGTAATCATCTCCCGAAATTATGACACCCTGTTTGCCGAGTTCTCCAACATTTCTCATCACTTCCCTCACATGTTCAACGTCATTCGAATACACTGTTACCGCCTGTGAGGCCACATACCTGAATTGTCCGCTTGTGTCACCACCCCATCGCTGTGCAGAGCGGTCGGTCACTAAAGGTACATCAATGGAAATTTCGTCATCATCAATTCCATTTTCTGCCAGAAACGCCATCACTTTACCTGCATTATCCTCCAGCATACGATAAATTTCATCCTGGATGTTACTGGCCAAAGTAAACTGGATTGGCCAGATCACCACATCGGCCAGATGTTCCTGTTCTGCAAGACCCCTAACGGTTACTGTTCTCTCGTAATCTCTGAACGTCTTAACAGAATTGTTCAAAAAATAGCCAAGTATAAAGAGGCCCAGGATAATTGAGATTCCTAAAATTATGTGTCCTGTCTGTTTATTTTGTTCCATTACATATTCATTTGTTTCAAAATTAATAATTCAAGTTAATCATAATTGTTTCATTGACTTCTTTTTATTTTTACCTAAAATTATCCAGATGGGGCGGGTTAATGTAACAATTATGCCGTAAGGCTGTACCTCCTTTCTTTTGTTATGATGACTTCGTTCTCAATGACCTCATTCTTAAATAGCAACAAACAGGGCACAATCAGCTCAATTTAAAATAATTCATTTTTTATGTAACATATTTTTTACATAACGTAAAATATACTATACATCTAATCAATTATACCGTTATGTCTAAACAGGAAATTTTATCATGGACATCATTTATCACTTCATTGTCAGTTATTGTCATTTATGTAATTTTTGTCTTCGGCTGGCCTGCTTTCATACCCGATTATTCTGGCAACATTTTTAAATTGTTCTTTAACCTTTTTTGGATCGCCGTTGGAATTGAAATATTTGTAGATGCTGCAGACAAGAAATTCAGGGTCTCAAAAGATGAACTTGACCTGTTGATTGAAGCGCGTGGTATGAGAAACGGTTACTATTTTTTAAGTGCGGCTGTTATACTTTTGCTCTTCCAAATGTTTTTATCAGAGATATTTACCAATTCGCCTGAAGCTTTTTTTTGGTTCAGTAACACCAAACACATTTTCCATTTTCTTTTTATTGTATTACTGAGTTCAGCGTTAATCAAACGTGCCACACAAATTTATTTTTACAGGGCTGAGTTTTGAAATGGATGATTTCCGCATTGAAAATAACATACGAACTCTCAGGTTTCATCATCAGGAAATGACCCAGCAGGAACTGGCCGACAGCGTAGGGGTGACCCGCCAAACCATCAATGCTATTGAAGCTGCCAAATATTCACCTTCACTGGAACTTGCTTTCAAAATTGCGGATGTGTTTGATGTGCCACTTGAAGAGGTTTTCAGCTATAAAAAGTTCTGATAAAGCCAGAAATAACGGTTTTATGGGGCCATCAAACTACTTCGCCGATTACCAGGATTTCTTCTCCCAATTTTCCTGCTTCTGCTTCAACAGCAGGTATTGCAGATTCTGAACAAACAGCAATAAGGCCAATTCCAAGATTGAATGTAGCCCGCATATCTTCTTCCGGTACGTTTCCTGTATTTTGAATCAGTTTAAAAATGGCCGGTCGTTCCCATGACTCCCATTTTACAGAGAGTTTTAACCCCTCAGGCAGTATTCGTTTTGTGTTTCCAACTATTCCACCCCCTGTGATATGTGAAAAACCATTCACACCATCAATTTCTTTTAATGAAGAAATCAGAGGGAGATACGATTTATGGATTTTTAATAGCTCTTCACCGATGTTTTGGTTCAACCCATCCGGAATATCGCTCACATCATACCTGCTGAATAGCACTTTCCTCGCAAGTGAGTAGCCATTTGTATGGAGTCCCGTACTTTTAAATCCAACCAGTATATCCCCTTTTTTAATTACTGAGCCGGTAATAATTTTTTCTTTTTCCACAACACCCACAACCGTGCCTGCAAGATCAAATTCTCCATCATTGTAGATATCCGGCATTTCGGCGGTTTCTCCTCCAATAAGGGCTACTCCATTTTCTTTGCAGGCAATGGCAAATCCTTTTATCACATCATATCCTACCTGTTGATCCAGTTTCCCGGTAGAAAAATAGTCAAGAAAAAACAATGGGGTGGCACCACAAACAGCGATATCATTCACACAGTGGTTTACAAGGTCCTGGCCAACGGTATCATATCTTCCGCATTTAAAGGCAACAATCAGTTTGGTCCCCACACCATCCACACTACTCACCAAAACGGGTTCTTTCATCTCTTTAAAATCAGCAGAGAAAAGTCCACCGAAACCTCCAATATTACTCAGTACATTTGCATTGTGGGTTTGTTTTACCACATCCTTGATGGAATTCACAAGCTCCTCACCCGCTTTTATGTCAACACCAGAATCTTTATAGGTAAATTGTTTTTCAGACACTGTTAAATTAGTTTGATGGAAAAATTTCAGGTTATAAAATTCTTTATGTAATTAAAAAATTCAAATTAAATATAGAAAGAATCAGGCTTTGCTTTTACATATTATATGACTGGTTATCCACAGGGACTTACAAAAGAGACGGGATAATATATTTTGTAGTATAGTAGTAGGTGTATGTGGAGATGTGCAAAACTTATTTATGCTTATAAGCTGTATAACCAGCCAGTTTTTGTTAATAAAATTGTTAATAATTATTCCATTAAAAACAATTGCTTAATTAAGAGAAAAATGAGTTCTCAACAAAGTATATTTTTCACACCTATCTGTGGGTCTGATTGTTTCAACAGAAGAAGTTATTCTTTCAGGGTGTTAATAATCATTTTTAATTGTGTATTGATGTGGATAGATTGAAGAATTTGGAGTTCTAAAATGTTATAAACAAATAATCATAGTCTTATCCACACGTTTACCAACATATGAGAATTGTTATTCAGCGAGTAAAACGGGCATCGGTTACCATTGATGGCAAAATTTCAGGGAAGATAGAAAAGGGTCTGTTGCTGCTGGTTGGAATCCATAAAAGTGATACAAAGGCGGAGGCTGACTGGTGTATTCGAAAAATACCTAAACTTCGTATTTTTGAAGATAGTGAAGGAAAAATGAACCGGTCGGCAGAAGAGGTTGAAGGTGAAATACTGGTAGTATCACAATTCACTCTGTATGGTGACACTAAAAAAGGAATGCGTCCAAGTTATATTGAGGCTGCCCGACAGGATGTGGCAGAACCGATTTATGAATACATGATCGATAAACTAAAAAAAGATAGCGGCTTAACGGTTGAATCCGGTGAATTTGGGGCCATGATGCAGGTGGAACTTGTGAATGATGGTCCGGTTACTCTAATACTGGAGCGCTGATGTCAGTACTTTTTATTTTTATTGATGGAATAGGCGTAGGAAAAAATAATTCCTCTAATCCATTAGCATCAGGTAATTTAAAATCTTTCTCTTCATTTACAGGCGGCAATGGGTTACATAATGAGTGTGAGCCGGTAGCAGGGGAAAAATTTTTATTTCGATCAATTGATGCAAATTTGGGAATAGAGGGATTACCACAAAGCGGAACCGGGCAGACTTCATTATTTACCGGTAAAAATGCATCGATGAAAATAGGAAAACATTTTGGTCCGTTTCCGCATTCAAAAATTAAACCGCTTTTACAGAAGGATAGCCTGTTTCACCAGACAATCGCATTAGGTTTGAAACCATTTTTTTTAAATGCATACCCTGATATTTTTTTTGAACGGTCTGCAAAACGGAACAGGTGGAGTTGTACAACGCTGATGGTAAAATCAGCAGGTGTTCGCTTGAACCGGTTACAGGATGTTTTGGAAGGGACCGCTATAACAGCCGAAATTGTGCAATCAGCATGGAGAGATATGCTTGCTCTTGATGTTCCGGAAATAAGCCCGGAAGAAGCTGCAGAAAGAATGTTATCAGCTGCTGAAAAATACGACCTCGTTTTATATGAGTACTATCTTACAGATAAAGCAGGCCATGAAAAAAATCGTGATATGGCTGATAAGGTGATTCATGTAGCCGACCGTTTTATGTACAAAATCATATCAGATTTAAAACCGGGTGATACACTCGTGATAACCAGTGATCACGGGAACCTTGAAGATTTAGGTGTAAAAACACATACCCGAAACCCGGTTCCGCTGATGGTAAAAGGGAACACCGATCCGTTCAAAAACGCAGAAAGTATTTTGGATGTAACTCCGGCAATTCTAAACGTGTTGTTGATGAATGGGAAGTTGAAGTCAGATATTGTTTAATGTGCAATTTCGCAGGGATTTATATTAAAATGATGTCATGCCGTTAATACCAACTTGTTGTTTATCATTTGATTTACGAAAAACAGAATGACCTACATACGAATAGGGAAAAATTCGGTCTATCGGTTCTTCGGTCCATCGCAAATCATTTAATAAGTCTATAAGACTTCGGAAGT
>RECI01000157.1 GCA_007694095.1 Balneolaceae bacterium | reverse complement strand
GTGCAATCTATTTTATTTTCCGGTCTTAAACAAAGAGAATGGTGGTGGAAAAATTGCAAACCTGTTGTACTCCATTTTTAAAAGGGCCGACTATTCCCTGAGGATTCATTCTGTTATGTTGAGGTGCAGAAGGAAATTTTCTACAAGGTACTTCACGAATCCGAGCAAGCATCTGGCTGATCAGATATGCTTCGGAATCAGTTGAAAAAAGAGGGTAACAGCGCGACCTTCGGTATGTATTTTTTTACAGATTTATGTAAGGATTTCATGTTTTTCGGTTCATACATACAGAGCCCTATAGAACAGGAAAGGTTTATCCCGGATGCAGAACCCGCTCAGACAGCGAAGAGTCATGATAGTTTTCAGGCCATAGGTTTTTTCCGGGAAAAGCCAAGCCCCGAAGGGGCACCAGCAACAGCATGGGACGCAGTCCTATGATTAATAGTGAAAATAAAAATGAAAGCCCTGAAAGGGCGTAAGCCAGAATATCACAGCCATGCCACAAGCCTTAACAAAAGTATATACACACCTTGTTTTCAGCACCAAGCATCGTAAAAAACTCATCGATAAACCCATTGAAACAGACCTTTACGATTATTTGGGTGGAATATGTAAAGCCATGCAATGCAATCCCGTCCAGGTTGGAGGCCATAAAGACCATGTTCACATCCTTTGTCTGCTGTCCAGGAAGATCACTCAGGCCGCATTACTCCAGCAGGTAAAACAGGGCTCTTCCAAATGGATCAAAACCAAAGGAGAACATTACCGCAGGTTCTATTGGCAACATGGGTATGGAATTTTTTCGGTAAATCCATCACAGGTGGACGTGGTTGCCAAATACATTCGCAATCAGGAACAACATCATCAGAAGATGAGCTTTCAAGACGAGTTCCGGATGTTTCTAAAGAAATACAGGGTTGACTATGATGAACGGTATGTATGGGATTAGATTTTGATCGCTGTGACCTTTCTGCTCCATTGGTAACATGGGGATAGGCTTTCGCTCCTTTAGCAGCTTATCTGAATTAATGATCTTTCAATACATAGGACTTCGTCCCATGCTGTTGCTGGAGCCCCGTTGGGGCTGGACAAACCATCACCTGCTGCAAAAGGATCACATAGATAAACCAGTTCTAATGGATACATTGGTCTTCCGAATTCGGTCTTTTCATATTTATCCAAAAAATTCATGGTAGAACCTTATAAATAAATCTCTCCAGACAACATATTGAATATTCAACTTATTCAATTTCCCAGGTATTACCACTGAGGAACAGATCTTTAACGCTTTTGAAAGATGTTCGTTTCTTAGCCGATGCAATCGCCTGGTGAACACTTTCCGAGTAAGTATTGATCTCTACTTTCCTGATTACACCCATAGCAACCGGAAATTCAGGGAGCTGCATTTTGGCAAGGGCCAGGTGCATCTGAGAGTCGGTTTCTGCGGCATCATGCTCCAGTGTTTGTCCGGTACCGTTTTCCAGCTCGTGCTTTAAAAGGCGCATTCCATCAACACGAAGCCCCATTTTATTTTCACTGCCAAAAACCATGGGTTTGCCATGCTCAAGGATTAACTGGTTATCGCTCCTGGTATCGCGTCCGGTAATTTGATCGTGGATGCCATCAGTAAAAATCACGCAATTCTGAAGAACTTCAATCACGGAAGTTCCTTTATGGTGATATGCCTGCATCATAACATCTTCCATTAATGCGTGGTCATTGTCAGGAACCCGTGCGAAGAATGTGGCTCCTGCACCAATGGCTACTTCACCGATATTAAACGGTATCTCGTAACTTCCTTCCGGCGCCGTTTTGGTTTTTAGGCCCACCGGCGTAGTGGGGGAAGACTGGCCTTTGGTCATCCCGTAAATTTTATTATTAAATATGATGATATTGATATCAGCATTTCTTCTGCAGGCATGGATAAAGTGATTGCCTCCAATCGCCATACAATCTCCGTCGCCGGTAAATACCCATACATTCAGCTCAGGGTTGGCCAGTTTTGCCCCCGTTGCCACGGCAATAGCACGCCCGTGGATCGAATGGATGCCATATGTATCCAGGTAATAGGTGATCCTGGATGAGCAGCCGATACCTGAAACACTCAGAAAATGTTCTTTCTTGTGGTTCATATTGGCAAATGCTTTCTGCATATTTGCCAGGATCATGAAGTCACCACAGCCGGGACACCACCGAACAGCCTGGTCACTCACGAAGTCCTTGCGTGTGAGTACAGTGTTATTTTCCGTCACATCTGTCTGCATGGCTATTGTGTTAAAGTGTTGATGATTTCGGCTTTAATTTCGGATATGAAGAACGGCTGGCCCTGGATTTTGTTAAACTGCAGATAGTTGAATTTTGGAAATTTCGATCTAAGATAGTTCACAAATTGGCCGTTATTCAGTTCACAAACCAATATCCTGTCGAATTTTGAGAGAATTTCTTCGGTATTTTCGGGAAGCGGCTTTATGTAATTGAAATGAGTGAAGCCAACATTATCCTCTCCATCTTCGATCAATTCACTCACTGCCATATTGATGGCACCATGTGTGCTTCCCCAGCCCAAAACAATCAGTTTGCCGGATTGTGCCCCGATCACTTTCTGTTTTGGCAGTTTTTTTGCGATACGTTCAATCTTTTCTTCACGTATTCGCGTCATTTTTTCGTGATTCAGTGGCTCATATGTAAGGTTGCCGGTAATCTCTTTTTTCTCAAGGCCGCCAATTCTGTGTTCAAAACCTTTATCCCCGGGACTCATCCAGTACCGGTTCAAAAATTCCGGATCGCGCATGTAGGGTTTCCATTCTTCTGCGGGCTTTCGGAATCGTGGAATTTTAATATCCGGCAGTTCACCGTTTTCAGGGATTCTCCACGGGCTGGTTCCGCTTGCAAGATAAGAATCCGATAACATGATTACAGGAGTTGAATGCTCAATGGCAATTTTTGCTGCGGTGTAACTGTAGAAGAAGCAATCATCCGGTGAACTTGCTGCCAATACAACCAATGGTGCTTCACCATGCCGCCCATGGAGTGACTGATACAGGTCGCTTTGTTCCGTTTTTGTCGGAATGCCGGTAGAAGGGCCTGCACGCTGAACGTTTACCATTACCAGTGGAATTTCAGAGATAATCGCGAGACCCATCGCTTCAGATTTCAGAGATGCCCCAGGGCCTGAGGTTGTGGTGGCGGAAAGGTTGCCGCAGAAAGCCGCCCCGATTGCGGCACAAACCGCTGCAATTTCGTCTTCGGCCTGGAATACAATTGCACCCAGATCTTTTCTTGCAGATAATTCCTGAAGAATCTCAGTGGCTGGCGTGATAGGGTAGGAGCAAAGGGAAAGTTTTCTGCCGCAATTTTCGGCAGCGGCAAGCAAGCCCCATGCAACGGCCGTATTGCCGTCAATATTCCGATAATTACCTTTGGGTAACTTAGCCGGGGGGATGACGATAGAAGCCCCAAAAAGTTCCGTGCTCTCTGCAAAACTGAAACCTGCCTCAAGTGCGCGAATGTTGGCGTCGATCAGAACCGGTTTACTGGCGAATTTTTTTTGAATAAATGCTTTGGGATTTGCAAGCGGCCTGCTGAAAATGTAGGATACTACGCCGAGTGCAAACATATTTTTACTCCGAGCCATAGCCTGATTTTCCAGGCCGAGATCTTTCAGCGCTTCCCTGGTTAATGAAGTGGCCGGAGCCCTGATGATGTGGTAATCCTCAAGTGAGCCATCCTCAAGCGGATTAGTATCATAATCTGCTTTTTTCAGGTTCCTCGGATTAAAACTGTCTTTATCCGCAATGATGGTGCCGCCTGCCTTCAGGTAATGAATATTTGCCTTCAGTGCTGCCGGATTCATCACCACCAATACATCCACCTGATCGCCCGGAGTATATATTTCAGTTCCCCCGATCTGTATCTGGAAACTCGATACACCACCGACACTGCCCTGCGGTGCGCGAATTTCAGCGGGAAAATCCGGAGTAGTGGTCAGATCGAGGCCGGCCTGACCGGATGCCTGAGAAAACATGTCTCCTGTTAACTGCATGCCGTCTCCGGAGTCACCGGAAAATCGAACTACAGCTTTTCTCATTTCCGGTGAAAGAGCACTCTTAGACATAAGCTGTCGTATTCGTTAATAATTTACGGTATAAAATTTTTTCTTAACCGTGAAGAAATGACTGCCTGGCAAGCAGCTCATCTTCAGAATCCGGATGTTCAGGATCCGGAATAATGCAATCGGGAACCGGACAAAATGCGATGCATTGTTCTTCTTCGTGGAAACCTTTGCATTCTGTACATTTGTCGGGAACGATGAAATAGAATTCATCTGAAATTGGTGCCTGCATATCGTCAGCGTCTACTTCCTGGCCATTCAGGAGTGTTACCATTCCGGACAGGGTGGTGCCTTCTGCCATTGACCATTCCACTCCCGGCTCATAAATGGCCTGATTCGGGCATTCGGGTTCGCATGCTCCACAGTTAATACAGGTATCAGTAATAAATACAGCCATGATGATTTATTTGTTGTTGGATAATTAGTTTAAAAAGTGAGTAAAGTCAAACGGTTAACAGTATTAGATATTTGGACAATAAACTCTATAATTAAGGTAGCAAAAACCTCTGCATCTCACAACATTTCGGTCATTTGAGACTTAATTTAGAATCTGTATAGATTAGACACCTTAATCTTATGAATGGCATGAATATGTAATTTCATGGGATCTCCACAACGGAATTGGGAATCAGCGATTTTAGCCATTAAACAAGTTTCTGTAAAACTTAAATAAAGAATGTATTGAGCCTCTCACCAAACTCCGTGCCACTAATGTGCATGATTTATACATTTCTCTTCTCATTTCAAGACAATGTGTGATCCCGAGAAATTATTTTGCCCAAACAGCAAGCAACTCTTTTTTAAAGTCCCGGACTATATCTTTAGTTGTCAAGTTCATTAAATTTAAATTTCTTATCCTTGACAGATTGATGGAATGCGGAGCAAAACCTGAAGTTTCGGGGGCTGGTACGCTTCGTTGAGGTTAGTGGGAAGGAGAAGGTATATACGGGGTTGGAATTTTTGTTGATTAATTGATTCAAGCTCGACATCATGGTTAAGAAGAAATCACCGGGTCAAACATCAGATATCGTTGTTTTTGAGATCACCCGTGACTCAGAATGTGTTGAGTGCGGTGAAGAGCTCGGGCGCGGCCGTTTGCTAAGACTCGAGGCTGATCGCCCTCTCTGTTTGGGCTGTGCCGATTTATCACGCCTTGTCTATGTACCTCGTGGTGATGCTGCGCTGACGCGGCGTGCCTCAAAATATTCGAAGCTTCGAGCTATTGTCCTCCGGTTCAGCCGAGCACGGAAGCGTTATGAGCGCCAAGGCATTCTGGTGGAAGAAAGCGCGTTAGATCGTGCAGAGAGGGAGTGTCTTGCCGATACGGATGCACGGGCCCGTTTGCGGGAACGCCGTGCTGCGCGGGAAGCAATAATTGATGGAGAGTATCGGGCCGAGTTCGGGCGCAGGGTTCAGGATCGGTACCCTGGCTGCCCACCAGATGAAGCCGAAGAGATCGCAGAACATGCCTGCCTAAAGTACTCGGGCCGGGTTGGGCGAACGGCTGCAGCAAAGGAATTCGCGGCGGAAGCCCTCGAACTCGCGGTGCGAGCACACGTACGTCACAGACATTCCGTGTATGATGAATTGCTGAGTTCCGGTTGGGACCGTTATGATGCCCGAACGAAAGTCGCCGCCCAGGTGGATAAGATGTTAAAAAAATGGCGCGAACCGTAGAACTATGGCATTTCGAACAGGTCTTTTTAAACTGCGGCCATCGTCGTCAAATTCCCGCAATCGAATGGCCTTCAAATTGGCTGAAAGTTTTCAGGAGAGAAAAAGAGAGTCCCGGGATGCCCGTCTGGCTCAACTCGAGAAGAGAGGCCTAAATCACGCGAGTTCAAAGTGTGGGGTAAATGGATAGTTTCAGGGTATCAACTGGAGGTTCTTAAACAAATCGGGAAAGAAGAAATAACAATCAAAAATTGAACCGCACGGTAATACCACTTAAAAAACAGCATGGCTGTTTTGGTGCTTTCTATATGCTGACGAATACGGCTGTAACCCGTGAAGCAGATAACAAGTAACCGGTTAAGTCGTTTTTTTTTAATTATAAAAAATGAAATTATTTTTTTGATGCAGCCTATTGATAATTACAGATTATTTGAACTTATTCATCATTGGAAGTTCGTAAAATAAGAGTAGTGAAGTCAGCACTCATCAGTTAAAAGATGATAGTTAGGCAGCCGGGCTACTCCCGGAAAAAAGCATTTCTGAAGCCAAATTATTTGAAACTCTTCCACTTGAACTTAACCGATTAAGTTTCCATCTGCGAAACCCTATGAATAAGCTTTAAATAAATTGAGTAATTTAAAAGGATCCGTATAACACCGTTGGATAACGTAATATGCTTTATTTAAGTAATTGCTATTAGCAAATAAACCTTGAATTATTTTTATAGACTGTCGGCAAATCATATGGATTGCAATCAAATCAGCCGCTTTAAAGCGGAACAATCTAAACAATGTACTGCTACATACCCAATGCAGATACTCTAACGCAGGTAAATATCATTAGTGTAAACCATGCACAACCTTAAAAATACTCCCTTTGTAATTCCCAACCTGATAGCCGGGATGATTGTTTTGTTTGCGAGCAATGCCACAATTGCTCAGGATACATTGAGAATTGCACCAACACCCCTCTTCAATGAAGGCAGATATGTTGACCGGTTTTATGCAGGCGCGTCAAATCGATACGAATGGTGATTCATGTAGGCTGACGACATCACCGTTCATCACGGCATTAGTGACAGACTTCCGAATCTGCTTGCTAAAAAAACTCTAGCAGAATTTAATATCAGGGATTTCCCCCTGAAGTGACAGGGGGAAACAACAGATGCCTGCATGAATCAGGAAGGTTCAGATTACCGCCTTGTATGTAAGTCACTTATCCGGAACCCCTGCAGTATCTTAATATAATTGGCGCGCTCAAAAGCACTCGGATCAGCAACGGAAGCCGAACTCATTGCGCCTTTCATTTCTTCCAGTGAAGTGTATCCTTTTTCTTCCATCCAGGTTTTCATTTCAGTGAGAATGCTGCGCAAAATTCCCGGGCCGTGATAAAGAAGAACGGATGCCATCATTGTAACATCAGCCCCGGCGAGTATCATTTTGATGACGTCTTTTGCGGTATGTATTCCGGTAGTTGCGGCCAGGCTGCAATTCAAATGCGGCCGGAGCATCGCGATCCAACGAAGGGGCAGCCTTTTTTCAAAAGAGCTGCTTAATTCAAGACTAGGTGATACTTCAAGATTTTCGAGGTCAATATCCGGCTGGTAAAAACGGTTAAAGAGTACAAGGCCGTCAGCCCCTGCATCTTCCAAACGCTTTGCCATATTCCCGAAAGAACTGAAGTAAGGCCCGACTTTTACCGAAACAGGAATGCTAACATTTTGCTTCACCGCTTTCAGATCGTTGATATACATCGTCTCAACATCGGCAGATGTCATTTTTAGATCTGCTGCTATATAGTAAATATTTAGCTCCAGGGCATCAGCCCCGGCCTCTTCCATCCGTTTGGCATATTGCATCCATCCACCTTCCGAAGTTCCATTCAGGCTTGCGATAATGGGTATATCCACTGCTTCCTTTAATTCCCTGATCTGTTCCAGGTAATCTTCCGCATGCAGATTATGGTATTCATCTGGTTCCGGAAAATAGCTTAACGCTTCAGCAAAACTGTCGCCGGGTGTCGTCAGAAAGTGGTCGAGAGCACGGTTTTCGAGGTTAATCTGCTCTTCAAACAGTGAATACATCACCACGGCTGAGGCTCCCGAGTCTTCCATTTTTTTTACCTGGTCCGTTTCACTGGAAAGTGGCGAAGCTGACGGAACAAGCGGATTTTTAAGTTTAAGCCCCAGGTAGGTTGTTTCTAAATTCATGGTTGTGTCTGTTAAATGGTTGGAATCTGTTACTTTTCGTCTTTTTCAGGTAACGGTTTATCTTTTTGAGGCTCATACACCGCCTGCATTTGGTCATAAACCCTCCATTGTTCATAGATTTCTTTTTGAGCCTGGGTCAACAGTTCTTTTGCAATTCGTGGTTTTGATTTTGCAAGCATCAGGTAGCGCATTTCATTATAGGCATAGTCTTTAAATGGTATCTTGGGCGCCTTTGAATCGAGCTGGAATGGATTCAGACCCTGGTCTATCCGCGACGGATCGAATCTGAATAGCGGCCAGTAACCGGAATCAACTGCCAGTTTCTGCTGATCGAGGCCGTACCTCATATCGTAACCATGCGCAATACAGTGGCTGTACGCTATGATGATGGACGGGCCAGGATACCGTTCTGCTTCGATAATTGCTTTCATGGTTTGCAGATCGTTCGCACCCATTGCAATTCTGGCTACGTAAGCACCTTTTCCGGATACAGACATCAGTCCAAGGTCTTTCTTTCCAATTTTCTTGCCTGCAGCCGCAAACTTGGCCACGGCGCCCAGAGGAGTCGCTTTGGAGCATTGCCCTCCGGTATTGGAATATACTTCTGTATCCATCACCAGGATATTTACATCACGGCCGCTTGCAAGTACGTGATCGAGGCCTCCGTATCCGATATCGTACGCCCAGCCGTCGCCGCCAAATATCCATACACTTTTACGCACCAGGTAATCCGCAATGCTCAGCAGCATTTTAGCTTCCCGGGAGGAATCATTAGCAAGCAGATCTTTTAACCTGGCAACCCGTTCCCGTTGTTCATAGACACCGGGTTCGTTTGTCTGGTCTGCGTTTAGAATTTCATGTTTCAGTTCGGAATCAATGGTTCCGTTCATCTTCATCAGTAGTTCACGCGCCTGCTCCTGCTGCTTGTCGATGGTTAACCTGAATCCGAGTCCGAATTCGGCATTATCCTCAAATAATGAGTTTGACCAGGCAGGCCCGTAACCATCCTTATTGGTTGTATAAGGTGTTGACGGGAGGTTCCCTCCATAAATGGATGAACATCCGGTAGCATTTGCGATCACCATCCGGTCGCCATAGAGCTGGGTAATCAGTTTGATATAGGGTGTTTCACCACAGCCCGCGCAGGCACCGGAAAACTCGAAGAGCGGCTCGAGGAACTGTGCTCCTTTAACCGTTTCGGTTTTCAGCTGTGAACGGTCATATTCAGGTATCGTCAGGAAGAAATCCCAGTTCTCTTTTTCCTGCTCAAGCAGCGGCTCAATCGGGGCCATGTTCAGCGCTTTTCGGCTGACCTGTGTGCGGTCTTTGGCAGGGCAAACCTCAACACACAGAATACAACCTGTGCAGTCTTCCGGTGAAACCTGTACACTAACCTTGGTATTTTCAGGCCATTCCCGGCCGCGCGCATCCATATACTTAAAAGTTTCCGGGGCGGCTTCAAGCAGGCTTCCGTCAAAAGCTTTCATACGAATTACGGAATGCGGACAAACCAGCGCGCACTTGCCGCACTGAATGCAAATATCGGGTTCAAGAACCGGTATTTCGAGTGCAATGTTACGTTTTTCCCATTTCGTGGTGCCAGTGGGGAAGGTACCGTCGGGTTCAAAAGCGCTGACGGGAAGATCATCGCCATTACCCGCGATAATTTCCGCGATTACCTTTTGCACATAATCCGGTGCTTCTTTTGGTACCGGCGGACGCATTTCAATGTCTGAGCTTACTGAATCGGGTACGCTTATTTCAAACAGGTTCTCAACGGAATTATCAACAGCCGCATAGTTGCTTTGAAGGATTTTTTCACCTTTGCTGCCATACGCTTTTTTAATTGCGTCTTTGATGAGAAGAATGGCTTCCTCACGATCCAGGATTTCTGAAATAGCGAAGAAACAGGTTTGCATAACCGTATTAATGCGGTTACCCATCCCATTTTCACGTGCCACGTTGTAGGCATCGATGCTGTAAAACTTCAGTTTTTTATCGATGATTTGCTTCTGCACTTTTTTCGGTACTTTTTCCCATACTTCATCAGGTGAATAGGGGGCATTCAGTAAAAATGTTGCCCCTTCACGCGCATGTTTCAGCATGTCGATTTTATCGAGGAATGTAAACTGGTGGCACGCCACAAAGTTAGCTTTATTGATGAGGTATGCCGACCGAATCGGATTTGGGCCGAAACGCAGGTGTGAAACCGTGGTTGCCCCGGATTTTTTGGAGTCGTACACAAAATAACCCTGTGCAAAAAAGTCGGTGTTATCGCCGATGATTTTAATCGAGTTTTTATTTGCACTCACAGTACCGTCGGCACCGAGGCCATAGAAGAGCCCTTCAAAAACATCCTTATCCGTTTGCCAGCTATCCGTATTGTAGTTGAGGCTTTTATGTGTAACATCATCAAAGATTCCGATGGTGAAGTGGTTCTTCGGTTTTTCCTTTTTGAGTTCATCAAAGATTGCCCTGATCATAGGCGGGGTGAACTCTTTTGAGGAGAGCCCATAGCGGCCATTTACCACTTTTGGCTCACTGTTGAATACTTTCCACTGTTCCACACGGTTTTCGTGCAGTGTGGATATCACATCATTATAAAGCGGTTCTCCCGCACTTCCGGGTTCTTTGGTCCGGTCTAAAACACCAATACTCTGTACTGTAGAAGGCAGCGCTTCGATAAGGTGGCGCATACTGAATGGTCGGAATAATCGAACTTTTACAATACCGACTTTTTCACCATTTTCGTTCAATTTGTCAACGGTTTCATGGGCAGTCTCTGCTCCTGATCCCATCAGAATAATAACACGATCAGCGTCTTCCGGGCCGTGGTATTCAAATAATTTATATTGCCTGCCGGTGAGTCCTGCCAGCTTGTTCATGGTGTTTTGAACAATTCCGGGACATGATTCGTAGAAACGGTTACCAGTTTCCCTGGCCTGAAAGAAGACGTCGGGGTTTTGAGCAGTACCTCGAAGAACAGGCTTATCGGGTGTAAGCGCGCGGTTTCGGTGTGCAATTACCCATTCATCATCAATCATTTCACGCATTTCCTCATCGGAAATCTCATAAACTTTTTGAACCTCGTGGGATGTGCGGAATCCGTCAAAAAAGTGAATAAACGGAATTCGGGATTCGAGAGTGGAGGCGTGTGCAATCAATGCCATATCCATTGCTTCCTGTACACTATTGGAGCTAAGCATTGCAACACCGGTCATTCTCATTGCCATCACATCGCTATGGTCTCCGAAAATGGAAAGAGCATGTGTTGCCACAGTTCTGGCAGCTACGTGTACCACTGCAGGTGTCAGCTCGCCGGCAATTTTGTAGAGGTTAGGCATTTTAAGTAATAGCCCCTGGGAAGCGGTAAATGTGGTGGTAAGAGCGCCGGTTTGGAGGGCACCGTGCATGGTTCCCGCAGCACCGCCTTCACTTTGCAGCTCTGCAACTTCCGGTACAGTACCCCAAATATTCCTTTTTCCGGCCATCGACCATTCGTCTGACCATTCACCCATCGGTGAAGCTGGCGTTATGGGATATATGGCGATTACTTCGCTTAATTTGTGTGCAATATATGCGGCAGCCTCATTGGCATCAATGGTTACCTGTTTTTTTGACATACTTCTATTCCTCCGGAAATTTTATAAAAAACAATTCTATATGATATAGAATCAGACATTTGGTTTCGCTGTATTTCCCAGTTTTACAATATTCACTCCCTTTTCAATTTCCCCGGCAAGGCCTTCAAGGGTTTTATTTTTAAAGAGATTAAACACTGTTTCTCTGGATTTTTTGTACTCTTCGTGTATGGGGCACGGGTTTTTATCATCACATTCCCGGAACCCGATGCCGCATTGCTTAAAAATATCGAGGCCGTCAATGGCTTCAACAATTTGCAGCAGGCATATTTTTTCCGGGCTGCGGGAAAGGCGAAAACCGCCATTCGGGCCTCTCATAGAAATCAACAGTTTATTCTTTACCAATAATTGCAAAATCTTGCTCAGAAAATGTTTTGGAATATTTTGTGTTTCTGCGATTTCACTCAGCTCAACATTTTTATCCTGTGCAGAATGCAGGGCAATGTAAAACATGGCCTGTAAACCATAATGGCAGGATGCTGAAAACATAAGAGTGTTTACGTTGTGAATAATTATAGCAGGTTAAAGAAAATTTCAAAAATGCTGGTTTTGATGCTTCAGACCCACTTTTTATACAAATAAAGATATTTAGATAAAAAACTCTAAATATAATTTAATAAAAAAACAGGTCATCTGGTAATTCTGTTCAAAAACCTTTACAGTTTAGACTGAGTTTAGATAGGGGGGTAATCAAAAATGGCTTTGTGTTGATTTGTATGGGTAGGTGATAAAAGTGGTATTATAAACCGACAAAATAAACATACATTTTTACCGAGAACAAATGAACAGTGAGTAACATTTTTCAATGGCGTTAGGCCTGCATCATCCCTGAAAACTTAAAAATGCAGATTTTATCACGAAGAGGGGTAAAAGTTTTTTCGTTTTTATTATTAAACTTTAGTATTAAAATTAATTCGAAAATATGCTAAAGTTGAGATTAATCTTATCGATGACTATTCTCTTATACCCGATGAAGCTGAAGTGATGAATGCGATGGTTAAATACGGGCATGTAATCACATATACAGCAAAAATTTTAAATTACATTCGTAAAGCATCTCCCGACCACCCAACTGGCCAGAAGCTGCATTTTGCGTTCGGTACAGTGTTATCCGGAGAACTTCCGAAAGCTCGAAACTTTAAATAACAATTAATGAAACTGTTTGAAAAGAATGAAGATTTGCACGAAAAATATCACTATCAACACTTTAAAAAATACATAAAACCCTTTCAATAATTTAGCTATGAAAAAACAACCAATTACACGAAAAGACTTTCTAAAAAAATCAACAATAGGAGCAATTGGATTAACAGCTGGAATGGGATTAAGTGCCAAAAGTTATGGCAGAATTATTGGCTCGAACGACCGTATTCGTGTAGGCATTGTCGGATATTCGGCCAGAGCAAGGTCATCTCTGATTCCAACTTTTCTGCAGCATGCAGATGAACTCAATTTTGAATTTGCTGCTGTCTCAGACATTTGGAACCGCAGAAGGGATGAGGCTCAGGCTCATTTAATGGAGAGATACGATGTATCCATCGATAAATCCCGTAACAATGAGGAACTATACGATCGCGGCGATATTGATGCGGTCATTATCAGTACAGCCGATTTTCAGCATGCCTTACATACCATTGAAGCTGTTGAAGCAGATTGTGACGCATTTGTAGAGAAACCATTTGCAGAAACAATGGAAGACAACCGTGCAGCCCGGGAAGCCGTTGAGCGTACCGGAAAAATAATTCAGATAGGTTCGCAGCGTCGAAGCGGACGTAATTACCACGCTGCTTATGAATATATAAAATCAGGGGCATTTGGAGATATTGTAAATGTGGAGATGACCTGGAATGTTAACCAGCCCGGCCGCTGGAGGCTGCCGCAACTCACCAAAGAGATTCGAGAGGAAGATACAGACTGGACTCGCTACCTGATGAATCGCCCATATGAATCCTGGGATCCCCGAAAATACCTTGAATATCGACTTTTCTGGCCCTACTCGTCGGGTATTCCCGGCCAATGGATGGCTCACCAGATTGATACAGTTCACTGGTTCAGCGGGCTTCCACATCCGCGAAGTGTTGCGGCAAATGGCGGCATATACCTTTGGAAAGACGGACGGGAAAATTTTGATACGATGACTGCAGTGTTCGACTACGGCCCGCTTGATGATCCTTCATCGGGTTTCCAGGTTGTGTACTCGTCAAGGTTCACAAATTCAGCCGGTGGTGTAAAAGAAATTTATTATTCCAATGGCGGAGAGTTGAACCTGGATACAAACCGGGTATCTCCAAATGGGGGGCTCACAGAAAATCACGCCTCTGCGATGGGAATGGAAGCCAATTTGCTTGAAGAATTTTCACTTGCTGATGTAGGCTCGGTGGAAACAGATGCCGATACAGGAGCCGATAATATGACATCGCTTCACATGCGAAACTGGATGCAATGCATACGAAGCCGCCAAAAACCAAATGCTGATGTAATGTCGGGCTACAATCATTCAATTGCTAATATAATGACAACTGCGGCACTTCGAACGGGTGAGTATGTAACATTTGATTCGGAAAAACAAGAAGTAATGGCCGGTGGAAAAGTATTTCACTACTAACAGTAATAAAAATAATGTTCTATATAAATTTTTAGAATTAGAATCATGGTAAAAAATCAATCTGTATACCTAAGACCCTCGGTGAAATCTCTAATTGGATCTTTTGGCCTGATAATTTTCTTGGCATTTGCTGCATGCAGTGAATCCAATGAGAATTCTGATTTACAAACAGGGATAGAAAGCTCTTTGGAAATTCAAAATGACCACCTTGCACAAGAAGGCTGGGAAACTTTATTTGATGGCGAAACCTTGAACGGCTGGCGCGGCCTGGGCCGGGAAGATATACCCCAAGGGCATTGGATCGTAGAAGATGGAGCCATACGAAAAGTTGCCTCGTCCGATGTAGCACGTGCCGAAGATGGTCAGCCGATATCCGGTGGAGACCTTCTCTATGATCGGCAATTTTCAAACTTCGAACTGTCATTTGAATGGAAGGTGTCAACTGCAGCAAATAGCGGAATAAAGTATAATGTATCAGAAGAAATGTCTGTATCACACTCACCACGACATGCAGCGCTTGGTTTTGAATACCAGGTTTTGGATGATGCTGCCCATCCGGACGCTGCAAATGATCCAAATCGCTGGGCGGCCGGCCTCTATGATTTGATCCCGCCATCATCAGATGCCGAGCTTAACGCTGTAGGTGAATGGAATACAGGACGAATTGTATTTAATGGAAACCGTGGTGAGCACTGGTTAAACGGTAAAAAAATTCTGGAATACGAACTTGGAACACTCATGATGGACCGCCTTTTGGCTACAAGCAAATGGGGAGAACTTGGCGATGATACTCATATTCCGGGATTTGGGGACCGAAGAAGTTCTGGTTATATCGTACTACAAGATCACGGTGATGATGTTTGGTACAGAAACATTATGATTCGGGAATTGTAAACGTAGAATTGATCATGAATTCTTGATGACGGTGTTAGATT
>RECI01000018.1 GCA_007694095.1 Balneolaceae bacterium | reverse complement strand
AATATCTTGAGCGCAGGGAGCATGTTTCACTGCAGACACTTGCAGCCGAACTTCCCCGCCTAGCAGCCAAAGCATTTGAAGAATCCGGAGGTGAAGCAAATAAGGAGCTAAAACAGAGAATTCAAACATTATCTGTATCTGAAATCCGTGACCTGCTGCGTCTGACCACCATTTTTTTTCACCTGGTTAACTCGCTGGAACAACATGAAATTATTAGGATAAACCGCGAACGTTCGGTAAAAATGGACATTGATAATCCACGGCCGGAAAGTATAGCGGATGCCCTTAAATTTTTTAAATCAAGGGGAATCAGTTATGAGGAGGCCCTTGATGTTTTTTGGAAGCTTGATATTCAGCCTACCATTACAGCGCATCCCACTGAAGCCCGCCGACGCAGTATCCTGAATAAGCAGGAAAATATCACAGCCATGATCTGGGATGTGGATAATGAGGGGCTCACTCCGAGTGAAAAGAACGCGCGTCTCAGGCAAATTATTAATGAGATTGCACTTCTCATTTCAACTGACGAGGTTAGATCGGAAAAACTTTCGGTAGAAGATGAAGTGGAAAATGGGCTGTTCTATTTCACAAACTCTATCTGGAATACTGTACCCAGGCTTTATGACGATATTCGATCGGCCTTCAAACAGCAATATGGGAAAACACCGGATTTACCCATTATACTGAAATACCGTTCATGGATTGGAAGTGACCGGGATGGAAATCCCAATGTAACACGGGATGTTACCTGGAAAACACTATTGGAGCATCGAAGTGCTGTACTCAAACTTTATATAACCGAAATTGAAAAAATTCGCAGGTATCTGTCCATCTCCCAAAACCTGGTACCGGTTTCTGATGAACTGCTGAAATCGCTAAAGAAAGATGAGCAGGAAGTCCCGTTATCAGATCAGTATAAACGGCACTATAAAAATGAACCATATCGCAGGAAGTTATCACATATCATGCATCGCATGAGAAATATGCTTGCTGAACTCAAGGGAAGTGAGCTGGAAATTCTTGAATCTGCTGCGAAATACAGTAAAGAAGATTTTGAAAAAGACCTTACTCTAATTGCTGATTCACTGAAAGTGAGCGGCCTCCCCGAAATTGCAAAGTATGGAGAGTTCAACGACTTCAGGATCCGGGTACAAACGTTTGGGTTTCATCTTGCAGCTCTGGATATACGCCAGCACAGCGGCCTGCATGAAAAGGCTATCCATGAATTGCTTTCCGTAGCCAATGTTCATCACAGTTATTCTTCACTGAATGAACAGGAAAAAGTGAAAGTACTGATGCAGGAGTTGAGGAATCCGAGGCCTCTTGCACCGATTAATGTCAAACTCCAGGAAAATACGGTTGAACTATTGGAAGTTTTCAAGCTGATCGGCACCATTCAGAAGTTCGATAAGAACGCGTTTGGAAGTTACATTATCAGTATGACCCACGGTGTCAGCGATATGCTCGAAGTGGTGCTGCTGGCAAAAGAAACCGGGTTGTGGTGGATGAAGAACGGGGATGTGGAAAGTAAAATCGATATTGTACCATTGTTTGAAACCATCGAAGACCTTGAAGTGAGTGCCGGGTTGATGGAAGATATTCTCACAAACCCGATTTATAAATTGCAGGTGCAAGCCCGGAATAATTTCCAGGAAATCATGCTCGGTTATTCTGATAGTAACAAGGATGGCGGTTATTGGATGGCGAACTGGGCACTGCAAAAAGCCCAGCTCGACCTTGGCGAAAAATTTCTTCAGCACAATATCGATTTCAGGTTATTCCACGGACGGGGCGGTACGGTAGGGCGTGGAGGCGGGCGCTCAAACCGTGCGATTCTTGCCCTGCCTACGGTCAGTAATAACGGGCGAATCCGGTTTACGGAACAGGGTGAAATTATCTCATTCAGGTATTCCCTGCCCGATATCACCCGCCGTCATCTTGAACAGGTTGTAAATGCTGTGGTGAGAGTAACGGCCGGAGAGGGTCAAAAAGCCATTATTCATGGCGATGAAACGGAAAGAATTATGGACAGGATCGCCAAAGGCTCGATGCAGGCTTACAGGAAACTGATTGACGATCCGGAGTTCTGGGAATGGTTTAAAACTGTCACACCGGTAGAGCATATCGGGAATTTACCGATTGCATCAAGGCCGGTATCACGCGGAGGTGATCAAGGCCTCCAGTTTGAAAATCTGAGAGCCATACCGTGGGTATTCGGCTGGACCCAGGTACGGTATAATGTACCCGGCTGGTTTGGCCTGGGATCGGTTTTGGTTCCAATGCTCGAAGAAAAACCGGAAATGCTGGAAACCCTGAAAATGTGGTATAAAGAGTGGAGTTATTTTGGCACCATTGTGGATAATGCCCAAAGGGAGATTGCACGAACTCATATTTTGACAACCGAAATGTACAATGAAAGGGGAAATAACCGGATGCATGATATGATTATGGATGATTTTCAGAAAACAAGGGAAATGATTCTGCAGATATCCAGCCAAAAAGAAATTCTTGACTGGAGAAAGGTGATACAAAATTCAATCAAATTCAGGAATGTGTTTACTTACCCGTTAAACCTCCTGCAAATTGAACTGCTGAACCGCTGGGAAGAGGCGGAATCGGATGATGAACTGCGTGAATTGAAACACGCACTCTATCTCAGTATCAACGGTGTTTCGGCGGCAATGCAAAGCACAGGATAGTTCGGCATTTACCACCTGTATAAGATAATCGTATGGCGACGGGAGAGACATAACATGTTATTTCGGGCCATATGGGAATAAATGTCTCCACGACTTTCCTCATACTGCCGGAGATGGATTTTATTACCCTGAGTTCGATTCAAAAGGGAGAAATATTGATTATTACATGGATGTAAATGAGGGATGCATGATGCAATACTACGACGGCAAGATGAGCCACCACATTTCTCTGTCTGGGTATTCAGCACTCTCTGCTGCAACCGGTTAGTTGAATGAAAGCCCGGGGACAACACGCCCTCCTGTTTTGTGCACGATGTGATTGTTTAAAAAAATTACTATTAAATATCAACAACTTACCGATTCAGATAGTCTGATTTGGGTCATGCAGGGTGTTGTCAGAGCATATTTATTCGAAATCAGAAGAATGAAACCGGTACAGTTCATTTGTAT
>RECI01000017.1 GCA_007694095.1 Balneolaceae bacterium | reverse complement strand
TGGAATCCGATGATAACGTATTGGTACAGGATTTTTTAAATGATAATTAAAACTTTGGAATAGATTTAATCAGAGAACACTACCTAAACTCAAAACATCATGGTAATAAAGAATAAAAAAACAATGCCTGACATCGTGTATGTGGCAAATGCGGGGATTTCGTGCTTCTTTTAAAGTGAAGTGCTGTATTCGGGTTTTGTTCTATTAATTAACTCTACTGCTGCAAAGCACAACCTTCGCAAATCGGCATGATGTTATTCAACCTTAACTAAAATTAAAATCAATTGGTTAAAAATCATACGCTTGCAACTCATGTCCTGTACGTGGTTTTATGGGCGTGTCTGTTCTTCTCAGCCTGTACAGAAACTGATAATTTTCAAATATCGGATAATGGCTCTGAGTATCTCATTGTTTGGGCAGGTGATGAAGACGGAAAAGATTCCGACTTTTTAGCCGTCATTGACGTACGCCGTTCAGGATCTGCCTATGGAGAAATCATCGCCACACTTCCCGTTGGTGCGAAAGCTACAATGCCACACCATACCGAGTACGAATATCCGGCTAATGATACCCTTTTTGCCAACGGATGGGTAACCGGACAAACCTTTCTGATCGATCTTGGTGATCCCCGGAATCCTCAGCTTATTGGCGAGTTCGCCGATTCAGATGGTTATTCATATCCTCATAGCTTCGCCCGACTTCCCGACGGCAATGTTCTCGCAACATTCCAGTCAGAAGGAGATCGATATGCACCTCCCGGCGGACTGGTGAAGCTGGATTCAAAGGGATTTGCTTTACAGTCTGCATCCTCCCGAACATCCGATATACCGGATTCACTAAACTGGCCGTATAGCCTTACTGTACTCCCTGAGATTGATCGTGTTGTTACTACAAGTGCAGATATGGGAATTCCTCCATGGCATCAATGGGAGTATAGTGATACGTATCATGTACAAATCTGGTCACTTGGCAAGCTGGAGCTGCTTGCAAGTATTCCCCTTCCGGAGGTTGAGCAGGGCCCTTATCATATCGCCCCGTCCGAACCACGGGTTTTACCTGACGGGAGTGTATATGTAAGTACCTTTAGCTGTGGGCTATACCGTATAGATGGAATAGAGAGTGATTCTCCAAAAGCCACCTTTGTCCATGCTTTCCCGGGTTCAATAGAGATGGATTCGGTGTGTGCGGTTCCCGTGGTAATGGGTAACTATTGGATACAGCCTGTAGCAGCGTTGCCCGGTATTATTGTTCTTGATATCAGTAATCCGGATAAACCTGTGGAAGTATCAAGGTTAACTCTGGGTATGCTTTTTATGATGCCTCATTGGACAGCTGCCGATCGTGCTTCAAACCGGATAGTGATTACGGGGCATGAAATGTCGTGGGTTTTAATTGCTGATCTTGATCCTGGCACAGGGGAATTGACCATAGACAACGATTTCAGGGAAAAGGGTGCCAGTTATCCCGGTATTCATTTCAATCGTACTACGTGGCCACATGGCGAAACTGGGTCAGCTGTGGTTCATGGAGCACTTTTCAGGAATAAATGAGTTAAATCAGGCTATTTGTTGGCATCAATTTTTAAATAAAGCAATATTGCTGTATATTAATAGCAAAATTGCTGCAATGTTAACAAGGAAGGTAAACCGATTATGAAGCCTAAAGCTTTTAATCCCCAAAAAAGCATCAAACGTGCAAAGATAAAAAGAGCAAATAGCCCAAAATGGGTAATCGTTACTTCCGATGGAAAAGTGACCTGGGGAAATAAGATGGAAAGAGTAGCTCTTATTCGCGAGGGGCTCCCTTATGAAGTAATTGAGACTATAGGGCTAAAGGCCAATCTTCCGACCAAAAAAATTCTTAATTATTTAGGGATTGCACAGACGACTTATAATAAGAAAAAAAGAGACAATGACCTTTTGAGTGGAAGAGACAGTGAGGTTGTTTTGGTTTTATCGGAATTACTGGACTTCGGGCTTGATGTTTTTAATAACGAAAAGGAAAAATTCCAGCGTTGGTTGAAGAAACCAAATATGTCATTAGGTAATGCTGCACCAGATAGTTTTTTTGACTCTCTTACAGGAATCCAGGAAGTACGAAATGCATTAAACAGACTTGAATACGGAAATATGGCCTGATGAAGGTATTCAGGGTTGAAAGAAAAAAATATCTTACTACTACGTTAAAAGGAATTGGTGCCGCATTAACAGAAGGATACCGATGGAATAGCCTGAACACGTATTTGGTTTATACGGCTGAATCAAGAGCATTAGCGACATTAGAAGTTTCTGTACACCTGGATTTGAGTGAAGATCTGCCTGCAGACAGACATTATGTAGAAATTGAAATTCCTGACAATATTCAAATACTTGAATTAAAATCTGAAGATCTGCCAGATGGGTGGAACTCAAAACCACCTATTTTGGAAACTCAATACATAGGAGACGATTTTGTCAGAGGAAATGATGCTGCAGTATTAAAGGTGCCAAGTTGTATAATACACCAGGAATTCAATTATTTAATTAATCCCAATCATCCTGATTCTACAGAAATAAAGGTCGTATCTACAACTCCATTTCAATTTGACCATAGATTCCAACAAACAAAAAAAACCCGAAAAAAAATAAGTTAACAGGAATTTTCAATTCCTATCAAGAGGAACCGGCCCGAAGAGACTGATGCTGCTCTCACGGACGACGATGCGGGGATTATTGTTTGTACACGCAGTGAAATGATAAGCGGTGTTCTGAGGACTATTACCCTTCAGATAGCTCTCCATTTTGCCCGAAAAGTCCAAACATTTGCGCGGTTAGTCCAAGTATTGATCGTTTTTCTTAGCTACTATAAGTACAGCAAACCTTGTCTTCATAATTCACCAATAAATTTGGCCGAATACTAAGCACGGATAACATAAATGGCATTGGTGATATGCCGGTGTATCTAAAAAACCAGGTTGCAAGTGATTCGTTTTTGGTGTAATTTTACATCAAAATAAAATATTGTGGCAAGACAAAGCATCTCTCTTACGAAACCAAATGATGAATGGTTAAAAGCACAAGTGAAGAGTGAAGAATATTCCAGTAAAAGCGAACTTGTGAATGATTTGATCCGACAGGCCCGTAAACAACAAGTTCAGGTTGATTGGATCAGAGCAAAATTAAACAGAT
>RECI01000134.1 GCA_007694095.1 Balneolaceae bacterium | reverse complement strand
CAAGGTCAGAATGATTTCTGTATCAATTATACGCAAAATAAGGGCAATGGTTTAAACTATGATGGATTTATTTGAAAATAATTTAGTTATTGATTTTATGTGGCATTTTTCTTTTGCATGATCGTTTTATTAAATTTTTTCCTTAGGTTTGAAAATATTTTCAAAATCAGGTCATGTTATCCGGAGTCTATAAAACACTTTATGAACTGCTGATTGGGCAAATCGCGGGGGAGAGGATATTCTCCGATCCCATGCAAACCCTTGCCTGGGGCACTGATGCAGGCTTTTACCGGCTTATTCCAAAGCTGGTAATAAAAGCTCATACGGAAGATGAGGTGTCGATAATTCTGAAACATTGCCACGAACTGAAAATCCCGGTTACCTTCCGCGCTGCCGGCACCAGCCTTTCGGGGCAGGCCATCAGCGATTCGGTGCTGGTGGTGGCCTCCGACAACTGGAAAAAATACGAGATACTTGATGGTGGGATGAGAATCAGGCTTCAGCCGGGAATTACCGGTGGCCGGGCAAATATCTTTCTTGCTCCATACGGCCGGAAGATCGGTCCGGACCCCGCTTCTATCAATGCGGCCATGATTGGTGGTATTGCTGCCAACAACGCCAGTGGAATGTGCTGCGGTACGGCCGAAAACTCCTACAAAACCATCCACAGCCTCAAACTGGTTTTTGCCGATGGCACCCGCCTCGATACTGCCGATGAAGAAAGCAGGAATTCGTTCCGGAAAACCCATGGGAAATTACTTGAAAGGATCTCAGACCTGGCAGTTAAAGTCAAAGAAAACAAAGAACTTGCCGGCCTTATCCGCCACAAGTACAAAATGAAAAATACCACCGGCTACAGTCTCAATGCCCTGGTAGATTTTTCCGATCCTATTGATATCATCAACCACCTGATGATCGGTTCGGAGGGCACCCTGGCATTCATGTCGGAGATCACCTACCATACGGTGGTTGAACATGCCCACAAGGCCACTTCGCTGATGATCTTTCCTGATATTGAAAAGGCCTGCAAAGCAGTAACTATCCTTAAGGAACAAGACGTTGCAGCCGTGGAGATCATTGACCGGGCCGGTCTGCACTCGGTGGAAGATCAGGACGGGATGCCGGCATATCTCCGGGAACTACCCGAAGAAGCCGCGGCTTTGCTTGTGGAAACGCGCGCCAGCGATAATGAGAAACTACAGGAAAACATCCTTTCTGTCAAAAAAAGTCTGAAGGAAATTCCGCTGTTAATGCCCCTGGCCTTCACAAGCATTCCCTCAGAATACAATGCACTCTGGAACATAAGAAAAGGGCTCTTCCCCTCGGTAGGTGCCATGCGTGAAACCGGTACAACCGTAATAATAGAAGATGTGGCATTTCCTTTACCAGTGCTGGCACAGGCAACACTTGACCTGCAGGAACTGCTGAAAAAATATAAATATCATGAGGCGGTGATCTTCGGTCATGCACTGGATGGAAATCTGCATTTTGTGTTTACACAGGATTTCAATTCGCCACAGGAAGTACAGCGTTATGCCGGCTTTATGGATGAACTGGCCGAAATGGTTGTAGACAAATACAATGGTTCCCTGAAAGCCGAACATGGTACCGGTCGCAATATGGCGCCCTTTGTTGAGAAGGAATGGGGCAGCGAAGCCTATGCCATGATGAAAGAGATCAAAGCCATTTTTGATCCGCAAAATCTTCTCAATCCAGGTGTTATTCTCAACGACAATCCCCACATCCATCTTGAGAACCTGAAGCCCATGGCACCTGTTCACCCTGTGGTGGATAAGTGCATCGAATGCGGTTTCTGCGACAGCGTTTGCGTATCAACCGATCTCACCCTGAGTCCGCGCCAGCGTATCGTGGTATTGCGCGAAATGGAACGACTAAAGGGAAATGGCCATGAACCCCATATCCTGGCTTCCCTGAACCGCGATTTTGATTATGGTGGCAACCAGACCTGCGCCACCGACGGACTTTGTGCCATCAACTGCCCGGTTAAGATTGATACGGGTGAGATGATCAAAACCATCCGCAGTGAAAAAACCAAACCCATGAACCTGCGACTGGCCGGCTTTATGGCATCGCACACCGGGTTTGTTGTGCGCTCTGCGGCGTGGGGTCTGAGTATGGTTAACTTTTTTCACACGCTTTTGGGTGAGAAGTTTTTAAAGGCTGCTTCTTCCGGTTTACGCAAGCTTTCAGGCAACAGACTGCCAAAATGGAACAGATATTTCCCCAAGGGTGCACCCCGTTTACGAAAAGATACCAGTGCTCAGAAAGCAAACCCGAAAGTGGTATATTTCCCGTCCTGCATCAACCGGGGAATGGGAGTTTCGAAGGACTACGACGAAAAGGTTGCCCTGAGTGAGAAGATGACCACCTTGCTGAAGAAAGCAGGTTACGATATCATTTATCCTGAAAAGCTCAACAGCCTTTGCTGCGGCATGGCATATTCCAGCAAGGGGTATAAGGAACAAGGGAAACAAAAATCCGATGAACTGGAAGCGGCACTGCGGGTTGCCAGCCGCAACGGTGAGTATCCTATCCTGTGCGATATGAGCCCCTGCCTGTTCACCATGAAAAGCAATATAGAGCCCGGTCTCAGGCTTTTCGAACCCATTGAATTCATCCTGGAATTTCTTACAGATAAGCTGGATTTCCAACCGATGGATGATAAAATTGCAGTGTTTTCGGTGTGTAGCTCCAAAAAGATGGGACTTGAAGCACAGCTTGTGAAGCTGGCAAAAATGTGCTCCACACAGGTTGTAGACATGGAAGCCAACTGCTGTGGTTTTGCCGGCGACCGCGGATTCACCTACCCCGAGCTGAACGCCCATGGCTTGCGAACCCTGAAAGAACAGGCCAAAGATTGTTCTTCGGGCTATTCCACATCGCGCACCTGCGAAATCGGATTGAGCCTGCACAGCGATGTTTCATTCAAGTCCATTATCTATTTAGTGGATAAAGTAACCACTCCAAAAGTTAAATTGCCCTAAGAATCCGGAAAGAGAAAATTCAACGGATCGGGATGGCATCCCTGACAACCCCGCGGGTTAACCCTACAAAAACATATCATATCAGACCGTTGGTTGATATCAGAAAAGACCGGAGGGATGCAATCCCTTGAACTATAAACTCCGGGCACGAACTGAAGTCGTACCCGG
>RECI01000093.1 GCA_007694095.1 Balneolaceae bacterium | reverse complement strand
GTTTTTACGCTGCGTGAGGAAGTGGGGAGGGTTACTCGAACTGCGTGCGGCGGTGAAATGAATTCTGCTCTAGCCGAAAAAAAGAACCGCCGCAATCCTGACTGCAGTATCATGTCATGTCGAGTGCAGTCACGACAGTGCTTTTCTGCCGGGACGGAGTCGAGACATCCCCATGGTCCGTTTTATACCCCTTAGTCGCGTTGGTTAGATCTGTGGGGTCAACGGAGCCAACCTGTCAAACGACAATTTACATATGATAAGACACGAAACGATTTGACACGCAAATCCGGAAATTATCAATCATCAATCTGTTCAATAGAAACGTGAGTTTCCATTTTACTATTTGCATTACCACGGAAATTACCTGTCACGGGCATAGTGTTTGCCGGATTAAAACTGGCGCTAACCGGAATATATTTCTCATGTACAAATATACCGGCGCTGGGATCTATTCCAATCCAGCCTGCACCCGGTAAATAAACTTCCACCCAGGCATGGAGTTCGTGGCCATCATCAAGTTCGTCATTGTATGTGTAACCGCTCACATACCTTGCGGCCAAACCGGTATATCGGAGCATTTCAATTAACATCCAGGAAAGGTCACGGCAGGAACCGGCTTTTTCACGGAAACAGTTTTCGGAATCGAGTTCAGATGTTTCAATAACCAGATGGTGTTCCCACTCCCTGTAAATATGGTCTGTGAGAGAAAAAAGAGTGGGGATGATTTCACCGTCATTCTTCCGGATTATTGTATCAACGTATGATTTGATTTTTCCTGACACCTCACCCTTCAGGTAGGGTTTAAAAAAGTCAGATAAGGTTTGGCTATAAACCGGTTCTCGCGTTCCCAGTTTACAATAAGGATCGAGAATAAACGAAAAAAAATCATAGTCCTCAGTTACTGAGACCTCGATCTGCACATCTATATCCAGGGAATCGATCTGGTCGTTGAACCAAATTTGTGTTATGGGATTATTTTCTGCGTCGCTGGCAAATGATAGTCCCACTGGCTCGGGATCCATTTTCAGATGAAAATGATTGAGGGTGAGATAGCTTTTTTGAAGAGGTTTAAACCGGAGGTAGTGAGGTTCAAGGAAAACCTTATGTGAGTACAGATATCGTGTATGATGCCATATTTTGAAGATCATTTATCGTGTATTCCATTATCAGGGATTTCAACATGTTCGTAGAAAGCTTTCTGAAGAACATCAGCCGGCAACTCATTTATGGCATTTCTGAGGCGGTTATCCCAGAATTTAGAGAGCGGTTCCAGTTCTTTTTGCGTGAAACGATTCTCTACTATTCGAAAACTGTTACTGTTCAAAATAACAGTATCAATAGGGTAATCCACATCATTTGCGGAAAGACGTGTGGCATCAAACGAAAGAAAGGCACATTTTAGAGCATAATCCATACTCTCATGGTAGCTTAACGAACGCCTCAAAACGGGGGTACCAAATCCTTTGTTTCCAATAATGGTGTATGGTGTGCCTGTTTTTATTTCAATCCAGTTGGCCTGGGGATAGACTAAAAAAAGGCAGGGCTCTTTGTCATCCTCAAGCTGACCGCCAATAATGGCGTACAAATTAAACGGCAATCCTGCTTCTTCAATCGCTTTTTTATCTTCCTTTGCTACCTGTTTAATCTGCTCTGAAAATTTATTAACTGCTTTGTAGAGTTTGTTGAAATGATGATCCTGTTCTGCAATCACCTCTTCGAAATAGGTGATTGCTTTATCCCGTACAGAACGCAGGCCGGATGTCATAATAAAGTAGCAGTGCCTATCTTTTTCGACTGTAAATATTTTTTTCGCTGTAGTGGTTTCTGTGCCTGATGTGATGCGGGTATCGGCCAGCCCAATGAGGCCATCTTTGGTTTTTAGTCCAAGGCAGTAGGTCATTCCTGTAGATTATTTTGATTCATATCATTCGGATTCAATTTAAAGAAATTATCATGAATAGCATCCGATATATTATTTAATTTGACCTGGAGTGCATCAAGGTATTCGTGAAGGCCGCTACTGATTACATCGTTAACATCCTGATATTCGAGCCGGGATTGAAGGGCGCCGAGTGTTTTTTCAGCTGTGTTACTATAGCCTTTTCCTGTGGTACCGGAAATGGTTCTCAGGCAAATTTCTGCATTGGTGAGGCAGAAAAATACAGATCGGGGGAAATACTTATTCAACACCAGCAATTCAACAATATTTACGGGTTCAATTTTTCCATAAAACCGGCGGTAAAAATTAAATCCTGATACTGATTTAAGAAGTGCAGTCCATTGTAAAAAATCGAGTGGAGAACCAACCTCATCTGCCGATGGGAGTAAAATGTGGTATTTTACATCCAATATCCGGGAAGTTTTATCTGCCCGTTCAAGGTATTGGCCAAGATGTATAAAATACCATCCGACAGTACGGGCAACGCTATTTTCTGCAATTCCGTAGAGCAACTGGATACCATATTTTACATCCATAAAAAACTGTGAACAATCTTCTTTTTTCCATACCTGCTTATCGGCTCCTTCTTTTACATACAGGTAAATCTCGTTTAATTTTTCCCAGCTCTCTTTTGTTAGGTTTTCCCTGACTACACGCGCATTTTCCCTTGCTTTCGATACAGACATGTACAGGGAATTTGGATTGTTCTCATCAAAAGCAAGAAAATAGATAGCATCTTCCCTGTTAAAACTGTCATAATTTTTGATGTATAGATCATAATCGCCGGTAGCCCTGATTAGTGGTTCCCATTGTTCCTTTACGTTTGGAGGGAGATCAACCATGAGGTTAAAATTTACATCAATAAACCGTGAGTAGTTTTCGGAACGTTCGAGGTACCGTCCCAGCCAATAAACACTATTTGCAACCCTGCTTAACATACCGGTATTAATTTAATTATTGTTGTAATACCCATGTATCTTTACTACCGCCACCCTGGGATGAGTTTACCACAAGTGAACCACGCTTCAAAGCGACCCTTGTAAATGCGCCTGGAATAACTTCAATCTCTTCTCCGTAAAGCACATAAGGGCGAAGATCAACATGCCGGGGTTCAAGGTTCGAATCTACCAGTGTTGGCACCGTAGAGAGCGAAAGCATTGGCTGGGCAATATAGTTTCGCGGATTTGATTTAATGAGCTTTTTAAACGTTTGCCTTTCGCTATTGCTCGCCCGGGGGCCTATCATCATTCCATAGCCTCCGGCTGCATTGGTCTCTTTCACCACAAGTTCATCAAGATGGGCAAGTACGTATTCACAATCTTTCTTTTCACTGCAAATGTATGTGCGTACATTAGATAAAGCCGGTTCTTCATCAAGATAGTATCGGATAATTTTCGGTACAAATGCATAGATCGCTTTATCATCGGCTATTCCAGTGCCCGGTGCGTTTGCCAGTGCAATGTTTCCTGCCATATATGCTGAATATATGCCCGGCACACCAAGAAGCGACTCAGGATTAAAGGCAAGTGGATCCAGAAATGTATCATCAATTCGCCTGTAGAGTACATCAATTTGCTGCAGGCCGGAGGTTGTCTGCATATAAACCCGTTCATTCATCACAACCAGGTCCTGCCCTATAACCAGCTCAACCCCCATTGCCAGGGCGAGATAGGAATGTTCAAAATAGGCAGAATTATATACACCAGGCGTAAGAACACCCACAACCGGTTTCTTTTTATCCGAGAGAAATTGCAGAATATTCAGCAACCTGCTGGGGTAATTGGAGACCGGTGCTACTCCCATTTTACTTAATAAATTGGGAAAAACCCGTTTGATAATTTCCCTGCTTTCAAGCTGGTAAGAAACTCCGGATGGGCACCGCAGGTTATCTTCGAGTACATAGAATTCTCCGTCTTTATCGCGAACCAGGTCTGTGCCGGTGATGTGGCACCAAATCCCTTTAGGCGGAGTAAGGCCGTTGCACTGTTTTAAATATCCGGGACAGGATTCAATAAGTTCCCGTGGCAGAACCCGGTCTTTCAGGATTTTCTGATCGTTATAGATATCCTGAATGAAAAGGTTAAGTGCATAAATTCGTTGTTTAAGGCCTGCTTCAATTTTATTCCATTCACTGGCACTGATAATTCGCGGGATGATATCGAGATGAAGTATTTTTTCAATTCCCTGCTTATCGTGATATACATTAAAAGTCATTCCCATAGCCATTTGTGCCTTATCGGTTGTGTACTGAAGCTGCTTCAGTTTTTCAACCGGGACATTTTTAATCATTTCCAGAAATGGCAAATAATGTTCGCGACAGGTGCCATCAGCCGCTAACATTTCATCATAATGGTTTACGGAATCGTAAGGATCAGAAAACATAGTTAAATATTTAAGTAAAACAGGCTTGATATATTATTTTTTTAACTCGAAGTCAATATTTACAAGTAGAATTTCTGGATTTATTTTTATTCGGAAAAGTTTTGGACAGCTCTGTGGTTAAATCATAACAAACATCAATATTTTTTCTTCATGTACCATAAAGTAATTAATGATGCAGCTGTATCTGCAATGGGAAAAGAATACCAGATTCCATTTATTCCAAATATTAGCGGCAGAAGGAAAATCAGTGGTATAAGGAAAAAACCCTGTTTAAGCAGGGAGAGAATAAGAGCAGGCCTTGCCCTGCCAATGGCCTGAAAGTAGGCACTGCCGAGCAGGTTTATCGCAATCAGCGGTGTGGCAAGGAATGCCAGCCTTAGTGAAGGTATGGTTTCGCGAATGAGTGTTTCATCATTTGTAAATATGGATACAATCTGGGGGGTAAAAATCATGATGAGCGAAAAAATTACCAAAGCAATTAGAGTTGCCGAAAGCATGGAAATCCGTATGATCCTGGAAACACGGTCCATCAGCTTTGCTCCGTAATTGTAACCCACTATTGGGATAAATCCTTGTGTAATTCCGAGAACAGGAAAATTAAGAAACATCATCAGGCGGCCAATAATGCCGTAGATGGCCAAACCCATTTCACCTCCGTATATGAATAATGAATTATTCAAAACAATTGACAAAATGCTGATGGTGCCCTGGCGGGCGAGTGTAACTGATCCAAGTGATGAGATTTCCCGGATAATGAGCACATCGGGCCGGAGGTATTTCCTGGTGATTTTCATCTGGGATTTGCCGTGAATAAAAAACCATGTTGCAAATACAGCGCTTGCAATGTAGGATATGGTGGTAGCCCAAGCCGCGCCCGCAAGCCCCATATCCAGCCAGACGATGAATATCGGGTCGAGAATGATATTAACCACGGCAGGAATCAGGATGGTGTACATCGCGATTTTTGGGTAACCTTCGGCACGGATAACATTATTGCTCATCATAGCCCAGGCAAGAAATGGAACTCCCAGCAGTACAATGCTGAAATATTCACGTGCAGGCTCCTGAACATCCCCTCTGCCGCCAAAAATACTTAATATTTGGTCAATGAACAGAAATCCGCCTATCACAAAAATAATTCCCAGGGTAAGTGTAAGTCCCACCTGGTTTCCAAAAGTTCGGAAAGCCTTTTCATCGTCACCTTCACCAAATCCACGTGAAATGATTGATGCACCGCCTACGCCAATAGCCATACCGATGCTTGCAATCAGAAAGGTGATTGGCAGCACAACTGTAATGGCAGCGATACCGAGCGATCCCACCCATAAACCCACAAAAATGGTATCAACAATACCATAGATCGACATTACCAGAATACCGGCAGAGGCAGGTATAGCCTGTTGACGCAGCAAACGGCCCAACGGCTCTGTTCCGAATGCATCGAGTATATTTCGGTTCAAGTGAGAAGAAGAGTATGTTCAGTGATTGATCTTATTATACACTTTTCAATTGTAACCGGATGCAAAATTATATTACATGATCAAAATTCAATTTTATAGCTCAGGTTGGGTACAATGATTGCTTCAGAATCCCGATCCACTCTATTTTCGATGAAATTGTAACGATGGCCGTAAAAATCTTTTACCATTGTGGCATTAAGAATTTTCAGCTATTGTTTTGTTGTAACGTGTGTTTAATGTTGAGGTGAGTGCCCGAAGGGCAAAAAAGGCCTAACGGCTTTTTTGGGTTGAATTCATGTGAGTTCTGTTTCCCGGGAAAAACTGGAGGCTAATAACTCGATGGAGTCTGTCAGTTATGCATCCAGGCTCGGCCTTGTAAGCTGAGGGTGTTAATAGTTACTATTATGAAGCTTAAAGACCTCCGTTAACTTGCCTCTTTCATTACCGGTATCATACCAGTTTTAATTTCATATGCCCGCATCACAATATCCGATAATTGCTCCAGATCGTAAAACGAAGAATTAATAACAAGGTCATAACCCAGGGGGTCTGATACATCTTTTTGAAAATTACTACTGATAAACTCACTTCTTTCCTTGTCTTTGATGCCGGCAAGTTTCCCCGCCTCTTCCCGGGTTATGCCGAACCGGTTAGCGTAATAGTTGATTCTATATTTCAGAGGTCCAACCAGTCGTACATTCAACACTTGCGGGGATTCACAAATAAAGTTCGATCCGCGGCCTACAATAATACCGCTGCCGTGCACTTCAATGGTTCTCACTACTCTGATTAACGCATGGAGGTAGTTTACATTGGTGTGAACGTTGGTCAAAAATGCAGCGACTGCATCTTCCACAACCCTCTGCCTTCGTTCATCGAGTGTTTCCACAAATTTTTGATCACTTCCCAGTTCCTGTGCAATTAACACCAGAAGTTCCTGATCCCATACATTAAATCCCATTTTTTCTCCGAGATATCCTGCAAGAGCGGCTCCTGGAGAGCCGAACTCCCGCGAAATGGTGATAACCGGAAATTTTTTTTCCTGCTTGTCTGATGATGCCTGCAATGTTTTCTGCCGGCGCCATGCACGAATCTGATTTTCTACGATCTGTGTTACTTTTCGGGCCATAAATTTGAGGTAACGTTAAGTGATTGTTTTCAATATAAAACGACGGAAGCCGTGACATCATTCCGGAAATTTGACAAAACCGGCATCACTTTATGATTTTTTGCTGCCATGTACAGAGGCGGAACCAATACTTCGCTGGCAGGAGGAGAACAACTATCAATGCTTTTGTATATGATTCAAGATAAAAACTCCCGCTAATTTCGCAACCTAAAAACCGGAAATGAATCGAACCAAATTAAAAAAATCCTTTTTATTGGGAAGAATTCAGCTATTTTTATCACTTGATAATTTAACATCCAATCCGGACACAAAACATGGAGCTGCAGGACATATTAACGACCGCACAGGATATTCTTGAGATTGAGATATTTTCTGTACAGGGCGACCCGGTTACGGTTGGATCACTGATCGTCTTTTTCTTTTTTTTCATTGGTTTTTTGATTTTCGGATCGGTAGTAAGAAGGCTTTTGCAAGGCCGAATATTAAAACGGTTCGACATTGATCCGGGCATTCAGTTTACACTTGCCAGGATTACCCAATATGTAATTGTTGTAATCGGTATTCTGATTTCTTTCCAGTTCCTGGAAATTAACCTAACCAGTCTGGCGGTAATATTTGGCCTTCTTTCGGTAGGCATCGGTTTTGGCCTGCAGAATATTACGGCTAACTTTATTTCCGGTTTGATCATTATGTTCGAACGGCCGATTACTGTGGGGGACCGGGTAGAGGTGGGCGACAAAGAAGGAGATGTTATAGAAATAAATATCCGGTCAACAAAAATCCGTACACTGAACAATATCTCCATTATTGTACCGAACACTCAATTCGTGGAAAACGATGTGATAAATTACTCGCTTGGCGACCCTTCCTTCCGGCTCGATATCCCGGTAGGGGTAGCCTATTCTTCCAATCTCGATACAGTTCTAAAAGCGCTGAACGAAGTAGCCGATGAGCATCCCAAGGTGATGAAACAACCCAGGCACCAGGTGCATTTAGCCGAATTTGGTGATTCAGCCTGGGAGATGCAGCTGCGTGTATGGATACCAAATGTGAAAGAGCGCTACATTCTCAGGAATGAATTGAACCAGGCTATTGTAAGAAAATTCGAAAAAATGAAGGTTGAAATACCTTTTCCTCAGAGAGACCTTCATTTACGCAGCAGTATAGATTTGCCTGTAAATACGCGATTCAATAAAGAAGAAAACCCAGGAAGCTGAAAAACCTTCTGTACGTTGCAGTAAATGGAAGACCCGCAAATTATATCTGGCAGGTTATTAAAATAGTTCTTCCGTCTTCCAGTGTAATTTCCTGCATACCTTCCCGGTTGTTTCCATCAATGCCCCAGGGCGGTGGAGGCAGCTCTTCAAGAGGAGCAGTCAGGTCAAAATCCACTCGAAAAATCCATGTGCCGTTTTTCATGCTGCCATATGAAAATCGCTGATTTGGTACAATTTCGATCTGCCAGCTGTCATGAATATCATTTTCCTCATATGCAATAAACTGTTGTATGCCATTTCTTCCTGAACCTGAAGAGTATCCGCCATACATGGAGTATCCGGTTAGTCTTCCGTCCATTTGCCGGTTCAGGTGGCGGAGTTCAAATAGGTCATTTGCCGACCTGGTAATGAGAAGTGTTCTAGACCGGTCCCATAATTTCCCGTTGGAACTTAATACATGAAGGGCAATTTTCATTCTGTCTCTTCTGCAAATCCTGATATGGGCAACGATAACCTGGTCATCATTTATGAACGGGTATGTATGGTTGTTTGCCGCAATACGCCCTTCATAGGCAGCGCCGCAATGCTGATATAATTCACTGTAAAAATGTCCGGCAACTACCCGGTTGGCCTCATACTTTTCCGTATTACGGATGATTATGGCAATAATGAATGCCAAAGAAAAGGCTGCGAGTACAAGGATCTTTTTTTTGCTAAACATTTTTACATCACTACTCTTTGTGTACCTTCACTCAGTTCAACGCGCTGTCCCATCCACACAAAACTTCCGGAGAGTCCTTCGGGAAGGGTAATCTCAGCTTCTATTTTGTTGGTGTTTATGATATAGCTCACTTCAATATTTCCAAGGGGATGGGGCATCTTCGCTTCGATGTTTTCAAGATGTCCGGGTTTGGGTTCTATCAACACCGTTTCGAAACCCGGTGAACCGGGGCGGATGCCGGCAACCGTAGCGAGGAAATCGTAATTGGGGCTTGCACTCCATGCATGGGCATCACTGCGGCTGGGTTCAGGGTGTTCGGGGAAGGTTGTCATGCCCAGGGCAAGGGCATCGTACCAGGGTCCAAGATGTTCCAGGTATTCATTGGCAAGGCCAGCCTTGTTCATTGCCCGCGTAAGGTAAAAGCGGAAATAATAGGTAACCTGCACAAGATCCTGTTCTTCAAGGATTCTGTGCATTAGTGAGGCCTGTTCGTCTTCCGGAATCAGCCCGGTTAAAACTGCAAGGATGTTGGCATGCTGGCTGTAACGGTCGTGTTGTGGGGTATCGGCCATCAGCTGTCGCTCCTCGTTCCAGCCGTGTTTTGGAATGGATTTGCGAAGTGTATCGATGAGTTCAAGGTAACGGGCGGCATCGTGGGTTTCACCATACACTTCTGCCAGTTCCAGTGCATATTCCAGCACATAAAGCATCTGAAGTGTAATCACAATAGAGTTGCCGTCGTCAGAGCCGGGTGGCGTGCCGCGGGCAAATCCCCGTGCCGCATCCACATAGTTCCACCACGGCATAGGGCCGAGAATGCCCAGTTCTTTATCCAGGTGTCCTTCATACCAGCTGATCACACTGCGGATTCCGGGAAAAAACTGCCGCACAAAATCGTCATCTTTTCGGTGCATCCAATAATCGTGGATCATGGGAATCCAGAGCAGGGCATACGGCGGGATATATTGTGGATGTCGCGATGGATACCGGCTCATGGTGATACCGTCGGGCATGCGTGAATCATTAAAATGGAGGATGGAATTTCGCATGAGGCGGTCGTCGCCCGAAACATAGAGGCTTATGAGCGCCTGAACGCGAGTATCGCCAACGTACTGAAGCTGCTCGTAGTAGGCACAATCCCAATACGATTCGAACGCATTGAGCCGTGCGGTGCGCCAGCCGGCTTCCCAGATATCGGTGAGGGTTTCATCATCCGTATGAAACTGTGCATTTTCCTCGAACGGATAGCCGGTGAATATACCGTACATATCGTGAAGTAAAAGCGGATCATCCTTCGTTTCTATTTCCAATTGAATATATCGGTACGATCGCAGCCAAAGTGTTTGAAGGGTACGGTTTTCGCCTCCATCGGGGATAAAAATGTCATGAAAACCGAGAATTTGTTTTCCATCAATTTCATTGCGGTTGCCCTTGGTGTTGTCTGGATAACGCAGCGATTCGGCGTAAATGAGTTTGATTTCTGAATTTCTTCCCCCTGAGATATGCAATACCGGGTAGGCATTGATGATGTAGGTCTGATCGAGCAGGAGAACCGTCCGGCTGTTTGCGGGAATCCGTAACGGGGATGTTCCTCTCAGGAAACCATCGTTCATTCCGATTCCTTCAGCTCTTCTAAGTACGGGAATTCGCTCATTCCGTTCTTCCATCAACGGAATATTTCGGGGAATCAGGTTCCAGCCATACAAATTGCCATATGGATTGGTTCCGCGTGGTGTGCCCGGCTCATACAGGCGCACCGTATCCCAGCCGGAAACATCATAGCCTGCTTCCATCCATCCCCAGGGATAAGCTTCGGTTATAAGATGCTCACCGTGTGGTGAGGCGTAATATCCGTCAACCGTTTGATAGGATACGGGAATGGGGCTGTAACCTTTGTTTTGGGTCACACTCCAGCCGGGGCCGGTATTGATAACAGCTTCGGTTTCCGTATTACCCTGCATAATAAATGCCGTTCGATAGCTGTGATGCTGCAGGGCATTGTATTCAGAAAAATTCCATACCGTTGCAGCGGCTACATTGGTACCTTGCTGCAAGTACCCGGCTATGTCTACCGTTTCAAATCGCCAGTTATGATTGTCACCCACAGCCGGGCCTTTGGCCACCGGCCGCCCGTTAATAAAAAGCCTGTATCGTGTATCGCCGGAAACGTGAATGATAAAAGAATCGGGCTCTTCGTCCAGTTCAAACGTATGCCGAAAATGAAAAACTCCGTAATCGGTATTGGAGCCAGTTGGGTGCATAATCCACCGGGCATCCCAGGTTGATTCAAGAATCTGCGGACTGATCTCTCCGTGATTCTGTGATATCGTATCAGAGGTAATGAGTGGAATAGAAAAGAAGATAAACAGTAAAACGGCAAGAGGTTTTTGCATGGCATTCTGGATTTAAACAGGATAATGCATAAGACAAAATTTAATTGCTCATGTTGTTAATTATATAAAATTAATACAATAAGGCTTAGAGCCTGCCGCATAACGCAATTCAAATTACATTATAATGACGTAAATCAGGGCTCAATTTCAAATTGCATAATTTGTATCTAATGTTAAACAGATATACTGATAATTTAATGAGTACAGGGATGAAATGTCGTATAGTCATCTGACGGATTTTTCAAAAATGAGCCATTTAAGATGATTGGGATGATCCCGGAAATATTCGTCAGATGATTTATCCATAGTTTTATCGTTGAAGCAGTACTACTTACAGTTTTCAATCTCAGAACGGTTATCCGATTTCAGCAAAAAATACATTCTATTCCGGATGAGATTATGCCGAATCGGGTTTATGATTTTCAAAAAACGATGATGATTGCAGGGAATGATACAATGCGGCTTTTGAAACAGGTACACCAGGTTTTAAAAAATGGGGTAACTTCTCTGGAAATATTGGTTCGATTTTTCTGTTTTTCTTCTTATTTTTGGGGTCTATCAAAAAACTGGATTTTTATTATTACAGAATTTCATGACAAAACGTACGTACCAACCAAGCAAGCGTAAGAGAGCGAATAAACACGGCTTCAGAAAACGAATGAAAACCAAAGACGGGCAGGATGTAATTAACCGTCGCCGGGCGAAAGGTAGGCACAAGCTTACCGTTAGTGATGAAAAAGGACCCAAATAGCGGGGAAACTACCCCCGATCATTCACTGCCACGATCTAAAATTCTTCGTGGAAGGCGAAATTTTGAACGCCTGTTTGAAAAATCAACCGTGTACAATTCCGATTCTCTCCAGCTCCGATTCCGATATTATGCAGATCCTGCCGAGGGGTGTTTTGTTGGGTTTATTGCACCCAAAAAAAGAATCAGGAAAGCTGTCAGAAGAAATAAAATCAAACGGCTGATGCGTGAAGTATATCGCACCAACCAGCACTTTCTTGGGGATATCTTTTCAGAAAATACATTTGGGATGCATGCAGTTTTTATTGCAAATAAAGAGAGCCTGACATATGGGGATATCTACAGGGATATGATTTTCCTGCTGAAACAAGCGAGAGATAAATTGTTTATCCTGAGTAAAAAAAGTGAAAAAAAAGCTCCTGATAACATCAATCGTTTAACTTAATTAACGTTTAATTTTGGATAGAAATACCGTAATCGGACTTGTGCTTATTTTTGTTCTCACATTGTCGTGGGCGATGTACACCATGCCAAGCCAGGAAGAGATGCAGAGACGGCAGGCAGAGCGCGACAGTATCGCGGCCGCACAGGCTGAATTACAGGATTCACCTGATGCACTGCAGCCGGATACACGTGATGCAACCATACAGCAACTGCCGGAAAGAGATGTTGACATTGCAGAAGGTGAAATCACCACCCCCACAAGAGCACTTGGCCTGTTTGCCGATGCCAGTGAAGGGGATACACTGATTACCGTTATTCGTACCCCGCTTTACGAAATTGAACTTTCAACACTGGGTGCAGGGCCAGTTCGGTTCACACTTTTCGAGCACAATACCTGGGATCAGAGGCCTGTGCAAATGATCATGGACACACTACGGTCCGCATATTCACTCGGTTTTCTGTCGCAGCAAAATTACAATATTGAAACAAATGAGCTGATTTTTGAAGCGCTGACCGAATCAACTCTAATTGAGCTTGACAACAGCGAGCGAACGCAGGTATCGTACCGCCTCAGGGTTGATAATGATTCTGAAATTATTTTTCATTATACATTTTATGCAAACCAGTATGCATTTGACCTGGATATCCTGTTTGTGGATATGGAGAGGCATATCAGCGGGACTAATGTTGAGTTCGGATGGAAATCGGCCCTTAATCTTACAGAACGTGATTTTGCGCAGGACGCGCTTGGAACTGAGGCAAATGTTTATCTTGGGGGTGGAAGGGAAAAATTCCAGCTTGGCGAGCAGGGTAGCGGCGAACAGCGATTCAACGGGAATATTGACTGGGTAATGACGAAGACCCGGTTTTTCGGACAGTTTATCAAACCGGTAACCCACTCAAATGCCGCGATTCTGCAGGGCGAAATTGTCGGGGAGATAGGACTTCCAGAAACAGTTCACAGATACCAGGTATATGTACAGTCAAATTTTGTACAGCATCCCACACTATCCTATGAATTGTATGCAGGGCCTTTGCAATATTACGATCTGAGGGACTTTGACAGCACAGCCTACGACGTTGTGGAAATAGGGTATGCCCTCATTCGCTGGTTTGCCGATCCGCTCGTGCGCTATATGGTGATACCATTTTTTACTTTTGGCAGCATGTTTATCGGCAATTACGGGGTATTAATTATCCTGTTTGGAGTGATTGTGAAATTACTTCTATTTCCGTTAACGCAGAAGAGTTTCAAGAGTATGGCGGCCATGAAAGAGCTTCAGCCGCAAATGAAGGAGATACAGGAAAAATTCAAGGATGATCCGCAGAAGCAGCAAAAAGAGACCATTGCATTATACAGGAAAGCCAAAGTGAATCCGCTTGGCGGCTGTTTACCGATGCTGCTGCAGTTCCCGATACTTATTACACTCTTTTTCTTCTTCCAGAATTCGATGCTAATCAGGCAGCAGCCATTTCTATGGGCGGATGACCTTTCGGCACCCGATTACATCCTGAGTCTGCCGTTCAGTATTCCGCTGCTGGGCGACCAGATTGCAGGCTTTGTTCTGCTGATGTCGGCAGCTATGTTCTTCCAGTCGAAAATATCGGGTGGAATGAGTACAGGATCAACCCCGGCAGGCGCTCCGAACATGAAAGTGTTTATGTACATGATTCCATTTGTACTTCTCTTTGTGTTCAATAATTTTGCATCGGGCCTGAGTCTTTATTACCTCGTTTACAATGTACTCTCTATTGGTCAACAGGCTTTCATTAACAAACAGATGGCCGGCAAAAAAGATGAAACACCGGAAATCGACAGCAATAACAAGAAGCGACCCTCAGGAAGTACTAAAAAAAGACGGAAAAAATAGCAGGTTCTCAGGCTGACTGATTAAAGTGAGAAAGGAATTAAATCAGGTAAGTACTCTTCTGATAAACGGCAAAAAATTCAAATTCTCCCAAAGGGACACCTTTGGCGCAAGCACCAAATTTCAAAGATTTGCTACACGCAATATAGGCCATGATGTTCTGAATAAATCAGTTAATAATTGTTACCAACTTTTTTGGAATTTGTGATTTGTGATTTGGAAATTCCGGTCTATCCAGGTTAGGAGATAATGAAAAGTACTGTACGCCATCATTTCCCACGATTTATCGTTGAGCAGGACAATAAATGGCTCTACAATCCCATCCTGAGAAAACGTTATAAAAATCTCCCCGAAGAGAGAGTGAGGCTGAAATGGGTAGAATACCTGCTTAATGAAGCCGGCTGGAAAAAAAGCCGTATTGCGTTTGAGCTGCCGGTATCTATAAGAAGGGAAAGTGTACGGGGACGTGCGGATCTGCTTCTCTACAATGACAAAATGGAGCCGCAGATACTGATCGAATGTAAGGCCGAAACGGTGCCGCTGAATGTTGCTGCTGCCGAACAGGCAGCACGGTATAACAGCATAATCGATGCCCCGCTTATCATCCTTACCAATGGTGTGGACGATTATTATTTTGTATTCAGGAATGGGCAGCCTGTTTCTATCAACAATCCATTCGAAAAAAAGGGTGATATTCAGCCAGGAAACCTGGCATATTGGGCAGAACGTGGTTTTTGTTCAAACAAAAATCATCCTCTTCTTAGCGATTGGCTGCCAAATGTATTGAATGAATTTTGGGATGATTCAGCAGGAGATGATGTGCGCTATCTTGCATTTATGGAGAGCGTACTCCCATTTCCCATGGAACATTATTACCGGTTATTTACCACAGGTGAGGATAAAAAGCTCGCAGTAACATTCCTGGGGGAGGAAAATGCCGGTTCATACATAGCAGCAGTTTTAAACAGCAGGGGCAACAATACCGGTTTATTAATCATAAATCT
>RECI01000115.1 GCA_007694095.1 Balneolaceae bacterium | reverse complement strand
GCTATCAGATAACAGAAAGCTTTGATCTGGGACTTTATTATCTGCGCGGAGGGGCACTGGACGGAGCGTTTCCTCAGGAATCTCATTTTTTGAGCCTTAATACTGCGCTTCCCGGGCTGAATCTGACCCGCAGGCTGCACATTACGTTCTTGCCTCAGGTGTATTATTTGAAAATTGAAGATAATGATGGTTTTTATGCAGCATCAACGATAACACTTGGATTTGAGGGTTCTCCGTTGTCGCTTTCCTCTGTTATCAACAAAATTATCGACAGTGATATCACAGGTAATCCTGATCCCCTTTGGAATATCAGCCTCAACTATAGTATTACATTTTAACCCAAAAAAGCCGTTAGGCCTTTTTTGCCCTCCGGGCCGACCCCGACAGGGCTGTACGGGACAGGCATTGAAACTCAATGATGTAGCTTTTTTATTTAAAGTAAGAATTCCTGAGAGTTTCAAAGTCGGGGTTAATTCAACGGCCGCAGACTGTCATTTCTGCTTCGCCAGTATTTCCACCCTTTTATTACACCAATCATCAGCAGTACAATGTAATAGTACCAGGCGGCCACAATCATGATTCCAAAAATGGGAGATTTTCTGTCAAAAAAGATATTAAGTTCATTATCTTTTCTATTCCAGTAAACATACATGAAAAAATAAAGATCATGGCCTCATTTGATGTAGTAAACGAAATCAACCACCAGGAAGTGGATAATGCTGTAAACAATACGTTGAAAGAAGTATCTACCCGATATGATTTTAAAGGACTTCATGCCGAAATGGAATATCACAAAAAGGAAAACCGCATCCACTTCGTGGCCGCTGAAAGCATGAAACTTCGCGCGATGAAGGATACTCTGATCAAACACCTCATTAAGCGGAATCTCGAACCAAAAGCACTTGAATACGGGGAGGAAGAAGGGACAAGCCAGGGGCATGTCAAAATGAATGCCACCATCAGAGAGGGGATTGACCGGGAGACCGCAAAAAAAATTGTAAAAGAGATCAAAACCCTCAAGCTCAAAGTTCAGCCTGCTATTATGGAAGACCGCGTCCGTGTTACCGGGAAAAAGATCGATGAACTCCAGGAAGTAATCCAGCACCTTAAAACCAAGGATTTCGGGATACCGCTGCAGTTCGTTAATTTGAAATAAAATCAGGTATCAGCCATATTCGCTTTGTTGATTTTACAGGATTTTTAAACATGATCACCCTACATTACAGGTGTATAAAAGTTTATAAATCTTCAAAATCAGCTACATCATGAGTAACAAGCGATCGCTTTTATTGCTGCTGTTTTTTCTTTTTTTTACCCACTCTGCAGACGCACAGGACCGGTACATGGTTCCATCACAGGAACTGATTGACCTGGTGGACGGGGCCCGGAATCCGTCATTACACCTTTCGCAGGATCGTTCAACTATTCTTTTGCAACATGTTCCTTCACTGCCATCCATAGAAGAAATGGCCCAGCCGGAACTCCGGCTTGCAGGTATCCGGATCAACCCGAACACAAACGGGCCAAGCCGGCCCGGATATTTTACCGGCTTAACCCTGCGTAATCCGGAAACAGGTATGGATCGGGACATTGAAGGATTGCCGGAAAATGCACGAATTACAAATGTAAGCTGGTCACCAGACAGCAACTATATCGCTTTTTTACTCGCCAAAGACAACAGGCTTGAACTGTGGATTGCCGATGTAGAAAATGCGACTGCAGGCAGGCTGCTGAACCAGAGGGTGAATAATACCTACTACGGATCACCATTCATCTGGATTCAGAACAGTAACTCATTGATTGTTCAGCTTGTGCCTGGAAACCGCGGTGATGTTCCGGTTCAGCGCCTGGTTCCGGCAGGACCGGTAATCCAGGAAAATTATGGGGAAGCCCGTCCTGCACGTACATACCAGGATTTACTTCAAAACAGCCATGATGAAGAACTTTTTGAATATTATTTTACCTCCCAACTGGCGGAGATCAGCATTGAAGGTTCTGTAAAACTGCTTGGTGAACCGGCCATTTACAGATCTGTGGAATTGTCACCGAATCAGAATTATATTCTCGTTAACAAGACAGAAAGGCCCTTTTCATACCAGGTTCCGGCATTCAGATTTCCACAGAATATACAGGTCCTCGATCGAAACGGAATTCTTGTCCATCAGTTTGCAAAACTTCCTTTGGCCGACCGTGTCCCTATAGCATTTTCTGCCACAACAGAGGGTCCTCGCAACGTAAGCTGGCGGAATGATGTTCCTGCCACACTAAGCTGGGTGGAAGCACTTGATGGAGGAGACCCTTCTGTTGATGTCCCCAAACGGGACCGGCTCTATATGCTCCGTGCACCATTCACTTCTGAACCCGGGCAGCTTATGGATCTCGAATACCGTTATACCGGGTTGCAATGGGCCGAAGAAGGGTTTGCATTGATTACTGAATTCTGGAGGGAAGACAGGCACCGCAGAACATGGAAAATTTCACCGGATGATCCGGCCGCCGAACCTGTCCTCATTTTCGACTTATCAACTGAAGATCGTTATAACGATCCGGGCACACCGGAAATGAAACGGTCAGAATCCGGCACCTGGGTTTTGAATACCACCAACGGTGGCAGTTCTTTACTTATGACCGGAATTGGTGCAACTCCTGAAGGTAATCGACCCTTTCTTTCTGTTTTAAATCTTGACACCGGCGAAACCGAAGAATTATGGAGGTCGGAATCTCCTTATTACGAACAAATCATCACCTTACTTGATGATGATGGCAAAAGGTTGTTCACGCGCCGTGAATCGGTGGATATACAGCCCAATTTTTTTATCAGGAATACAAAAACCGGTGAAATTGATCAGATCACACATTTTGACCATCCAACACCCGGCTTGAGAGATGTTCATAAGGAATTTATTCAATATAAGCGGGACGATGGCGTTCAGCTTTCTGCCACGCTCTACCTTCCGCCAGGATATAATGCTGAAGATGATGGCCCGCTTCCTGTTCTTATCTGGGCTTATCCAAGGGAATTCAGAAGTGCGGATGCAGCCGGTCAGGTGGCCGATTCTCCCTATCGTTTTGCGGGCATGAGCCATTGGGGCCCGCACTTTGCCCTTACACTCGGATTTGCAGTAGTTGAAAATGCAACCATGCCAGTTGTAGGTGAAGGTGATGCCGAGCCCAACGACACTTTTGTTGAACAACTGGTAATGAGCGCCGATGCCGTAATTAATGAGCTGGAACGGCGTGGTGTGGGAGATCCCGGCAGGGTGGCCATTGGCGGTCACAGTTACGGTGCATTCATGACAGCGAACCTGCTGGCCCATTCTGATCTTTTCAGGGCTGGTATAGCAAGAAGTGGAGCGTATAACAGAACCCTCACACCCTTTGGATTCCAGGCAGAACCCCGGAATTTCTGGGATGCATCCGATATATACTTTGGGATGTCACCGTTTATGCACGCAGAGAAAATTGATACACCGATCCTTTTTATTCATGGTGCCGAAGATAATAACTCCGGGACCTTCCCCATGCAAAGTGAACGGATGTACGCTGCCGTCAGCGGGCTCGGAGGAACAGCAAGGCTGGTAATGCTGCCCGAAGAGAGCCACGGCTACCGTGCAAGAGAATCGGTACTGCATATGTTGTGGGAGCAATCTGAATGGTTGAATAGGTATGTTCGAGATACCGAAACGGTGGCAGCAGAGTAAAATCCTGCCCTTTTACTTAAGCAGCTCCTTCACATATTCGTTGTGAGGATCCATCTTTAGTGCCTGCTCGTAATAACTGCGGGCTTTGGCCTCGTGTCCCCCTTTTTTCATCAGATCTCCCATCAAAATCCAGTTTTCAACGTCACGGGGATCTGTGCGGATGCGGTCAAGGAGATAGGTGATCGCTTCATTTCCCTTTCCCGTCATCAGTTTGTATAACACAACATTACGGTGTGCGGAGGGAAGATTGTCAAGGGCTATTGACATTTCAAAATCCTCGCGTGCTTTTTCGAGCATATCTTTATTCAGGTATGCGTAGCCGCGCAGGTTGTAAAGCCTGCCCGAATCTCCATCCAGTTCTATCGCATCATTCAGCGATTTGATGCTGGCATCCCACTGGTCCAGTTTCTGCATCACCTCCGCCTCAAGTGTGTATCCTTCCGGGGCATCCGGTTTCATTTTCTGCAGCTGGCGGGCTGTATCAAGGCTGCTGTCAAGATCTTTTTCGTGTAACAGCTGGTACCCTAATTCGTGTTTTTTTTCAAAACTCATGAATCTTTCTCTTTTTTGGCTTTCTCGGTGATGTCTTCAAATTCTGCTTCTTCAATATCATCCAGCCTTGGGCGCCGGGTTCCATAACGCCCGTTGCGATTTTTCATATTGCCGAAATGAAATCGTATCGATGGCCTTTTCCTGTTTTTAGGCCCGCGTATAATCCTGATGATAATAAAAATAAAAAGTGCAATTAAGAGCCAGCGAATCATGAATCTGGAATAATGTGAATGTGTGTGTTGCTCCTGATAGGTTGCTCAAATATCTGTTCTTCAATATAAGCAAGATGTTCCGGATTATTTACAAAATCGATATTTGAAGCATTGATAATAATCAATGGAGCTTTGTTATAATGATAAAAAAATTGATTATATGCATCGCTTAATTCCTTCAGGTAATCCGGAGTAATGTGCCTTTCATAATCCCTGCCGCGGTTCACGATATTTTCCATCAATCTTTCAACCGTACTCTGAAGATAAATAACCAAATCAGGTTTTGCAGAAATACCTGTCATGATACTGTAAATCGTATCATAAAGAGCCATCTCATCATCATCAAGATTAAGCCGGGCAAAAATACGGTCTTTTTCAAAAATATAATCGGAAATTATGAACCTGTCGAACAAATCCCGGCTGGTCATTTTTTCCTGCTGTTTAAACCGGCTTGCAAGGAATGCAAGTTGCGTTTGGAATGCATAACGTTTTCGGTCCTGATAAAATTTGGGCAAAAAAGGATTTTCTTCAAACTGCTCCAAAACCGGCCGGGCTCCGTTTCTTTCGGCAATGAGCTGGGCAAGGGTTGTTTTACCGGCGCCAATTACACCCTCAATAGCAATAAAATCAAAATGATTGCGCATATTTGCCGGCATAGTTGAGGTTATCGGGATTCAACATGATCACCATACAAGTTCTGTTTGTTTAAGTACAGATTCATGTGCACTATTAATCATCTCCGCAAGATTCGCCCCGGTTTCAGGATCAACCCAGTTTTCAACAATTTCAGCCATTGGCAATAATACGAAAAGTCTTTTTGTGTACTCCGGATGAGGAATAATAAGGTTATCCTCCTCAATCACCAAGTTTCCAAAGCCGATTATATCAAGATCAAGGATACGGGGTCCCCAGCGGACAGGATTTGTTTCGCGTCCGCATTGCTGTTCAAACTGTTTCAATTGAGCCAACAAGTGAGCAGGTTTGGCTGAGGTAGTGATCACTGCCGCGGTATTATAAAACGTATAAAGTGCCCCGCCAACTGGTTCGGATTCCCAGATGGATGCTTTTTTTACAGGGTCATGTGAAAGATCCGCCAAAAATTTGCCGGCTTTCCGGATGGTTGCCAGCCGGTTGCCCAGGTTGCTGCCGAGAGCTATGATTACCGTTTCCATTTCATTGTAATTTCAGCGTACCTGGCAGGATTTTTTACCGGTGGACTCATTTTTCTGAGCGATACCTTCAACTTTTTTACATAGTAAAACTGCTCAAAAATACGTTCACCAATGTTGAAACAAAGAGTTTCAATCAGTTTTACTGAAGGCCCATGGATGATGCCTGCGGCAATTTCCTGGGCGCGCTCGTAGTCAAATGTCATGTTCAGATCACTCTCCTGGATAGACGGCTTAAAATGGCCGCTCGCAGTAATGTCCAGTTCAAAATCATTTCCCGTTTCTCTTTCGTGATCATAATACCCGTGATTTCCCCGAAATTTCAGTGATTTGATTGTGATTTTGTCCAAGCTCTTTGTATTGAAATTTGAATCTGCAATGTTGCCGGTAAAAATAGGCAGAAGATAGGTGAGATTCGAGGGGGGAGTACAGAAAGCTGAATGGTGATTCGGTTTATCGCAAATCAGGGAGGTGAATGACCGAATAACCGAAGAACCGAATGGCGATTGACGAATGAAGGGAGACCAACCAAATCGGTCAATCGGTTTATCGGTGATTCGGTCTTTCGAATTTCATCTGCTGTTCTTTTTGTTTTTATTGGCTGTCTGAACACTTTTTACAAAAATGGAAATAAGCTCATTGCATTCAGAAAGTGATTTTTCGATAACAATTTCCTGATCATAAAGCCTTGCTTTGGATATGATTTTCAAAGCTATATATGATTCCCTTAGTTCTTTTAAAATCACCTGAAATTTGTGAATGAAATCTTTCCGGGATTCCGCACTTCTGGCTTCTCCGTAATTGAGTGCCGCAGAAGTTCCCGAACGGATGAGTTGACCACCCAAATAGTTTCCGGCTCTCGTATTAGGAAGACTATCTGTAAGTTGTATGATTGCTACTGAAAAATCGATCAGTCTTTCTTCTAATTCTTCTTTATTCATCTTGATAATTGTTTAATTGATATTGGCATCTAATAAGTAAGAACCAAAAAAACCAAATTTCTTACATAAATTTGTAAAAAAGTAAAGAAGTACTTGATAAAATTGAGGATAATAATTTATTCGATCGCAAATCAAGGAGATGAATGACCGAATAACCGAAGAACCGAATGGCGAGTGGCGAATTAAGGGTCAACACAGATCGGTCAATCGGTTTATCGGTGATTCGGTTTATCGCAAATCAAAAAAATTGACCGAATACCGAATGGTAATTGCCAAATGGTATAAGAAAAACCAGTCCGGGATCTCAGCATAAAAAATTCCGGGTTTTCTGTAAGAATTCCTTTCCTGCCGGTTCATATAAATATGGGTCATCCAATACCATACCGGTTTCCTTTTGCGGCATATCCTGCAGTGCGAATTATGCTGCTGTTGATGGCCGGAATTACAACTGCTCACGTTGTAAAAATTTCTATTTTAGGTGGTTTGTTGTTATTCGCAGGCTGTTTGCTCTTGTGGGGACTGTTTGAATTTTACGTAAGAAAAAAGTTGATTCTCGCCGGCGGTAATCTCTCTTCACTTTTCTATATGATGATGATCTTTTCATCAGCTTTTTTTATGCATCAAGCCGGGGAGTACAGGAAACTTACATCTATCAATGATGCCGCGCCGGTGCATCTGTTCGAATGGGAACAAGCGGAGATCTCAGGCATAGTACGTTCATCAGGCAGAAGCGGGTCAGACAGGCCGGTATTTGAGGTGGATGTAACGAGCACACTTTTCCAGCATACTACAGAATGGCAGCAACCCTATCGTATCCGTTTATACGGCGACCGGAACCAGCACTACCAAATACAGGCAGGTGATTTCATACAGGCCATGATACGGTTTTACGCATTCCCCGAACGCCGGAATCCCCATGAGTTTGATTATGGCGGTTGGCTGCATAACCGTAAGATTGCCGCCCATGGTGAATTGGCAGCACTTAAGCATACCAAAAACAGTGGCATTTTTAACTGGGGACCATTCAGGGCTTATGTACAGAGAAATGCCGACCTTCTTTTTGACAGGGAATATGCAGGCCTTGCCAAGGCGTTGCTGCTTGGTTACAAGGACGAACTGACACCCGAAACCAGGCTGGAATTTTCCAGATCCGGCCTTTCTCATATCATGGCGGTTTCGGGGCTTCATGTTGGCTTTATTGTGGCGCCGTTCTGGCTCATTATCCCATTTTTATGGGGTTCAGAGAAGGGGAAGTGGTTTGGATTGATTATGCTTACGGTACTTCTCACAGGGTATGCGGGGCTGACTGGTTTCAGTCCATCCGTATCCAGGGCATCACTGATGGCCTGGCTGATTACCTACGGAAAACTATTTCATAAAGTGCGAAACTCCATTAACCTCACGGCAGTCGCAGCAATCATCATTCTCCTTATAAATCCACAACAATTGTTCGAGATCGGTTTTCAGCTCTCTTTTTCGGCCGTTTTTATCATTTTGCTGCTGATGCCTCAAACACAAAAAATGGTCCCATATAAATACAGGTTTGGAATCCGCGGGGCATTCATTTCAATCATACTCGTATCCATTGTGGTACAGGTTGGCCTGTTTCCAATCCTGATCTTTTATTTTGGGGAGTTTTCGATTATTGGTCCTGTTGCCAATGCACTTGTTGTACCGCTGTTATCGCTAACAGTGCCCATCGGGCTGGTACTTGCACTGATAACACCCCTTTCGGCTACTGTTTTTCATCTGGCAGCAAAACCCGTACAGCTATCACTGCTATGGATACACAATGTGGCCCATTCACTCGGTTCTCATACATTCAGTTATATTACGTTCGACAACACCGCAATTTCCCTATTTTTCGTTTGGCTGTGTATGATTTTTTTGATTGCCTCCATACACATATCCATGTTACGATGGAAAATCCTGATCCTTTTGCTGGTTTCCCTGAATGTGATGTTCATGGAACTGGCATATAAAAAACCGGCCTATAAAACACTTGAAATCACCTTCCTGGATGTTGGCCAGGCCGATGCCATCCATCTCAGAACACCAAATGGCAAACATCTGTTGATTGATACCGGCAGGTGGTCTCCGATGAGTAACAGTGGTGACCGTGTTTTGTTACCCTATTTTGCGCATATCGGAATTACCCGTCTCGACGCAGTGATTCTGTCTCATCCACATGCCGATCATATCGGAGGAATGCCTGCACTGCTCGAAAACATGGAGATCGCTAAAATTTACCAGAGTGATTATGAATATGATTCGATGCTTTATCAAACCATGATGAACCTTGCCCGGCAGAAAAATATCCCCATCACCTACCCGGCTGCGGGAGATATCATAGAAACAGACCCTGCCCTGCGAATATTTATCGTTGGACCGGAACATAATACGCCTCGCGACCGAAATCCGAATAACCACTCCGTTGCCTTGAAAATGGTATATGGCAATACAAGCATATTATTCAGCGGAGATGCAGAAACTGCCCAGGAAGCCCGGATTGCGAACCGTTACGGTGATTTTTTGAAATCAGACCTTTACAAGGCAGGTCATCACGCAAGTAACACCAGCTCAACAGAGGTTTTTATGCAATATATTGAGCCCGATATTACAGTGGCTTCGCTGGCATTTCGAAATGTCTTTGGCCACCCCGGCACAGATGCCGTTACAAGGATTCACAAATACAGCGAAAAACAAAAGTATACAAGCCTGGAAGGTGCCATCCGGTTTGTTTCAAACGGCAATCAAATCCACAGGCTCAATTGGTAAATAATTCAGAGAGCCAAGAGCCCTTATCCTAAACAAGACCTAACTGTCATTATTCCCTATCAAACCCGAAAATCCATAAAATCATCAATAGTCTTACCCCCACCCAAACCCAACTACTCCCCTTCACTATTCACCCCCTCACTCCCTTTCTCCCTCCCACAATCCCTCTGTGAAAACAAGTTGATGGTGTACATATATCAACGTAATTTATACTCATAATCAATTATTTTTGAATTTTGAAAAAAAATATGCCTAAAAAGGAACGGCCTACCTTCGAAGAAGCTTTACAAAAACTGGAAACAATAGTTGAGCAACTGGGTGATAAAAGCATTACACTGGAAAAATCTGTTGAGTTATATGAAGAAGGGCTCAAACTTTCCAAAATTTGTACCGAAACACTGGAAAAAGCCACACTTAAGATTGAACAAATTGATCATTCAGCAGACAGCGATAACAGCAAGTAAATAATCATATGGAACTATACAAACCGCAACCGGGTCCATTACTTGAATCTATTCATTATCCGGCTGATTTAAGAAAATTAAGCCCTGAACAGCTTCAGGAAGTTTGTGATGAACTTCGGGCCTATATCATTGATACTGTTTCGGTTTACGGCGGGCATTTTGGCGCCAGCCTGGGTGTTGTGGAATTAACGGTTGCACTGCACTATGTATACAATACACCAAAAGACCATATCATATGGGATGTTGGTCACCAAGCGTATGGCCACAAAATCATAACCGGCCGCAGGGAGGAGTTTCACACAAACCGCAGGTACAGTGGTATCTCGGGATTTCCAAAAAGGGCAGAGAGTGAATACGACGCATTTGGCGTAGGCCACTCCAGTACATCCATCTCCGCAGGACTGGGCATGGCCGTAGCCCGTGATCTCAACAAAACAGATGAAAAAATTGTATCTGTTATTGGTGACGGTGCCATGACCGGCGGCATGGCATTTGAAGCACTGAATAATGGCGGCGCACTGAAAAGTGATATGCTGGTTGTTTTGAATGACAATAACATGTCAATTGATCCCAACGTCGGGGCATTGAAAGAATACCTTGCTGAAATCACCACCAGCAAAACGTTTAACAAAATGCGCGATGAGCTTTACGACCTGCTCGGCCATTTTAAATCGGCCGGCGAAACCATGCGTAAAGCCGCCTCCCGGCTCGAGCGTGCCATGACTGCCGCCATTACCCCCGGCGCCCTTTTCCAGGCACTCGGTTTTAAATACTATGGACCGGTAGATGGCCATAATGTAGATACACTGCGCCGCCATCTTGAGGATTTAAGAACCGTTTCAGGCCCAAAATTGCTGCACATCGTAACGATTAAAGGGAAAGGATTTGCACCTGCTGAGCGCGAGCAGACCAAATGGCATGCTCAAAGCAGCCCATTTGATAAAATTACAGGTCAGTCGCTGGCACCGCCGTCAAATGGCAATAAAAAAGTCCCAAAATACCAGGACGTTTTTGGAGAGGCTTTGGTGGAATTGGCTGCCAATAATGAAGAAATTGTTGCAATCACACCTGCCATGCCAAGCGGCTCCAGCCTTTGGCCAATGATGAAAACTTTTCCTGAACGGTCGTTTGATGTAGGTATCGCCGAACAGCACGCCGTTACCTTTGCAGCCGGCCTGGCCACCCAGGGTAAAAAGGCCTTTGCCGCACTCTACTCTACATTCTTGCAGCGGGCTTATGACCAGGTGATACATGATGTTGCCATCCAGAAGCTACCCGTTGTTTTCTGTATCGACCGGGCCGGGCTTGTAGGCGCTGACGGCCCCACCCATCACGGCCTGTATGATGTGGCTTACCTGCGGGCCGTTCCGAATATGATCGTTTCCTCACCGATGGATGAACAAGAATTGCGGGATATGCTCTACACCGCATCGGAACACCAGGATGCCGCGTGGGCTATCCGCTACCCGAGAGGAAAATCAACCGGGATGGAGATTCGGGAAGGCTTTCAAAAAACGGAAATTGGCAAGGGACGTGTTATTGCCGAGGGCGTAAAAGTAGCGGTTTTGAGTTTTGGCCCTATCGGAAACTATGTAACAGCGGCAATGGGAGAGCTGAAAAAAGAAGAGATCCAAATCGGCCACGTTGATATGCGCTATGCCAAACCGCTGGATACCGATCTGATTGATTATATCCTGGCTGGGTACGATAGTATCATTACACTCGAAGACGGCACCAAACTGGGCGGATTCGGCTCGGCCGTTGCAGAGTATGTTGCATCAAAAGGAGTTGCTGTACCGGTCACAATAATGGGAGTACCCGACATCATCGTAGAGCATGGCACACAGCGGGAATTGCATGATGAAGTGGGGATCGGCCCGGATGGAATTGTGAGACAAGTGAAAAAAGTACTGGAAATCCTGGTTTAGCTATAGGGTTTTCAAATTTACTTTCTCGTACGCCGGCACCGCTCGCTGCAATACTTCACATTTTCCCAGTCTCTTTCCCATTTCTTTCTCCACGAAAAAGGCCTGTTGCAAACCGGACAATTCTTTTCCTGCAAATTTCGTTTGAGACTGTTTTTGGGCATTAGTAATCTTATATTCAGCTTTTCAAACAAAACTGATATGTACCGGGTTCAGTTCAAAATTTCTGATAACCTTTCAAAAAAAGTCCATAATTTAAGTGTTTAGCTGCAGTTTACATCATAGGTAATGAAAAGCCAATGTAGCTCAGCCGGTAGAGCGACGCTCTCGTAAAGCGTAGTTTGTTTTTATTGACCCTGTAGTTCAAGCGGATAGAACGATAGCCTCCTAAGCTTTAGATCTGGGTTCGAGTCCCGGCGGGGTCACTTTTTAACCCGGATAAGCGATAGACTTCCGAAGTCTTTCGGAGTTGTGAAAGAAACCCTTACATATTAAAAAATCGAAGTTTTAATAAAATGAAGAGAGACTTCGGAAGTCTTTTTCGTCTATTGCTTCATGTGGTTTTAAGGTTAAGTTCTGATTCGTTGTTCTTATACCTTAAAAATACTCTTTAACTTAACCCGGACAGGTTCCCCATATAGGCCTGTTTCTATCTGAAAGGGGACTGCCGGTTGAGAAATTAGTCGGCGTACCTATCAGGTTTGAGACACACCAGCCGGAGATGTTTTGGTTAAATGAACTTTTGAAAAACATTTCCATCATGTTTGTAACCGAACTCACATCCCAATTACCTATAGGTTGGTTGAATGGAGTTTCAGCAAACATTCCGATCATACTTGTCACTGAACTCACATCCCAGTCACCTATGGGTTGGTTGAATTGTGACTTTCTAAACATTCCAAACATTTCGGTTACTGAGCTCACATCCCAGTTGCCAATAGGTTGATTGAATTGACTGTTTGAAAACATGGATTCCATGTTCGTCACTGAACTTACATCCCAGTCTCCAATGGGTTGATTAAAAGGAGTTCCAAAAAACATATAATACATATTCTTCACTGAACCTACATCCCAATCACTTATCGGTTGATTAAATGAGCTTCTATGAAACATCAAATTCATATCCTTAACAGAACTCACATCCCAGTCTCCAATGGGTTGATTGAATGGAGTTTCAGCAAACATATAAAACATATCCTCAACAGAACTTACATCCCAGTCACCAATAGGTTGATTGAATGAGGATTGAAAAAACATAAGCCTCATATTTTTTACATTACTCACATCCCAACCACCAATGGGCTGGTTAAAAGAGACCTCTCTGAACATTTGAGACATATCTGTCACCGAACTCACATCCCAATCACCGATGGGCTGGTTAAAGGAACCCTTTCTGAACATTTCAGACATATCTGTTACCGAACTCACATCCCAATCACTAATATCTTGATTAAATTGAGTATTTGAGAACATCAGTTTCATGTTCGTCACCGAACTCACATCCCAATCTCCTATCGGTTTATTGAAGGGGCCATTATCTCGATAACGTGTTGACATATATATTCTATGGTAGAACATTTTATACATATTTGTCACACTGCTTACATCCCAGTCATTAATATTTTGATTAAAGGGACTCCCGGAGAACATCAAACTCATATCCTCAACAGAACTTACATCCCATTTTCCAATAGGTTGGTTAAACGTAGAGTTATAAAACATGTAACTCATATTCGTCACATTACTTACATCCCAATTGCCAATAGGTTCGTTGAAATCATTAAGAACAGGCGGGTCAGAGCCATAAAATCTTTTAATTTCTCCCGCAAATAACTCGCTCATATCTGTAACCAGGGATGTGCAAACGGTTGTCATATCAGAGTTCTCACTTACTCTTAATCGTAGTAAGTCATTATCCACAGATTCATAATCTACACCATTGACCCTAAAGATTTCTCCAGGTTCGGTATCAGGACACATAATGGTTACGACGTCAGGGTCATTGCCTAAGACTCCAACCACATCATGGCACGAATAGATAAAAACCAATGAAAACAGGAAGGATAAGCAGAGAATTATGTATCTCATACAGAAGTGTTTAATTGAGCAATTGAAATAACCACAACTCTATATACTATAGTAGAATAGCTAAAACTTTCTAAAAAGTCACCAAATATCCTCCAAATCATTCCCATCCAAACGATCCGAGAAAGCCTGCTCAAACAACGGATTGAAATTCTGCCCGGTCTTTTGTTCTGCAAACCATACTTATAAATCAGGGTATCCATCATAATGTAATCCTGCAAACCCGGGTCATTTTGCACATGTACAAATAATTTGACCAGTTCTGTGTTACTTAGACGCACTCTGACAAAATAGTGCACCAGTTGAGCGATTTCTTTTTCCATTTGTTCCCATTAGTGGAACTTTCTATATTCATATATGCGAGTATTTGCCCGAAAAACATTACGTGAGTTTTGGACCAATCATTCGGACAGTGAAGATGCTTTAAAGGCGTGGTTTTCTGAAACTGAAAATTCCTCCTGGAAATCACCTGCTGATATTAAGAAAAAGTTTCCTCATGCCAGTATTCTCTCTCACAATCGAGTGGTTTTCAATATCAAGGGCAATAACTATCGGTTAGTGGTCAAAATTAATTATGACTATGGACAGGTGTTCATCCGTTTTGCAGGTACTCATGCCGAATACGACAAAATTGATGCAACGACAATTTAAACGGATATCTATTATGCAAATTCAACCCATACATACCGAAGACGATTATCAAAAAGCATTAAATCGAATCGAAGAAATTTTTGATGCCAGGCCCGGAAGTAAAGAGGGCGATGAATTGGAAATTTTAGGGATCTTAGTCGATGAATATGAAAAAAAGCACTTTCCTATTGAAGCTCCAAAACCGGTTGAAGCTATAAAATTTCGGATGGAACAATTAGGAATGCAACAAAAAGAATTGGCAAAACTGCTTGGATCAAAATCCAGGGCCAGCGAAATTTTATCCGGCAAACGATCACTTTCACTTCGTCAAATTAAAATCTTGTATCGAAAACTTGGAATTCCGGCTGAAGTTTTAATTCAGGAACCAGAATCGGTTACATAATGAAGCTGCTTGCCCAGCGGTGTAATTTCAAGTTTGCGGGAAGGGACATTTATAACCTGTGCTGACAGTACCGATTTCCCCTGGAAACGGTATGGCTGCATCCTGCAGGAAAGAGGCATCATGTCAACAACAATGGGGTCTTTTGGTATCAATCTGCGTCTATCTTGATGAAAGTACCGGTTATACGGTACTGATTGTAAGCTAAGAAGGGTGTGTGACAGCGTGGTGTCATGACAGTATAAAACTTATCAGAAAGTAGTTTTTAAACCATATCTGTCCAAAACGTTTAAAAAAAATTATGAACTACCCATACAAAAGGAGATCTCGCTTTCGCGTTCAAAAGATGAGCTCGACTTCGACCTTTTACGCTATCGCTGCAAAGGTCTACGCTACCGTTGACAGATTTATGGTTTCTGAAATTGAGCACCTGTTCTCCCATATACGGCACCAGGTCGTATTTATAGGGTTTAAACCTGA
>RECI01000152.1 GCA_007694095.1 Balneolaceae bacterium | reverse complement strand
GCCTGTTGCTTTAGTTTGTTGTAAATAGAATCTGGTATATTTTTGACTGTAATGCTTGGCATGACGTTTAGTTTCGTTATGGTGTAAATATGAAACTAGTATAAGAGGCGAAATATTGCAAGGGGTTAGCCACATAACAGAAAATGACACTGCATCACTGATAGCTGAAAGCTGAAAGCTGAAAGCTGAAAGCAAAAAACGACATCGTTTCCATTAGAACCAATCACCACATCAATTAAATTGATTTGAATGGGGATTTTGCAGACTTTGGAAAGATGGAGCTTAATACAGGAAAACCGGGTCAATGATTCATATAGCAGCTATTGATGTTGGAGGCACAAAGATTGCCGGGGGGCTGTTTTCAGAGGATGGCAAACTTCTCCAGGAGAATACGGCTTCTGTATCGGGACTTGCAGGAAGGGAAGTGGGCCGCACAATATGTGAAATGATCCGTGAATTTGAAGAGAGTACATTCAAAAGCTCGGGCAGCCGGTTAAAAGCTATCGGGATTTGTGTTCCGGGAATTTACAATCCTGAAAAGGGAACTGTATGGGCACCTAATCTCCCGGGTTGGGAATCATACCCGCTGCTTGATGAAATTCGGAATAGTTTGGATTCGGAAATCCCGGTTATTATTGACAGTGACCGGAGCTGTTATATCCTGGGAGAGGTATGGCGCGGTGCAGCGCGCGGCTGCAGGAATGCGATATACCTGGCAGTAGGCACAGGTATAGGAGCCGGAATTCTTGCTAACGGTACAGTAATACAGGGCACAGGATACAGCGCCGGCGCCGTTGGCTGGATGGCACTTAACCGGCCATATTTTGCTGGTTACCAGCAATTCGGATGTTTTGAATATCATGCTTCCGGCGACGGACTTGCCCGTGTTTACAGAAATTACCTGGCAGAGATGCCAGCCTACAGGGGAGAACTTGATGGTATACCGCCCAACAAGCTTACTGCAAAAGATATTTTTGAAGCGGCGAAAAAAAATGACACCATTGCAAAAAAGGTCATCGCTGAAGCTGTTGAATATTGGGGAATGTCAGTTGCAAACCTTGTGAGTATTTTTAACCCCGAAAAAGTGATCCTGGGAGGGGGTGTATTTGAATCGGCTGCACCGCTGGTTGGCCAAATAATCACTGAAGCAAAAAAATGGGCTCAGCCCATAGCCATTGAACAGGCTTCCATAGAATTATCTGCTCTTGGAAAATTCGCCGGGTTATATGGAGCTGCCCGCCTCGCTCTGGCATCCATAAAGAGAATAGATACCTATGAATAAAAGCAGAAAAAACATCCTTTTTACATCTGCATGCCTTGGCCTGCTTTTGTTTGGGGTAACATTGACCACGCTGGGTTCCATTTTACCGGAAATCATCAACCGGTTTGAAATCACAATGGCAGAAGCCGGTTTTCTGTTTACATTGATGAATCTCGGAATACTGACAGCGTCATTGGTTTTCGGGCCTGTTGTTGACAGGTTCGGCTATAAAAAACTTATGACAGCCAGCACGCTGCTGATCCTTTTCGGTATGCAAGGTGTTGCTTTTTCTCCCGGGTTTGGCCCGTTTTCAATTTTCATTTTCCTTTTTGGTTTTGGGGGCGGTTTGATGAATGGTGCAGCAAATGCATTGGTGAGCGATATCAGCGAAGGTGACAGAAGCGCAAAACTATCCCTTCTTGGTGTTTTTTTCGGCGCCGGGGCATTTGGAGTACCGTTGATCCTGGGCGTTCTTCTTGATTATTTCAGCTATACACATTTGCTCGCTTCTATTGGCATTATGGTGCTGCTGGTCACGGTTTTTTACCTGTTTATCTCGTTTCCCGAGCCCAAGCAGCCACATAGTTTCCCTGTAAAAAAAGCTGTTGCTCTTGTGAAACACCCAATTCTCCTGCTGCTTGCATTCATCCTTTTTTTCCAGAGCGGAATGGAAATTACAGCAGGGGGTTGGATAGCCGCCTATTTTAATGATGTACTGAATGTGGATGCTGCCACATCTGTATTGTTGCTTTCATTTTTCTGGATTGGAATGATGCTGAGCCGTCTTGCGATAAGTAAACTGGTGGGTAGTTTTTCACCCGCGTTAATCATCAAGCTGAGTATGGCGCTCGCTATGGCAGCATCATTATTACTCCTCAATACAGGAAATACTGTAGTGGCAACGATAAGCATATTTTTGCTGGGTGCCGGATTCGCTGCCATTTTCCCGCTGATTCTGGGATACATAGGTGATCTTTACCCGGGTATTACCGGTACTGCATTTAGCTTCGCCTTTACCGTAGCACTTACCGGCGGAATGCTGCTTCCGTATCTTGCGGGTGTTTTTGGAGACGCTTATGGGTTAAGGGTTTCCTTTTTACTTATCCCCGCTGCACTTGTGGCAACATATATTCTATTTATAATGGTTCTGCGGGTTTTCGCAGCAAATCATCCTCAAATCAAACCTTAAATTAAACCCGAGACGAATGAGCAGATTAGCTGTCGAATGGCTGAGTAACGCAAGATCTGTACTTGAAAAGATCGAACAAACTCAAATGAAAAAAATTGAAGAAGCTGCCATTATGATGGCTGATTCTATTGAAAAAGGGAGATGGGTGCACACCTTTGGCTGCGGACATTCTACCATTCCTGTGGAAGAAATGTACCCCAGAATTGGCGGGTTCGTGGGTTTTCATCCGATGATAGAATTGCCTCTCTCCTTTTTTACCCACATTCACGGAGATATGGGTGTTCACCAGTTTGTATTTCTTGAACGGGTTGAAGGATACGGACGCGAAATCATGAAGAGTTATAATCTTCACGATCAGGATACCATGTGGCTCTTCTCTCACTCCGGCATCAATAATGTTATCATTGATGTGGCACTCCGGGCCAGGGAACTTGGGCTGAACCTTGTGGTATGCGGATCGGAAAAAGCGTTCAGCGATACAAAATCAAGGCATTCATCAGGAAAAAAACTGTTCGAAATTGCAGATGTGGTTATTGATTCGTGTGTTCCGTCGACAGATGCCTCCGTGCAACTTAAAAATCACTTCGATAAGATCGGGCCGGTATCAACCCTTGCCTTTACATCAATGGTCTGGATGATCATCACAACCGTTGCAGAGATCCTGGAGGAAAGAGGCACGAAACTGTACATTCACCCCTCACATAATGTACCCGGCGATGAAACCGCACATGACCGCCTCAAAGAAGCCCTGGA
>RECI01000085.1 GCA_007694095.1 Balneolaceae bacterium | reverse complement strand
AGACCGGCATATCGAAACCTCTTCGTTCCATAAATTGAAGTGCTTTTTCAAAATCATCATCCATCGATACAAGAACAAATGCGATGTTATCAACATACTTCAAATCTTCATACAAAGAACGGATAGAAGGCATTTCAGCAATACATGGAGGGCACCATGTAGCCCAAACATTCAAAAAAACCACATTCCCTTCAAATTCTGCAAGTGATACCACACTTCCGTATTCATCGGTGAAATAAAAATCCATATTCGCTTGGGGGAACTGTTCATCAAGCGAAGGTATTCCCGGTTTTATCAGGCCGGTAGCCAGTAAGCCTCGTTGCATGGTTCCGATGACTTCAGTATGCCAGCCTGTGGCATAAAGTAAAACAATCACTCCGATGATTGCACCCCACTCAATTATCGTTCGTCTGCCTGTTTTACCTGCTTCGTCTTTCATTGCTTCGGATTTACCCAAATCACAAATTCCAAAATGATGGGATCATTTTTTACTGACTCTTTCGGAACATTGAGGCCTGAATTCTGGGTAGAAATTGTTTGAAATTTGGTGCTTGCGCCAAAGGCGTCCCGTTGGGAGAATTTGCCCCGAAGGGATCACTTTGTGGAATTTTTTTTATAAACACTATACCATTTTAATGACAATGACACTAAGGCCTTATTTTAATATCAACTTTTTTCGTGCCCTCATTTTCCCGGTTTCTTGTAATTAAAGCCTGAACCACCCGGTCTGCAATCTCTTTAAAACCAATAGCAGCAGGCGATTCCGGTTCTGCAGCAACAATTGGCGTGCCTGTATCGCTTGTTTCACGCACTCTTTCCCTGAGCGGAACTTCCCCTAAAAACGGCACTTCAAGTCGTTCAGCAAGTTTCCTGGCGCCGTGTTTGCCAAAGATATAATATTTTTTCTCCGGCATATCGTCGGGAACAAAATAGGCCATGTTCTCAACGATTCCCAAAACCGGAACATTTACTTTGTTGAACATGGCTACCCCTTTTCGGGCATCATCAAGTGCAACGGTCTGCGGAGTAGAGACAATTACAGCTCCTGTCAGAGGGACGGTTTGTACAATTGTCAGCTGAATATCACCTGTACCCGGCGGTAAATCAAGGATCATATAATCAAGTTCACCCCAGGCCACCTCTTGCATAAACTGCTTTACCGCGCTTGTAACCATAGGCCCGCGCCAGATCATCGCCTGGTCAACATCCACCAGGAAACCCATCGAAACAAGGTGAACACCATGTTTTTTAATCGGGACGAGTTTTTTTTGTGTGGTAATGTTCGGGCGCTCGGTAACACCGAACATCGTGGGTACGCTCGGGCCGTATATATCAGTATCCAGTAAACCCACTTTCGCGCCGGTCTGGGCCAGGGCAACGGCAAGATTTGCCGCTACAGTTGATTTACCCACCCCGCCTTTGCCAGATGCAACCGCGATGATATTTTTTACGCCACTCAATACCGGTTCCTGCTGCGGAGGGGCTGGTGATGCGGCTTTAACATCATCCCCATCCAGCTCCCGCTGCCGTGAAATATTAATACCCACGGTGATATCGGTTACTGCTTCAGGGTCAATAAACTGGTGAATGGCAGCCTTACACTCTTTTTTAAGGTGGTCTGCCAACCGGTCATTTTTTCTGGGCAGTTCAAGTGTAAAAGAGATATATTTTTCCTGTGTAATGAGATCCTGTATCAGATCGAGAGAAATCAGATCTCTTTTATATTCAGGATGAATTACCTGAGATAGGGCACTTTTAACCTGTTCCTTATGGATTGTCATGGGTTTTTAATCTGTTAACCTTAATTTTAAGGGTTTTAAGATAACCAGAATTCACGGCAAACTAAACGGTATATTGATACAAGACGTTTCATCGGGTTGTTTTAATTCTTTGATAATGGTTAACTTTCGGTTCTTAAATTTTTGACCGGTAGAGCCTGAAAGGAATTTCTTATAAATTGGATTTCTGTTCTTCTAATGAACATTAACCAATATTCTTACGATCAATAATTTTTTAAGAGGCGCGTAATTTTAATCTTTGAAATTCAACATTCTGATAAATCATTATTTGTGAGTGAAGAGCTGTAGGCCTGTTTTTGAAAATGTTGCCTTGATATTGAAAAATACCCTCATGAAATTATCTAAAACCTGAGACATAATCGTTTATGCTGAAACGAACTCCATTTTTTAATGAGCATGTTAAACTCCAGGCAAAACTGATTGATTTTGGAGGTTTTGAAATGCCCGTTCAATATAACGGTATCAGAATGGAACATTCTGCTGTACGCGAATCTGCCGGGTTATTTGATGTGTCTCATATGGGAGAATTTTTTGTTTATGGTAAAGGCGCTCTTGATTTGATCCAGGTACTAACCATTAATGACGCCTCAAAACTTGTACCGGGCAAAGCACAGTACACGGCAATGTGTTACGAAGACGGTGGAATTGTAGACGATCTTCTCGTGTATATGATTAGGGAAGATGAGTATATGCTGGTGGTGAATGCCTCCAATATTGAAAAAGATTTCAACTGGATAAAGAGCAATAATCCAGCCGGTGTAGATGTGGTAAATAAGTCAGGTCAGTACGCGCTTCTTGCGTTACAGGGCCCGGCTTCAGCGACAATTCTTGGTAAACTGACATCTGTAAATGTTCATGAAATTCCATTTTATTCATTTGTGAAAGGAACAATAGCCGCTCAACCGGATATTATCATTTCGGCAACCGGTTATACCGGTGAAAAAGGTTTTGAACTCTATATCGATACAACCAATGCCAATGCCGTAAAAATCTGGGAATCGCTGTTTGAAGCCGGTAAAGATGAAGGCCTTGAACCTGCAGGCCTGGGCGCCCGCGATACCCTGAGGCTTGAAATGGGCTATGCCCTTTATGGAAATGATATCACAAAAGACACAACACCACTTGAAGCGAGAATGGGCTGGCTGACCAAGTTTGACAAAGATCATTTTATTGGCAAAAATGCACTATTGAAACAGAAAAAGGAGGGTCTCCGGCGAAAACTAATGGGGTTTGAGGTCATTGAACCCAGGAATGTTCCGAGAGCCGGTTACACAATTTTCGATGAAAATGATGAAGAAATCGGGTTTGTTACCAGCGGTTCCCAATCCATAACATTAGACAAGGGAATTGGATTGGGTTATATCAAAAACGAAAAAGCAGAGGAGAATGAAAAGATTTATATTAACATCAGGAAAAAACGGGTAGAAGCAAGAACTGTGAAGCCTCCGTTTTTAACTAAGTAACCTTATTTGAATGGCAGAGTTGAAAAAAATAGATGTTTTTTATTCGGTACACACATTCCAGGAGGAAGAGCTTCGAAGCAAAGCTGTAGTTGTTATTGATGTGCTTCGAGCATCATCAACCATTGTAACTGCTCTATATAATGGAGCAAAAGCTGTAATTCCTGTTGCAGACATGGGTGAGGCAAGCAAGATCGCGCAAAACGTGGATTCTGATAATTATCTGCTGTGTGGTGAAAAAGACAGTATACAAATTGAAGGATATGACCTTGGAAATTCCCCGCTCGATTATACAACTGAAGTTGTAGGCGGTAAAACATTGATTTTCAACACTACCAATGGTACAAAGGCAATAAAAAAATCAATCGGTTCGGCCGAAATAATTATCGGGTCTTTTCTGAATGTTAGCGCGGTTGTTGAAAATCTCAGAGAACAAAATAAGGATATCGTTCTGGTTTGTGCTGGATGGAAAGGGCGCCTGGCAATGGAAGACACACTGCTTGCCGGAATGATCATACATTTGCTAAACGGCGGTAAACTTGCCGATGAATCTACAGACGGGGCAAGAGTTGCATTTGGTATCTATGATATCTATAAAAGTGATATTGAAGGTATTGTGCATCAATCGAATCATGCCATGAGGCTCAAAAAACTGATTGGTGATGATGATATCAACTATTGTTGCAAGGTTGATGTGTTTGATATTGTTCCCCGTTTAAAAGAAGGGATCATTACCCTCCAAGATGGCGAAAAATAAAACCTCAAATACTTTTTTTAGCAGTTTTACCTATTCTCGAAAAATGGAAATTGCCGGAATACTCACCATGGCAATTTCTTTTTTACTGCTGCTGAGCATTTCCTCCTTTCATGCCGATGATTACGCTATTGTAAAAAGCATGACATGGGATTCCTATTTCAGCATTAACAGCGGTGAAGCACTTAAAGTAAATAACTGGCTTGGAGTTGCTGGGGCATACATTGCCTACTTTTTTGTAAATACCCTGTTTGGATATTCCAGCATAATTGTGCCGGTTATTATTTCAATCACCGGATGGCTCATTTTCCGTCTGCGCGATTTCCAGGATATCCTTTTACCTTTTGCATATGGACTTTGGATGATGGTTCTTATTTCAACGATTTCGGGTTGGTTTTATGTTGAGTACGAAGCATTTTCGATGTATTGGAGCGGCCAGTCGGGGATTTCCCTGGCAGCGGTTCTGCAAAACTTAATGGGTATCGGTTCCATTATTATCCTTTTTGTTTTCCTGGTTGTATCACTACTGCTTCTTGTTGAAAAAGACATTCAGAAAATCATTGACAGGACAAAAAAATCGGCATCTGGTCTTATCCCATCCAAAGAGTCAGTAACCCGGAACGGCAGTTCAGCCTCCGATGCCATTCTGAAGCGCCAGCGTGCAGAAGAAGCAGAAAAAAGCAACTTCAATACCGGCATAAACCGTGTTCCCGCCGAACCTGATATTGATGAAATAGTTAAAAAATCTGAAGAGGAAGACCGGGTACGGGAACTTGAACGAAGAAAAGAGACTGCAGAGCTTGAAAAACTTCCACCAAGGGCGGTGCTTGAAAAGAGTGAGAAACAAGCATATGAGCTGGAAGAGCCGGATAACGATGACGTTGAAATTTCCGTTTACATCGGTAAGGGAGATGAAGAAGCAGACGCACGAGAACTGGACCGGCAAAATAAGGTAAAAGCCAAAGAAGTGCCTGTAATCAAATATAAATTTCCCGGTATTGACCTTCTTGACACCCCGCCAAACGAAGGTAATGAAGTAGACCTTGAGGAAATCAAAACCAATAAACGTATCATACTTGAAAAGCTGAGGCGGCACAAAATCGAAATCCTCAGTATCAATGCCATTGTTGGGCCAACCGTTACTCTTTACGAAATAGAACCGGCTCCCGATGTAAAAATTAGCAAGATTGAAAGTTATGCCAACGATTTAAAAATGGCCACCGCGGCACATGGGCTCAGGATCATCGCACCTATTCCGGGCCGTTCGGCTGTTGGAATCGAAGTACCGAATAAAACCAGGGAAACTGTTTACATAAAATCGGTGATCAACACCAAGAAATTTGTTGAAACCGATTTTGAACTCCCGGTTGCCCTTGGCAAAACGATTGAAAATGAGGTTTTCATGTTAGACCTCACCAGGATGCCCCACCTGCTTATCGCAGGTGCTACCGGCTCAGGTAAATCTGTCGGTATTAATACAGTTATAACCTGCCTTCTCTACAAATGTCATCCCGATGACCTCAAATTCATCCTCATCGACCCCAAAAAAATTGAACTGGCACTTTACCGGAATATCCAGAACCATTTTCTTGCAGTATTGCCCGGATCTGAAGAACCCATTGTAACAGATACAAGCGCGGCACTTGAAACACTGCAGAGTGTTACCAAGGAGATGGATGAACGTTACGAGCTTTTAAAAATGGCAATGGTAAGAGACCTTAAGTCGTACAATGAAAAATTCGATAAAGGCGAACTTGATGAAGAACTTGGCCATCGGCATCTGCCATACATCGTTGTTGTGATTGATGAGCTCGCCGACCTGATGATGACAGCCGGAAAACAGATTGAAGAGCCTATTGCGAGGCTTGCTCAGCTTGCACGGGCAATCGGCATTCACCTGGTAGTAGCTACACAGCGGCCTTCCGTTAATGTGATTACCGGAACCATCAAGGCAAACTTTCCTGCAAGAATGGCTTACCAGGTAGCTTCCAAGGTTGATTCGAGAACCATAATTGATGTTGGTGGAGCCGATCAGCTTGTAGGAAGCGGGGATATGCTCTTCTCAAGCGGCGCCGGCATGACCCGCATCCAAAATGCGTATGTATCGGTGAATGAAGTGGAACGGATTACCGCTTTTATTGGAAGCCAACGCGGATACAAGAAACCTTTCCTGCTGCCGGTGGTTACAACAAATGAATCCGGCATTCCTGATCCGCTTGATGATATCGATGATCTTTTCAAGGATGCCGCAAAAATTGTTGTTTTGCATCAGCAGGGATCGGTATCGCTGTTGCAGCGTAAATTAAAAATCGGTTACAACCGCGCAGGCAGAATTATCGATCAGCTCTACAATGCAGAAGTTGTAGGGCCATTTCAGGGAAGTACCGCCCGTGAGGTAAGAATTTCAGATGAGGAAGAATTATATGAGATTTTCCAAAAACTTGGTATTTAATAACATTTCCAGGATTTTCCTGGCGGCCATGCTGCCGGTATTCGTTTCAGCAAACGTTTTGCCGGATCAGAATACACCTGCTTTTGACAGGCTTAAGATGCAATTTGAAACCGGTAATGTTTACACTGCCTCCTTTGTTCATGAATATAATGATACGTTTACCGGCGAACAGCAGCGAACCGAGGGCACTATCTGGGTAGGAAAGGAACGCTACAAAATAATCAGCGGCAGCAACATGATGGTTGTAGACAGTGAAATATCACAAGTGTACGACAGTTCCAGAAACAGGGTCATTATCAGTGACTATGTGGAAGAAGAAGACGATTTCGCACCGTCACGTATGCTGCAGGGTGTAGATGATACTTACTCCGTATCGGAATACCGCCATAGCAACAGAACCACCGAAATATTGCTCTCCTCTAACGATCCGTTTACGATTTTTATCCAGGTCACAATTTTTCTTGATGAACTAGGGGTGCCAATGCGGATTGAAGCGATCGATCAGGTTGAAAATGAACTCACCACATTCTTTGTTGGCGGCAGTTTTATCCCGGAAGACCCGGATATCTTCCTTTTTGAGTATCCCGAAGGTGCCGAACAAATTGATCTTCGGCACGACTCCTGATGAAAATTAAAGCCCTGAATATATTATTCTCGGTTACAATAGCAGCTTTGTTTATCTGGCTGGCATTCAGGAACATCGAAACCTCTGAACTTGGGCGTCAAATCCGCTCTGTAACATATTACTGGGTTCCATTTTTTATACTTACTCTCACGCTAAGTCATTACCTGCGTGCCGAACGGTGGAGGCTGCTTATGCCTGATGGTTACAAAATAAACAGGATTACCCTTTTTACCGGGGTTATGGTAGGCTATATGATGAACACAATTATCCCCCGGTTCGGTGAAATTTCACGGCCGCTTTATGTTTCCAGGAAAGAACAAGTGAGCGCAGGAAACCTGTTTGGCACAATTGTAGCCGAAAGGCTTTTTGATCTTTTTGTGATGCTGGCACTTGCAACGCTGGCCCTTTTTTTCCTGATAAGCGATCCGTTGCTTGTTCAATCACTTCTTGGAATTGAACAGTGGTCAATAGTGCACTACACGATAATTCCGGCTATTTTTCTCTTTATACTGATCGGGATTTGGGTATTCTACAAGATTATTTTAACGGTCGATAAACGCATTGAATTCCAGAACCCTGTGCTTGGAAAACTTGTGAGTGCCGGGAAATCTTTTGGTGAAGGGATGATTTCGTTAAACAAAGTAAAAAACTGGCCTTTATTCATTTTATTGACCGCGGGAATTTGGACAGGATATATTATCATGACATATTTGCCGTTTTACATGCTGAATATGCAGGAGGTATTCGGGCTTCAGTTTGCAGATGCAATAGTGCTTACGGTTGTTTCAGCTATAGGAGTCAGTATTCCCACACCTGCCGCCATAGGTTCGTTCCATTTACTTATGCAGCAGGCTTTAGCGCTGATTTACAAGGTACCCCTGGAAACGGCTCTTACGTATGCTACAGTAATGCATGCGTCAACAGTTATATTCGTTTTCTTAGTTGGAGCCTTTACTCTATGGTTGGATAAATATTACACACTTGCAGTGTTGAAAAAACGTTAATGATTAAATCTTCCTTAAAGATATGGTATCTTTCGGTGCAGAAATAAAAAAGCCTGCAGCATTTAATTATCCGGCGATTCCTTATTTTAAGACTACTATCACTCCATCATTTTATATGATCAGACTTATCCTTTGCCTTTTCATTTTGCTTATGTTTTCCAGCATTTACGCGGATAGTGTATTTGCACAACAGGTACAGCCGGATACTGAACAGTCGCTTCTTCCTGATATCGATCCGCAGGATATTGAAATACGAAGCCAGTTTCAGGCCAGGTTCCCGGGATTAAGAAGACAGCCTATTCTTGGATTTAATCCCAATCCCAGGGTATTCCAGTCTGATCCCAACCGTCTGCCATTTATTGAAGATGAAGAAGCCGTAATGGCCAGCCTGCCAATCGGCATTCTTGACCGGGCAGAACCGCCAGTATACCGTAAAATGGGTTATAGTGATCCAAAAATCGCTTTTATGCGAGGCGGAATCGGGAGTGAAATTTCACCGGAAGCTGATCTGTTCGCCATCGCAAAATTGAATAACCATAACTGGTTGTCGGGCAGTGTGAATTACCACTCAAGCAACGGACACGAGGAAAGAGAAAACATCACCACATCATTCCGGCTACTCAATGCCGATATTAACTCGTACAACCGTTTTTCTCCACGTACACATGCCAGGTTTGGCGCCGGGGTAACTTCAAACTTCAATCACATGCCTCAGTTAACCACCACTGTTGATGATTTTCTGGGTGTGAATACCAAAGTTGAACAAACCGGATTCCGTGCATCCACCGATCTGGACATTGCCAAAACCCCCCTCACCGGAATCCAGGTTCACGCAGGCGGTTTATTTAATGAATATTCTATCAATTCGGGACTCAGTGAGCTTAGCGGGTTATCCAGTGAATGGGGTATACGGGCCGGCGGTTCATATTCTAGACTGGGCAACAATATAAATGAAGTGTACCGTGCAAAGGTTTTTGGGAAGTATGGCGGTATTGAGCCCATTTCAGGTGAATCTTCACTTTGGTCCATTTCCACACTATCCGCACATTATGAGCGTCTTTTTAACTTCAGGACCGATGTAAAAGCAACACTGGGTTTTAGCGGGGTATCTGACGCTGAAGACGATTTTATTTTCTATTTTTCTCCTGAACTTGAGGTAAAACACACCTTTTTCACAGGTTTCAATATACGCGCCATTGCATCGGGCAAGCCAAATCATTTCTCTTTGGCCCAGGTACATAATCAAAACCGGTTTTTTGACTTTTCATCCACACTACGGCATCAGTATGAGATGATGGCCCTGGGTGAAGTACAACTTGAACCTCTTTATGGCACAAAAATAATTGGTGGCGCAAGTTTTCAGGATATCAAAAATTATCTCTATTATTCAAGAGTTGAAGCACCGTCAGGTATTGATGAAATTGAGGCTGGATATTTTGCCGCACAATTCGAAAAAGCCAATATTTTCCGGGTTTATGGCGGCTTTTCACAGGACTTAAGGCCTGATATTTTTTGGCTGAGCCTGGATGGAAGCTGGCAGGTACCACGGCTTACAGATAGTGACCGAAATATTCCCTATGTTGAATCATTATCCTTGAGGGGCACCGTTTCCATACGGCCTGTAAGAGAGTTGCTTCTCGAGGGTTGGAGTGAATTTGTAAGCGGCAGAAGGGACCATAACAATGAAAAAATGTCATCTCATGTACTTATTGGAAGCAGGTTTGAGATATCTTTATCTGACAGATACGGAGTATACGGCAAACTTCTAAACATATTAAACGAAGAATACGAATTCTGGCAAGGTTATCGTGAACGAGGTTTCCAGGGTTATGTAGGCTTCACAGTTCTGTTTTAATTATGGACTCAGAATTTATTATCGCGTTCAAAGAAGTTTTAAGGGAGGAATTGACAAAAAAAAATAGTGTGTATATTGAAGGGCTTGGCCAATTTGAAGTAATACATCGTGAACAGTATCATAAAAGATACGATACAGGGAAGGTTTTGTTAATGCCTCCAACCGATCTGTTGCAATTCAAAGCAAACATCAAAAACCCTCATGAAAATTGATAAGCAAAAGCTAATTGAGCTATTGGTGAATAAAACCGGGATGCAAACAAAGGAGGTTGAAAAGCAGCTTGATCAGCTGATTGTACGTATCCTGGATGCTACAAATAATGGTAAAGCATTGGAAATTAAAGATTTTGGCTTGTTTTACTTTAATGAATCAGGTGAATTGAAATTCGATCCCGCCGATGAATTGAGTGCAGAAATAAGTTTTAAATATGCCGGAATGAAGCCGATTGAGATACAGCCGGATCGCGATACATCTATTGCGACGGATGAAGAGGATGATATATTTTCAGTGACAGACGAAAGCGGTGATAAAGTTACTGATGAATCAATGCCTGAACCTGACGAACTTATCTTTAAAGAGGAAAAAAAGAAAAAGCCTCTTATGATTGAATTATTTGATGATGATGAAGCCGAAGCAGAGGATGAAGATTTTGACTTTCTGTCTGACCTGCCTGAAGAACCCAAACCAAAAAAGGCTGAAGAAAAGGAAAAACTTGCGGCAGCAAAGATCCGGATGCAGCGAACTCCGGAGCGCAGGCAAAGTAATACCGGAATATGGGTAATAGTCGCAATTTTGCTGATTAGCATTATTGCAGCCGGTTTATATATTTGGATGTCAGGTACTTCAGAAACTACACCGGAGGGTCAGCAGGCCGTGGTAACACCACAGGCCCAGCCAGGCACCCAGCAACTTACTGATATTACAGACGACATAACCCAACCAGAGGAAACAATAGCAACCAACGAATCCGAAACCGAAATTGATACGGAACCTGTGCCCGAAACCACAGTACAACCACAACCGGTACCAGAACAACAGTCCATACCTCCGGATCAGCCTATGTACGGATTAATGGGTGTGTTAAACCCACAAGCCGTAAACAGTTACAGTATTGTTTTACATTCATTTACAGAAGAACCGACTGCTATTAACACAGCAAATCAGCTTGGTATGGAAGGTTACAGAGCACAGGTTACTACCCGTACAGTTGCAAATAATACCATGTGGCGTGTAAGCGTTGGCCAGTTTGAATCACTTGCCGATGCACAAGCTGCTGCGAACAGGTTGCCAACACCCTATAACACTCAAAATTTTATACACAGAATACAGAATAATTAATCACTTAAATGAATATCATCTACTTACTACTGTTACAGGCACAACCTGCTGAAGACGATGCCCTGATCGAGATGTTGCAAGACGATTCTTCAATGTCTTTTTTTGAAATTCTATCCCAGGGCGGGCTCCTCATGATTCCGCTTTTCATCCTGTCAATCCTCGCAATCTATGTAATTTCTGAACGCTGGCGTACACTCGAAAATTCGAGAATGGATATCAACCAGATGCTCAACAACATCGAAACCCTGCTGAAATCAGGCAGCCAGCACCGTGCCATTCAGTATTGTGAAGAGTTCGACAAACCGCTTGCACGAATTCTGAAAGCCGGTATCCGTAAACTCGGCAGGCCAATTCTTGACATTGAAAACACGATCAAAAATGCCGGCAAAAAAGAAATTTTCAATCTCGAAAAACGGATGAACTGGCTGGCAACGATTGCTGGTGTAGCCCCGCTCATCGGGTTTACAGGTACCGTAACCGGTATGATTCGAGCCTTTATGGACATCCAGTCGCTGCAGGGCAATGTTAACCCAAGCGTGCTGGCCGGCGGTATTTGGGAAGCTCTTATCACCACGGCTACCGGCCTTATTGTGGGAATTATCGCATACGGTTTTTACAATTACCTGCTGGGTAAAATAAATCGAATGATTTTTGAACTTGAAAATGCATCGGCAGACTTTATCGACCTTTTGCAGACACCCTCACCTAAAAAACGTCAAGAGGTTTAATCCATGAATTTCCGGCAAGACAGCGATATCAAAGAGCCACTGTATATGTTTTCACAGTCGGGATTGACAGATATTATTCTGCTGTTGCTCATTTTCTTTTTGTTGACCTCTTCTTTTGTTACCAATTTTGGAATCCGGGTAAATATACCCCAGGCAGAATCGAGCGTAACAACAGAAGCCAACCAGATTTCGGTCGCAATTACCCCCGCGGGAGACTTCTTCGTGGAGGGCGAACAGGTTGTAAGGACAGAATTACCGGGTGCAATAAGAACTGCATATCAGAATAAGCCGAATGCTACGTTAGTATTACGTGCAGACAGGGACGCCAGGGTTGATGATGCCGTAAGGGTCATGAATATAGGCAGAGCGCTGAACATGAATATTGTAATGGCAACAGAACGTAATTAAACGTATATGCTGGATTGGTTTAAAAAAAATATCTATGACGATGAAGAACGGTTTGGGATAACCATAACGGGAGTATTGCATCTCATACTCATTATCATCGCATTATTGTACACCGTACATTTTAATACAATGGACCGATCTGCGTTTATGGAAATAACTCTTGGTGAGTTCAGAAGCGGTACCATAGCACAGCGGGCCGATGTACAGCGCGAACAGGTGGCTACAAGGCCCAACCCTTCTCCAACACAGCCGGTTAATCCGGATCCGACAATCACCCGACCGGTTGAAACCCCTCAGCGTCCGGTTGAAGAAACCACAAAACCGGTCAACCTTCCCGATGAAGTTGAACAGATTATTGATAACGAGGTAGTGGTAACTCCTGAAACGGATATCATCAATCCCAATGTGGTCGAAAGAACCGAGGATGTTATTGAAGAAGTTACGCCACCCAGAACACAACAGGCTGAACGGGTACAAGAAGGTGTTGCCGAAAGCGGGGATGTACGCGGTGCACGTGGTACACCTAATGTAGATCAGGGCCCAGGCCATGATCCTGTCCGTGCTGCACCATACACCTTGCAATGGGAAGGTGAACTCAACCGTAACCCAATGGTTCAGCCGCTGCCATCGAACCGCACCAATGAAGAAGCCGTGATTACCATTCGCTTCGAGGTACATCCCGATGGTTCATTAGGCAGAGTAATACCCCTGAGAAAAATGAACCCGGAGCTGGAACGTGAAGTGATGCGTACCCTGCGAAGCTGGAGATTTTCACGCCTTCCATCAGGAGTGCCACAGGAACCACAGTGGGGAACCATTACCTTCAGGTTTGTTTTGGATTAGGTTTTTTTGCCATTTTTAGTCAGAAAGTAAATTTTAAGACACTCCGGCTCAAGCACTTTGATATAGTATTCAATATCTTCTTTTTTAAGCCGGATTGACTTTCAATTTAACATCAGTTCGTCAACCGTTTCGTTTGGCGATAACCATGAATATCCATGGTCAAATCTTTCATTGTATTAGCTTTTGTTTTTTGCATGCCGGTTGTGCTGTTTTTCGGCCTTGTGAGTTTGCCCGTTCAATCTGCAAAGAACCATTATACAACACAATTATCTGCAAATACCGTTGCCGGTTTTTATTACATGCACGGCACAAGAATAGACATACGGAGTACCTATCCCGGTGGCGGGATCATTGTGACGGATACACTCCATATTTCGTTTACACTGAACATCAAACCTGTTGAAAATAAACAGGACACCATACAATTTTTCGGACTGGAAGGGGTCAATGCCGGGGAATACAGTTTTTTACCAGCCGATTGTTCAATACTGCATTCAGAAGATGTGTGTGCCTATGCAAGATTGGAAAATTCTGATTTTGAAATTGATTTCCTGAGGCCGGGTGGCAGTTATTGGGGCTCCGGCTCCCTCGAAAATGGAGTGTTGACTCTGGAAACAGAATATCATTACCGGGGCAGAGGCATTCAATACAGCCTGCACGGTGTCAAAATTAAATGATGGGGATGCACGATGAACGTACATAAATACAAAAAATCCCTGTTTGCAGTATTTTTAACCGCAGTCTCTCTGTTTTTTTGGCTGTTCAGGTACATCAACAGATCCGAATCCTGATCCTGAACAGCCATTCGACCGTTTTTCGGGCGTCTATTATATGAGCGGTGAAAAAATAAGTACCGGAATTACCTGTGTTCATTGTTCGGGTTCCCAGCCATACGAACAGCGCACCACCTATTCATTCAATGTAGAGTGGACGGCTGACAGTCCGGATCGTATCCGGTTCTTTGGCCTGGAAGGCGCCGATGCTGGTGCATCCCGTTACCGCGTTTTCCCTGGATGCACTCATCCCGATAATTGTGAAGTTTACGGGAAAATTATCGGCCTCGAGGAATTTGAGATCGACATTGAACACGAAGGGCGCAGGTTCCGTGCAAACGGAGTGTTCAGAACCGTTTCGGTTGAGCTGAGCGGGCAATTTACATTTGATGATATTACGATAACCTATGATCTGTCAGGAAACAGGGTGGATTTTTAACCGGCCCGATGTATGAAAACCACTGTTATTTCTTTGATTGTTCCGATTTTATTCTCACTGGCCATCATCGGCTACTCCGGCAATTCGGTATCTCCCGATTCTAAAGAACAGGCAGATAAAATTTCGGGTACTTATTTTTTACATGGCACACAAGTAAATCTCAGATTTTGCTGGCCCCAGGACTGCGGGACCACAGTAATGGACACCATTTCCACTTCATTTACGGTAACCATCCAAAAATTGACTGAAAAACCGGATACACTCAGATTTTCAGGGCTTGAAGGTGCGGATGCCAGACTAAGGCATATTCATTATTGGGGCAGTACGAGCAGCCCTTTATGTGTATTTGGTGAGGAGAGATTCTATTGTGCCGACGCCCTTTACAGGAATCAACAGCGAAACCTTTGAAATCAATATCATCAACCAGGGTCGCAATTACACCGCAACCATCTGCTGTTGCTGTACTGTAAAGAACAACAAACATTGTGAGAGGCCATTCGATTCTATGCTGTCTTTTCTGAAATAGCAGATTATAGACGTTCATCAGTGTTAGTATTAAAAAGCTGTTCAGGATCTTTCGCCATGTTGCGGGCTGGTTGCATTTACAGGTTATAAACTATCCACTATACATCAAAAAAAGGAGGATTTCCATGAAAATGAAATCATATATATATATTAATAGCTAATCTATGTTTGTTTACACTGTTCCTGCTTTCCTGTGATGGAAGCCGGATTGCTTCTGTGGAGCAGGAAGAACTGTCGGCGATACAGACGAACACGATAAATGCTGTACAAGAACCGTCCCAAATAACTTCCATAGAAGACACTGCAAATCTTCTTGAAATAATTGGTTTGGGTTTACCGGCGCTGTTATGCATGGTGTTAATATTGGTGATTATGCTTTTACCGGTTCTATGGTCAATAATATTTTTCAGTA
>RECI01000019.1 GCA_007694095.1 Balneolaceae bacterium | reverse complement strand
TTTTTCCGCCACCTGGCAGAGTTGAACGGTTTTATCAGGATTGAAAATGAAAAGCTGGAGCGATAGCGACAGTCCCGATAACTCGACTGGTAAACTAAACACTAAACACTCAAAACTCCCCATCACAAAAATCCAATATCATCCAAATCCATTAAAAAAGTAACTTATGCAAGAAATTATCATTACCGGTGCTTCAAGAGGTTTTGGCAGGCATGTTGCCATACAATTGGCAGGACCTGGCAGACATCTTCACCTCATAAACCGCAGCAAACCGGATGCCACCGCATCAGAAATCAGAGATAGAGGTGGGGATGTATCCACCTGGTCTATTGACCTCACGTTGACAGAAAGGCTTGAGGACTCTTTTCTGCCCGTACTTGATTCGGTTAAAAGCAGAAACCCGGAAGCGATCGGGCTTATAAATAATGCCGGAACCATAGAACCGGTTGGTCCGCTTGGAAAGTATGAAACATCCGGTTACCGGAAACATCTTGAATTGAACTATGTTGCACCCGCCCTTCTTACCCACCTTTTCGTAAAGCATTTTCAACAGCTGCCCATTACAAAGCGAATTCTCTTTGTAGGATCGGGTGCCTCCCGGCGGCCCATTCACGGTTGGAGCCATTACTGCAGCAGCAAGGCGGCTATTGATATGCTTGCCAAAACAGTTGCCCTGGAACAGGATGCACAGGAATATCCGTTTGAAACGGCAGTCTTTAACCCCGGCCGCATTGAAACAGACATGCAGGAGGCATTGCGCGATAAAAGCAAAGAAGATTTCCCGTTGGTGGATGATTTTGTGGCATCAGCTACGGACGGACGAAACCTTCCCCCGGAACAGGTTGCAGAAAAAATGGTTCGAATATTTTTAAGTGATACTTTTCCGCATGGTGAGATTGTGGGGAGGTAAGTAAACTTGTTATTGCCACGGAAGCACGGATGATCACGGAGTTTTCAGTGCAATTCCGTGTTTCCGTGGCAATAAAATAACTCTCTGAATAGAATCAAAACTTATTCCCGGTATTTCAACACTGACAGATCCTTGCTTCGCTGCGGTGCTGTCAGGTTATTCCTTCCATCTGCTCTCTTTCACGATCGAGAATAGCGCGGGCTTCTTCTTTGGTGATCGTACTCTTCGGGGTTATCAAACATACGATTACACCAATCAGAATGGAACCGATGACGGCCGGGATGATTGGATTTCCCCAATATTCGGTTCCGTTTTCTGATAGCAGTATGGCGAGTGAAACGGCAGAACCCGCTGCCAGTGAGGCAACGGCGCCCTGCCAGTTAAACCGCTGCCAGAAACGCCCCAACACCCCGCAGGTGAACAAACCGCTCATAACCGTGGCGATCATATTGGTGATATAACTGATGATATCGTCGGATGTAAGGGCCATAAGCAATGCCAGCCCGATTACGGCAACAAGGGAAATCCTTGAATAATAAATTACCTTTTCCCGGGACGGCATGTTGCCTGTCACCATTACAAAGAGGTCGCGCATCAGGATTGTAACACCGGCAATGGCATCCGAACTGGCACTCGACATGGTAGCGGAAAGCCCTGCAATCAAAACGATAACTCCCACATAAAGAGGCAATACTTCGATCGCCAAAAAAGGGAAGGCAAAATTCCTGTTTTCCAGTTCGGGATTCAGGGCAAACGCGGCCATTCCGATGAGCGCGGGAATGAACGAAAAAAACAGGTAAATTCCGCCCGACCACACAAAGGATGTGCGCGCACCCGAAACGCTCTTCGATGAATAGATCCGCTGCCTGAATGAAGGCGTTGCAAGTACCCCTACGGCAATCACCATCACAAGTGAGAGTGCATGAAGAGCACCCATCCGTTCGATGCCTAATGTGCTAATGCTGCCTTCGGGTTGTACACTCATCAGCGCTTCCCAGCCACCGGATTGGTGAATGGCCAAAAATGCCATCAATATAAATCCAAAAAAGAGAATGATAACCTGGATCGTGTCGGTCCAGACAACGGCGTGGTAACCACCTATTATTATGTAAATGCTGAATCCCAGGGCTACCGTAATCTTGGCCGCCTGGATATTCATGCCGGCAATCCAGGCAAGGTACATACCGCCCCCAAGAATATGTGCCCCCAGCCATCCGATACAGGCAAGAAAAATGAGTACGCCGGTCAGGTTTTTCACCAGCCTGCTGGCTCCGGCATAATAGGAAAGTTCCTCGCTCATGGTCATAAACCGAAGTTCACGGACAGGCGCAAACCACCACGCAGCCAGCAATATCCCGATGGCCCCGCCAATACCGTACAGGGCTCCGCCCCACCCGTTCTCATAGCCAAAACCCACCGCGCCAATCGATGACCCTGTACCCACCATGGTGGCAACGGTAGTTCCGAGAATCAAGAAAACCGGGAGCCCGCGTCCGGCTAATAAGAAATCCTCCCCGCTCTCCTGTTTACGGGAAACCCACCATCCCAGCCAGATAAGAAACAGGATGTAAATGGAAAAAGCGGCAAGAAATACCGTGGTGTTCAACTCAGGGGTATTTGTGATTGATCAGGATATGATGCCATAATAAGAACAGAGGATATGTTATATGGATGGATTTCGCAATGCGATTAGCGCGTAATGCAGAACAAGTTTTGGAGATACGGGTCAATCCCCTTTATAGCATACCAGGCCCACTTCCACTTTGCAGTCCACCACCAGATCGGCTACAGATAATATCCTCGCGGGGGGATGGCTGCCGAAAACTTCTTTGAATACTTTGTTAAAAGACTGAAAATAACGCGCATCGGTCAGGATAACAGTTGCATGTACAACATGTTCGGTTCCATACCCGGCTTCAGCCATGATATCAAGGCAGTTTTGAATGGCCAGGCGGGATTGCTCCACAATTCCTCCATCCACCACTTCACCGTCTTTCATCGGTGTCTGGCCGGATACATGAAGCCAGCCATTGGCCTCTACTGCTCTTGAAAAGGGAAGGTGCTGCCCACCGGTTCCTTTACCACCTTCGGCACCATATCGTTTGATTGTCATGTTTTATTGAATTTTGATTACACAGTACAACGGGAAGCGCCAAAGGTATCCCAATGGGGCTTTCCCGTTGAAAAAATCTTTAAATCGTGAAAATATCTGGCTAAGATGATTATCTGCCAAATAGCCTCTTCGGATTTTTAAGTAAGGTATTAATTTATTGGATAAAAGAGTGAAAAGTGAAAAGACAAAAGTGAAAAGG
>RECI01000106.1 GCA_007694095.1 Balneolaceae bacterium | reverse complement strand
ATCCGGTTTTATTCATCAATCCCTTCCAATTAATCCCAGAAATACACCCACAAAGAGGGCAAAGCCCGTCCATGAGAGCAGGTGGAGCGGGGCGTATTCGCCATGTACCACCTGGTCGGTGTTGGAGAACATATACCAGAACAGGCACACAACCAGCACTGTATAAAGAAAGGTGATCATCAGAAACAGGCCCACCCGACCAATGGTGGAAACCCACACAAACGGGTCGCCCATGATGTGTTCTGTCTTTTTGCGGAGATCAATCCACACATATAGAAACGTACCTGCCACTCCGAACCCAAAAGCAAAGATCACCCCGCCAACATCACCGATTTCGGCCAGTTCGGTCCAGGCGTCACCAAAATCGAACATAAATATTACACCTGCTAAAAGCGCAATCCATACCCGGGCAAAATAACCGGCGTATTCACCTGCTGTTTTCAAAATTCCGGTAAATGGAATTTTGGTTGGATTGATTTCGCGGTTGCACAGCAATGCGTGGTGAAAATCATAACGGCCGAAACACCATTGCTTTATTTCACCCAACACTTCCCTCACATCATCCCGCCTTCTGATCGATTCAAATTCTTTCTCTTTTACGAGCTGAACCACTCTTGCTTCGGCCTTTTTTTCCATCGCTTCCAGGGCAAGTTCTTTCCACAACCCTGCAAAGCGTTCATTCCTGGATTCGGAAACCTGCCCGGCGGCATCATGTTTGCTGCCCGTTTTTGCAGTTTTGCGAAGCAGATGATACCTGTTCAGCCATGAGTCACCGCTGTTATGGCACTCTTGCGTCAAAGTATCCATCACAATGCCAAACAGTTTTTCGCGAACGTATCGATTTTCTGTTTTATTGATTAATTCGAAAAGAGTGCCGGGTATGGTGTCACTATTTTCCGTTTTTCTGCCCGACCATATCCGGGCAGCTTCGCTAAACGCCCCCGACCATTCCCGGAGCCTGATACTTGCCGCTTCCAGCACTCTTTCGAACAGGCGGGCTTCGGTTACGCCAAGCAGCGGCAGAAGGGTATCACCCATTTGTTCGAGCAGGTATTCGATGGATTGCACAGCCTCCCCGACGATAAAACCTGAGTGAAGGGTTGCCGGGGCTAACAGCATGGTTTTAGACTTCAGTTTTTCGGCCAGCTGCTCATCTCTTTCAATGATCTGTTTTCCTGATTGCATAGTAAAAGAGGGTTCACCCGCGCGGTGCCATACAGCATCTGGGGGCTGAACGATTTCCAGCAGGTCATGAAGGGTAATGCCCTCGCGCAGCTGTTCGGCTCCTGTTCCGTGCATTTCAGTTTCAAGCCCGGCAAGAAGGTTTAGAAGATTGGATTCACCTGCCATTTCCGTCAGCTTGTTGCGGATATGGTTCAGCCCATCCCAAAAAGGAGTATGTGGAGGGATATAATTCCCTGGATCCGATGTGATCTCCTTCAGCAATTCTTCCGTCAAAGTATAGAGCGGGTAGGCTTCACCATTGATCCGTTTATACTCCCTTCCGCTGCAGAGCTCCAGCAGGTTTCTGTAAAACCTGGCCGACGGACGCCGGATGGTGAGGAGATAGAGATAGTGATCAGGATTAAATGCAGGGTTCACGGCAAGCTGCAGGCGGAACTGGTGTTCAACAGCGTCAGCCAGGATGGATAAAAAATCTGGATCGGCACCGGTTGGAATCAGTGCGGGCAGCAGTTCAAAATCGGCCAGGCGATGGATGAGCTGAGGATCGAACAGGTGCCTCGACAGGCTGGGTTCCAGCTCCAGAAGGCGCTTCATAATAGGTGAAAGCAGGGATTGAGATTGCGTCCTTTTTTGAGATAGTTCACTCTGTTCAGCGCGCTCCGTCATTCCGTTGCTTTGAAACAGCAAAATGATCTCTTCGGGATCAAAAGAGGCTGAATGGATACTGAAATCGATAAGAAAAAAAGCCCGGTAGCATCGTTCTTCAACCGTGAATGTTCTCCAGCTCCCCTCATCCGCCAGCCGGTGGACGGTTTCAGCAAATACTCTGTACTGCTCTTCAGGTTCCTCGTGAATATTGGAAGAATGAAGGATATCGGTGATGGAATCGCGCCCTGATGTTTCAACATCTTCATGCGGCTCATAGCTTTTTTGAACCGAATATGCCCAGTGGCGCAGCCGGATCTCAAGAAAGCGGTTGAACCTGCCCTGCCGGGTGGAGCCGGAACCTGCTCCTTTAAATTCAAGCCCGAGATGCATAGAGCTTTCCATCAATTCATCAAGCAGAAACAGCGCCTGCAGACGGGTGGCAAGATGACCGGCCTGGTTATACTGATCCAAAACGTGATCGAAACAGAGATGAAAAAGGTCGCCTGCATGTTTGCCGTACTGCTTTAAATGCTCCATAAGTATGCCGGCATTACGAACGAGACTGCGGTCGCGGATATGGCGCTTCATCGTAAATCGGTCATTGAATAACGAGGCGGCATATTCACTGCAATCGGGCCATCCCCCTTCAAGAATCAGGCTGCACGAAAGAAACAATATGCTGATGTCGGCATCGATCAGGTCTGCAGAGGTGCTCATATCCACCGGAAATGGGAAGCTCCTGCCATCACTATCATTAGCCAGCCGCGAAGCCATCACCAGCAGTACACGCCGCCTGCTTCTCTGGTTATTCAGGCGCACGGGTTCATCTAGGGAAATGTTTCGGTGTTTGCAATACCTTAGAAGGTACTCTTTAAGTGCGGGATGATTCTCCATCTCACGGCCCACTACAATGGCTGAAAGCTGGTACAATACAGGGTCGGAAGCGCGAAAGAAAAAGAGGACAAACTCCACCAGGCTATCATCCAGAATATCCGTTTCCCGGAGTACTTTCAGGCGCAGACGGATTTCCTCACGGTCGTTCACGGCAGCCCAATGGCTCCATTTTCTTTGGATGGCCGTATCTGCCGAAAGGGAGACAATCTGTCTCCAAAGATCCTTCCTGTGGTAACCTTTTCTCAACCCTGCAATTAGTATGTCGGTTAGCTGTGGGGTTGTTTGCGTGTCCCCTTCAAAAAAATTCAGGACAAATTCCCGGGCACTTATATCAGGGTTTCGTCGGTTCAGCATGAAACGGTTTGTTGGATTTTATTATACCTATAATAACCTGAAAATTCCTGAGAACTAAAATTCTGAAGTCTGTAAACTTTTTAGGATAGTGTTGTGTCAGCTGTAAAAAGTCGGGTGAAGCAAGAAAGTCTGTGTATCATTTATATTACAACACGTT
>RECI01000320.1 GCA_007694095.1 Balneolaceae bacterium | reverse complement strand
GCATCAATCCACCCGCAAATACCAATGATCCCCTAATAAAGTCGCGCCTGGTGTAACTCATACTATTATATGTATATGTTTGGTTTAGAGATTATCCACGTATTGATCTATCAAAGAATTGAATAACCCAAAAATAGGTAAATGGAATCAATTAAAAAGTCCCATTCCACTTCTGAAATGCTTTTCTTAATCCATTACATGTAATGGCAAGGCCCATTATTTGTATACTTCTCGGGAGTTTGGCCCTGTTTACTCCAGTATTTCCTGTAAAACTGAACCATCGGCATTGGGCATCATTAAACCAAGAATCGCTGCCGCGGTAGGGGCCAGTGATCGGTTGTCAATCCGGCCAAGCTGCATCCCCGAACGAATACCAAATCCTGAAGCAATAAACAGGGTCTTCATTTCAGGAACATCAGCAAGATAGCCATGTGAACCCACAGTTTCATTCAGCTTTTCGACATGATCGATCCCGCTCAGATCATTGCCAAACGAGTAGTTTTCTGCAGCATTCAATACCAAATGGCCCATATTTGCATTCTCTTCCGGCAGGGGCAGGCCAAATGCCGGGTACTCCTCAGGCCTGATTACACGGGAAATTCCTTCTGCTGCTGAAAATATCCGGTATGCAATGTCGAGATCCTGCTCCCTTGTATCACTGTTCCGGGAAAAAACCATGGCTGTACCTCCATTGGAGACTGCCAGAATGTTCGCATCAAGAAACATTCCATTTTCATCCAGCTCAATCAATCCATGCTCTCTCAGTAATATATTGGGATGGACCCTGTGTGTTACATTCTTAAAACCGTGGTCTGAAACCACGAATACTGACGTTCGATCCCTGATGCCGGATAATTCAAGAGCATTCAAAATCCGTTGAATTTGTGTATCTGCAAGGGCAAGGGAAGTAAACCCTGCGCTTGTTGCTTTCCCATACCTGTGATGCGTGCTGTCGACATTCAGAAGATGAAAAAGAAGGAGGTTTGGGCGGTGGTTAATAATTACATGTTCGGCTGCAGCCGTCCAGATATCATCCCTGGAAATGATCCCTTTAGACCGGAATGTGGCATCGGTTTCATCATCCAAAATACCCGCTTCAAGAAGTTCCCGTAAAAGCTGAGGGGTGGTATGTTCAATTCCATTGGGTGCATCCGGCATACTGAAATGGAGAGTTTCAGCATTTCGGGTTACCGGCCAGTTGATTTCTGCGGTAATCAATCCTGCCTCATAGGCAGCATCATATAAGGATGGATGTGATGTTAGTGCTTGCCTGTCAACATTGCTGTCTCTTACAATTCCAAACCTTGTATCTACATACCGGCCATTTGTAAGTACACCATGTTTTTCAGGATGAACACCCGTGACGAGTGTAGTGTGATTTGGCCAGGTAACAGTCGGTGTTGAAGGGATAAACTTGTCGGACCATACCCCACTACCGGCAAGAGACCGTATTGCTTTAAGCGGAATCCGTTCATCCCACAAAGCTTCCGCCGGAAAACCATCAATACTTATAATCACTACATATCTGTCCTTGCCGGGGTTATCTATCTGCGTATTTTCAGCAACAGTGCCAGTCAGAAAAATAAGTAAGAACAGAAAGACCAGGTTATATCGAATCATTGTCAGGACTTCTGAAACTCTGGATCAAGGGTATATGGTGAAGCTGAAAAACGCGTATATGCTGATTTCAGCCTCACCCATATTATTACACCAATGTTGTTACACCCGGTACCGGTACAGGATAGTTGCCATCGGCATCCGGCATTACCGGAGGATTGCTGTCCCAGTCGAGATCGTCACTCACCAGCAGCTCTTTGGAGTTCATCGCATCTTCCAGTGTAATGAGCTGACCGGTATAGGTAGCCATTCTGCCCATAATCGCGATCAGGGTACTGTTGGCTCCGAACTCCGTATCACTTATCACACCCCCGCTCCGTATGGATGCAAACAGCTCATCGTGTTCCACCTGGTAAGGATTGGGATCATCCATACCCTCATGCAAATATTGGATACTGCCATTCCTCAACGTCAATATGCCCTCATTACGCTGATTCGTATAGATGGTTCCTTTGTCAGTCTGAAACACTTCATCCACCCTGCTCATGGTATTAGGCTGGTGCCGGCACTGGCTGGCAATTACTTGTCCGCCCGGATAGGTAAATTCTACAAAATGGTGGTCAAAAATCTGTCCGTGATCTTTACCGTTTCGCACTTCCCTGCCCCCCATTCCCTGGGCTGTAACAGGAAGGTCACCGATAAACCAGTTGGCCACATCAATGTTGTGAATATGCTGTTCGAGGATATGGTCGCCGCACAGCCAGTTAAAGTAATACCAGTTTCGCATTTGATATTCCATTTCTGTCTGTTCGGGCTGTCGCTCCCTCACCCAGACCCCGGCTCCGTTCCAGTACACCTGTCCGGCAATGATGTTACCCATGTCCCCATTATGAATCCGCTTTACAATTTCGCGGTAATTTGTTTGATAATGACGCTGCAGGCCAATCACCACATTCAGGTTTTTCTCTTTGGCTTTTCTGCCGGCTTCCAAAACGCGGTGCACACCCGGCACATCGGTTGCTACCGGTTTTTCCATAAACACATGTTTGCCTTTTTCAATGGCATATTCAAAGTGCTTGGGATTAAAACCGGGAGTACTTGTCAAAATTACCACGTCAGACAGGTCAATCACATTCTTATAGGCATTGAACCCGGTAAATTTACGTTCTTCAGGGACATCCAGCCGTCCTGATTCTCCCCACCGGTTGTTTAGGTTATCGTAGCAGCTGTCGAGCCGGTCGCGGAACGCATCGCCAAGGGCAACAACTTTTACTCCCGGATCGGCTTCCAGCGCCTGGCTCGCGGCACCGGTTCCGCGTCCGCCGCATCCAACAACTCCGACTCTAAGGGTTTCACTGCCTGCTGCAAAAGCACTGGCACCCACCGGCAATGATCCGAGCAGCAATCCGCCTCCGGCTGTTAGAGTTGCATTTTTTACAAATTGTCTTCTGGTTATGGAGTTATGAAATTTCATAATAGGTTAGTTAAGGTATTAATTGTACTGTTGAATTAAGATATGGCTCTTTACATATGCCCAAAAGAAAACCGGATCTTTAATATTGTAACATAGTAAATTACAACCAGAAAGAGGAATGTAACCCGGGAAGTAAAAAGTTAAAAGTGGAAAAAGTTTGCAAAAGGGTGGATGAGTTCGCAATCTGAATCAATCAGAGATTATAAAATCCTTATACAGGATTTTATAAATAAACAAGTTTTCCTACACTTTTTTTGACGATAATAAATGTTTTACATAAATTGAATCGATAAGATAAATGTAAATCATATGGAGACTGTAAAACTTTCATCAAAATATCAGGTTGTTATTCCATCACAAATCAGGAAAACTCTCGGTTTAAAGCCCGGCCAGAAAATGCAGGTATTCCCTTACCAAAATAGAATTGAGTTTATCCCGGTTATAAAAATAGAAGACAGCAAAGGTTTATTTAAAGGAATCAACACCACATTTGAGAGAGAAGCGGATCGAATATGAATGTTATAGATACATCCGCATGGCTTGCCTGGTTTGCAGAGGAGGAAAATGCTGGGATTTTCGAACCAGCGATTTTAAAAACCGAAGAATTAATTGTCCCGGTGATATGCCTGTATGAAGTATTCAAGGTATTATTGCGTGAAACTTCTGAAACCGATGCACTCCTTGCTGCTTCCATTATGCAACAAGGAAAGGTTGTAGATATTGATCCGGAGATAGCATTAAACGCCGCCAAAATCAGCACAGAACACAAAATACCAATGGCAGATTCAATGATTTATGCAATTTCTCAAAAACATACAGCTCTATTGTGGACTCAGGATATAGACTTGAAGGGCTTACCCGGTGTTAAATATTTTGAGAAAAAAAGTTAGCCAATTGAAATATATAAGTACAAATTCGGCGATTCGACATTCGATAAATCTTCACCCATTTACCAAAGAACAATCTATAAATTCTGTATGCACTCTTCAGCCATTCACAACCGCTGCCTGATTGTTTGCAGCAATTGCTCCACCTGACGGTTATTGGGAAAGATGCGATTCAGATGCTCCGCCTGTTCAAGGGCTTTGTTGTAATGCTCCTGCTGCATATACAATGTAATGAGGCCATACCTGAAATCCCCGTTACCGGGCTCCAGTCCGATCGCGGTTGTATAGGCTTCTTCAGCCTCTTCACGTTCCCCGACGGTTTGATGGGCAATCGCAAGATTGTAGAACAACCGTCCATGATCAGGCATCCGTTCAGCTGCTTCCCTGAACCACCCGATCGCATCCGGCATCCGGTTCATTTCAGCCATCAGCAGGCCCAATGAGTAATATGCGTCTCCGAATTCCGGATCCTGTTCAGTAACTGTTCTGAGATGAAATTCGGCTTCTTCATTTGAGCCCAGGCGGTTCAGAACATAGGCCAGGTTTATTCGCGCCGGGGTAAAGTATGGATCGCGGCTGACCGCATTGCGGTATGCTTCCATGGCTCTTTGAAGATCACCCTGCTGTTCATACATCTGCCCGCGGCTCATCTGTGCCTGCGGGAAATAGGCATTCACATCCAGGTAGGTTACATATTCCTGCAGTGCATTGGTGAAGTGGTCTCGAAGCCCCCGCTCTATCTCATGAGGGGAAAAACCGGCCAGGTATCGCGCTGCGGCAATCCTGTTGGCACGGAATTCATCGTCAAGAGCTTTTTGTGACAGCCGGTGCCGCACTTCATCCGGCAGGTTTTCCAATGCCCGTATCGCACTGTTTCTGATCAAACCGGATTCCGATTGCATGGCCAGTTCCAGTATCTCTCCGGTGTCATCGTTTGGAAACCTGCCGGTATACCATACTGCGATTGCACGGATCATTTCCGGCTGCCTCTCATCTGCCGCCAGCTCCTTTAGCCCGGCCACGTCTGACCGCTGCTCTGCATCTGCCTTCAGCAATACGTCGGTATAATGATCGCCGGATGGTGCTCCGTACCACTCCTCAATGGCAGCGGCTGCCCACTCCGGGGTTTCATCGGTGTGACAACTGTTACATGAATTCGGTGTGCCAAATTGCACTGACTGATGCGGCCTTGGCACCCTGAAACTGTGGTCCCTGCGAAAATCATTGCCCATATAAACTCTTCCATCCATATGGCAGTCCACACAGGCTGTTCCCGATGTGTTGGGTTCATGAAAGTGATGAGCATAAGTATCGTACGAGGGTTCATGACACATCAAACAGAGACGGTTATTGGTCAAAGGCTCTCTGAGCTGAATACTATGCGGATTGTGGCAATCGGTGCACTGTACCCCTTCCATAAATTTCCTGCTCTGCAGAAAGGATCCGTATACATATACCTCTTCCAAAATCTGTCCGTCAGCAAAATAATACGGCGGATGAGCCACCCGGAGGTCAAAATGATCCAGGTACGGATCGCCATGAATATATTCCTCCGTCAGTTTTTGGCGGAATGAGTGGCAGGGGGCACAGGTGTTGAGTTCGGTCATCTGGGGTGTGAACCGAACCAGGTCCAGATCGCGCCGGATCCGTTCAATGGGTATGTTGTCTGCATCCGGGCTGTTCATCAACTCCACATGATCTTTTCCGGGACCGTGGCAGGCTTCACAACTCACATTCAATACAGACCAGGTGGTATGAAAAGAGTCGGTATCCGGATCGTAGTTCTGTTTCAGGTTGGTTGAATGGCAATCGGCACACATGGTATTCCAGTTCATCGCACCCCGGCGCCAGTGCATCCAGTCATCGGGTTCAAACGTTTCGTACGGATATAGTGAAAACCATTTTTCCTCCAACGTATCCCAGGCAGCATGCAGGGCCTGATATTTACCCTGCCCGATATAAACCAGGTACTGCTGCAGCGGCTCCCAGCCAAAGGTGTACACAATGCGATATGTTTCAGTTTGCCCGTCAGCCCCGGTATAATCAACCATAAAATCCTCACCTTGCCGGTAAAACCGGTAGGCCTCCTCCCCGTCCACAAAATGAGCATCGTTAAAATCGCCCCGAACTACATCCTGGCCCGCTTCTGCTATGGCGTAATCGTGATGGGATCCTTTCCAGTCATCCCAAGCCTGTTCATGGCACGACTGGCATGACTGATCTCCCACAAACGAGTGAACCCTTTCAAAAGCTGAGATTTCCCCCTGTACATCCTCAATGCCTTCACGGCTGCAACTGTAGGCAAGAAAAAAGCCAAGTAGTAAAGACAGAATCAATATTATTTTTAATACGGGGCCCATTCCGGCTAATGCTGTCAGAGTATTCTCATTCATTATTCTAACATAAGAGATTATCAGAATTTTTACTCTTTTTTATGATTGTCTTTTTTGTTGCCACTAAGGCGCAAAGAAGCAATAAGGTTGTGTGGTCATACGAGCACATATTTCACCTCATCCCTCTTCGTGAACCCTGGTGCCTTAGCGCCTTTGTGGCAAAAAGAGGCGCTACCTGTTACAGATTTATTGAAAATGTGTTAGCGATTACGGCTTTATTCCCACTTGATAAGATATTTAGTAGATTACTTGAATAAACCGGGATTAAATCGGTTGCAACAAAAAAAGTAAAATTTTCAGCTATGAACAGACGGGATTTTTTAAGACAAACCGCTTCTTTAACTGCTGCATGCTCCATTTTGCCAGGATTTGCATACGCAAAAAAATCCTCCGGAAAGCTGCTCAAAAGCATTGGAATCCAGTTATTCTCGCTCCCGAAAATGCTTGAGCATGATTTCAGAAAAGCAATAGAAATGCTTGCCGGAATGGGCTACAGAGAAATTGAACTTTACGGGCCTTACCCGTTCAGTGCCGAGTCTGCAAAAGCAGGCTGGGAAGCCGTAACTCCACAACTTGGCTTTAGCGGAAGCGGATTCTTTGGCCATAGTATCCTTGATATAAAAACCATTTTAAATGACTTTGAGATCCGAGTTACTTCTATTCATACCGACTTAGAGACACTGCAAACCAGGATGCCACAATTGCAGGAGGCTGCTGAGATTCTTGGCTTTAAATACGCCTGTATCCCTTACATTCCCGAAAACCTCCGGTCAACTTTGGATGAGTATAAAAGAACTGCCGAGCTGTTTAATATAATTGGAGAAGAGGCTATAAATTCGGGAATCAGGTTTGGATATCATAATCACGGTTATGGCCTTCAGGAAAAAAATGGGCAAATTCCATTTCAGATCATACTGGATGAAACAGACTCCGGCAATGTTTTCTTCGAGCTGGATATTTTCTGGACAGTAGCAGGAGGAGCCAATCCGGCAGATTATCTTCAATCCTATCCGGAGAGATTTAAATTAATGCATATCAAAGATATGAAAGAGCTTGTCCGCTTTGCAGGTGATGGTGGCAGCCCTGCTGAATGGATCTCCCTCTTTCCTTATATGACCACTGCCGGAAACGGTGTTCTGGACCTGCAAGGGATTATTGAAGCCGGACTGGATGCCGGTGTGGAACACTTCTTTGTAGAGCAGGATATGGTAGAAAATCCTGAAACGGCTCTGAAAATGAGTATTGATCACCTCAAAGCATTGTGATGATCCGGGCAAACGGCGGCTGCCATTTAATCCATTTATTAACACAATTGATAAAAAAGTAGCATGGAATATCTTGAAATTATACTAAAATTGATTATCGGGTTGAGCATATTAAATGTATGGTTAGCACGAGTCAATAAATCAACTACTTGGCGGGGAGGAAATGCGAATAATCTTTTTGAGGAATTTGAAGCTTATGGCCTTCCCATCTGGTTTATGTATGTCATTGGTACTCTGAAGTCACTCCTGGCAATCCTCCTTTTGGCCTCAATTTTCTATCCTTCCGTGGAACTGATTGCAGCATACGGAATTTCTGTAACCATGGCTGGCGCTGTAGCGATGCATATCAAAATCGGTGATCCGCTGAAAAAATCACTGCCGGCATTTACCTTTTTAGTGCTTTCGCTTTCGGTTACTTTTATATAAAATCTTATTCAAAAAACTTTGCCGGTGGCAGATACAGACATCCACAATCTCCAAACATCTCTTATAAATTCGGGCCTGGAATGGAATTTCCGTATTCGCTGATGCTCAGAACGAAATTAAATCCTTTTCTTATGTCATAAAATGGATTTTACGTGCCTAATTCATATAAAATTTGAAAAGAAAGAAATTGTAGAATAGAAAATTTTAAGTTACTTAACTATATATTAATATTGAGCGATATTTTAATTGTAGAAATTAAGTATTGAGCAAGGTAATGAGTAAAAAAATATTGGTACTTGGTGGTGGCGGGTTTATTGGAGGGCATTTATCAAAAAGTTTGAAAGAGAAAGGAAATCATGTTCGCATCTGCGACATTAAGTCTCATCAGTTTCTTCCTCATTCATTGATTTGTGATGAGTTTATTCATGGAGATCTTACAGATCCCAACGTAGTTGAAAAAATAATACCAGAAAACTGCGACGAACTCTATCAATTGGCAGCCGATATGGGAGGAGCCGAGTATCTGTTCTCCGGAATCAATGATGCGAATGTTATGAGCTCTTCAGCCCTGATTAATTTAAACGTTGTGCGTGAATGTGTACGAAAAAAGGTAAAGAAAGTATTTTTCTCATCATCAGCCTGTGTCTACCCTGTTTTTAATCAGCATGATCCTTCTAATCCAAATTGTGAGGAGTCTACAGCCTATCCGGCACTTCCTGATTCTGAATATGGATGGGAAAAACTATTTAGTGAAAGATTATACCAGGCATTTTATCGAAATCATGGATTAAATATCCGAATTGCCAGATTTCATAACATATATGGGCCTTTTGGTACCTGGCAAGGTGGAAAAGAAAAAGTGCCTGCAGCTATGCTTAGAAAGGTTATTATGTGTGATAATGGTGGTGAAATAGAGGTTTGGGGAGAAGGCAGTCAGACACGATCTTTTTTATACATTGACGATTGTATAGATGCCGTTAGTACACTGATGGAATCAGTTTTTATAGACCCGGTAAATATTGGCTCAGAAGAAATGGTCACAATAAATGAGCTCGCCGAATATGCAATTGGGATTTCAGGTAAAAATATCCGGGTCCGAAATCTAACTGGCGAGGAGTTTTTGAAAAAATATGGATACCCTTGCCCTGTCGGTGTCAATGGCAGAAATTCAGACAACAGATTGTTTCGTGAAAAAGTTGGGGAATCTATCGGATACCCACTGAATGAAGGGCTAACCAAGACCTACCATTGGATTAATGAACAAGTTCTCAAGTCGAAGAATCTACAGAAATGAAGCAAAAAACTCTGGTGGTTATTTTAGCTCAGGCAAGAGCAGATAAACTTACCTGGGCATCTTTTAAAAAAAATGTTTTAGATGAACTGGAAGCTGATCTTGCGCTTTGTATCGGAGAGTCCCCAAATAACAATAGCTCAAATTTCTACTGGGCACATGCGAAATACAAGTGGATAGTACCTGAGTATGAGGATTTTGGGGAAGGATTTGATCAGATTCAGCTTGAACGATATGGATATGTTACCGACTGGCGGGAAATTTTAAAGATTCAAAATCAGTGGCTGGGCGGAATTAAAGGTAAAGGAGAGCACCCCGGAAGCGCAGGAATTTTGATCTATTTCAGAGCTAAACTTTATGATTTTTTAGTGAAGGAAAATATATCTGACCAATATGACAGATTCATAGTCACCCGCTCGGACTTTATTTGGGATATCCCTCACCCAAAAGTTGAAAGATTAAATCCAAACTTTGTATGGATACCCTATGGAGAATTTCATGGTGGCGTTACCGACAGACACGTTGTCCTTTCCAAGCATAACTTAGGAGCATATCTCAGTTTAATCGATCCTATTTTAAAAGATACTGCTGACTTGATGAAAAGGATGATGGCCTATAACCCAAAACCTATATGGAATCTCGAGCGATACATCTCTTTCCATCTAAAAAGCCAGAAATTCACTTCTAAAATCAGGTTTATGCCATATATGATGTATTCTGTAAGAGAAGAATCCACACAAACTCGTTGGTCACGGGGTGTATACGAACCCAATTTAGGATACTATCTTAAATACCCTATGGAAAAGGTTCGAACTGCACTTACAAAAAAATTTCTAACATCTAAATCGGGAAAAGTGATCTTGCTGAATAACTGGCTGATGCAGAAAATTCTAAGAGTTCTTTTTTCATTAAAAATAAGAAATCTCATACCCTGAAAATGTATCACTTCAGCTCACATGCAAACATTCGATTGACAGGATGTCTCCGGTGGGCACATAGGTCTCATCAACACGACCAAAGGGCTGGAAAAGAGCAGCTATACCATGGAGATGTCTCGACTCCGTCCCGACTGAAAAGCACTGTCGGGACTGCGCTCGACATGACAAGGTGCCGCTGTCGGGATGGCGGCGGTTCTGTTTTTCGGGTAGAGCAGAATTCATCGCACCGCCGCACGCAGTACGGGTGGCTATTTCCTCTGCTAAAACAATCCAAAAAACCTCTAATTTGATTCCCGCTCAGCCAATTGATCTTTCACCTTTACCAGGTTTTGTTGGTGTCTTTTCACCATCTCCTTGATTTCAGCAATGATCTCCGGATGGTTGTCTGCTATATCATACTTTTCACCCGGATCTGTACTCAAATCAAACAACAACGGGGTTTCCAACACTTGCTTCGCTTCAAATTGCCCGTATGCACCTTCGATAATAAAGTGTGCTTTAAAATTATCTTGCCGGGCCGCATACACCGTAGCCCCGCGATAAAATAGCATCTCTTTTCGGGGTGATTCACCATCGCCCATCAACACAGGTGTTAAATTGACCCCATCTATAATACGGTCATCCGGTAAGGGAACTCCGGCCAGGTGACTCACCGTTGTAAAAATATCCATCGTACTGCCGATATCGGTTATAATATCCGGGTTGATGGTTCCCGGCCACCAAAAAATAGCCGGAACGCGCATCCCTCCCTCCCAGGTTGTCCCTTTTCCTGCACGAAGCAATCCAGCGGAGCCACCGTGTGTTTTAAACACAAGCCACGGGCCGTTATCGGAAGTGAACACGACCAATGTACGTTCTGCAATCTCAAGCTCATTCAGTTTGTCAATAATTTGTCCAACGCCATGATCGATCTCTTCAATAACATCACCATACAGGCCCGCGTCGCTGCGGCCGATGAACTCTTCAGATGCAAAAAGCGGAATATGCGGAAGGCTGTGTGCCAACAGCAGGAAAAAAGGCTGGTCGTGATGTTTTTCGATAAATGAGATACTTTCCTCTGTGAACCGGCGGGTAATGGTGTTTTGATCTGCAGGCCGCTCAATAATTTCGGTGTTTCGCATCAGGGGCACATTATAGTATTCGATGGGTATGTGATCATCAGCGAACTCAAAATATCCATTAATATAATTTCCTCTTTGGGGATTATCCTCAGATTGGTCCATGTCGTTGGAGTAGGGAATGCCGTAGTAATAATCAAAGCCGTGATTCACAGGCAGATATTGTTCATGGTGTCCCAGGTGCCATTTCCCGATCATCGCGGTTTGATATCCCGCTTTTTTTACCTGTTCGGCTATCGTAATTTCTTCTTCAGGTAAACCTCCCTTAGAATCGGGAAAGAGTACTCTGTGCACATCACTGGCCATGCCGCTTCGTATGGGATATCGCCCTGTGATCAGGCCTGCCCGGCTTGGCGTACAAACACTGGCGGCAACATAAAAATTGGTCCACTTCTGCCCCTCCGTTACCATTTTATCGAGATTTGGGGTTCGGATATTTGGATGTCCGAACGAGCTCAAATCCCCATATCCCTGATCATCTGTAAAAATGACAATAACATTGGGTTTTGCCTGGTCACTGTTTTGAGCAACAGATGTTGAAAACGGATAAAATCCAGGCAGAGCAAAAAGGATGAAAATGGAAAATATAAACTCCTTTTTGGTGATTCCTTTCATGATAGGTGCAGTTAGTGTCTTTAAAATTTAATTCTGGCTAAAAATGGCAAAAATTTTCAAATTCTCCCAACGGGACGCCTTTGGCGCAAGCACCAAATTTCAAACAATTTCTACCCACACAAATGAACATAGAGCCTTTACATTAAGGCCGGCTGCGGCCGGATCGATCATATTCTTCCAGTAACTGTTTCAATCTATCGACAATCTCAGGATATTGATGCCACAGATTGTTTGTCTCAGCCAGATCAACTTCAAGATTATACAGTTGTCCTTCCGGATCACCCGGGCCTGGTTCTATATAAGCAGGTGAGGTAAAGCCTCCCGATCCAAGTCCATCGATCAGTTTCCACGTTCTATCTTGTATGGATCGCATACCACGACCAACCGTGACTACAACCGGCGGACGAATCGCTTCAGCTTCCGGCTGGCTTCCGGTCAGTACAGGGAGGATACTATAACTGTCTTCCCCGGCATCCTCAGGAACATCTGTTCCCGTGATATCAGCAAACGTTGCCAACATATCGGTAAAGGAGATCGTCTGATTCGTAACTGAGCCCGGCTCAACCACTCCCGGCCAGCGAACAATAAACGGCATCCGGTGCCCGCCTTCGTACGCGTCTCCCTTCATGCCCCGCAAGCCTCCCATGGAGTCGTGGCCAAATCGCTCAGTGTCTTTATCATACCAAACAGGACCGTTATCGCTGGTGAAAATCACCAGTGTCTCTTCAGCCATTCCTGTTTCTTCAAGTGCAGAAAGAATATCTCCAATATTGGAATCTACCATCGCCATAAAATCACCGTACATCCCCGCTCCGCTTATCCCTTCAAACGGCTCTGTTGGCAGCCAGGGGGTATGAGGGGCAGGGTAAGATACATACAGCAGCAGGGGTTGATCCTGTGCATTGTCAGCATGATTACGGATCACCTTTATGGATTCTTCCGTAAATCGTGGCAAGACATCAATTAATTCGAGATCTGGCGCAATTCCACCTTCCCTCCAGAATGCACCCTGAATATCCGTCCAAATTCCACCGCTAAAGTTGTCATCAACCCTGTCGGTAGGCTGGTTTACCACACGGTCATCACGAATATAGAAGTAGGGAGGGATGTCAGTAGATGCGCGTATACCGAAAAATGAATCGAATCCACGGTCAAAAGGTCCACCCGGAAGAGGCAAATCCACATCATACTGGCGATAGGCCGCTCGAGTATTTGTATCCTGACCTGAATCCGCCGGCCTATCTGCGGCCTGAGACTCATCAAATCCAAGATGCCATTTACCAACCATTGCTGTCTTGTATCCCTGCGACTGCAACAACGAAGCAAACGTCATCCTACCTTCTTCAATTACCGGCTCATCAGGCCAGACACTTGTATCGGTACGAAACGGATACCTTCCTGTCAACAAACCATAACGGGATGGATGGCATAGCGCACCGGGGGCATGAGCATCCATGAAACGAAGACCTTCCTCAGCTAAACCATCGATATGAGGAGTCGGAATTTTTGAATCCTTATTATAAACTCCAACATCTCCATAACCCATATCGTCCACAAAAATGATAACAATATGGGGATGTACAGGATCCACACTTTCTGCATTTTCAACAGGGACACATCCCTTACCGAAAAAAACGAAAACAAATAAAAGCAGGAACAAGAAAAAATAGGTATAAAACCGATTCAATCTTCTGTGAATATCTGTGTACTCTGTGGCAATTACGAAATCAGGCATGTTCCACCACACCCGCCGCTACCGTCATCACCTCGAACAACTGTGTATTGATCACAAACCCTTCAATTGCCTCACTGCCGGGGCCGAAGGATGCCAGCTCTACATAATCGCCCGTATGCGAGCCGCCCACCCAGTTCACATGGCAGTAGTTCGCCAGTATCTGTCCCATTACAGCAGATGCACTGTTCATCCGGCTATACGTTGCGCGGTATTCACCTCTGGCTGCAAGTCTGTAAATTTCTGCCTGCTCGCGCGGAATTTCATAACCGGTGGCATACTCAATCCGCTGCTGAATTTCCGGAATGGAGCTCTCACTGTTCAGGCCGGCCCGAATCCAGTTGGTGGTATGGCGATGGTTTTGAATGGAATCGAAGTCCTCATCGGGAGCACTGCTAAACCCCGGATTGGCGTTGCCGTGATCGGTAGTTATTATAACCAGGGTATCATCGCGGCTTCCGGCAAAAGCCATGGCCACGCCTACGGCATCATCAAAGGCGATCTGATCATAGAGAAGCCCTCCCACATCGTTGCTGTGTGCGGCATGGTCTACACGCCCCCCTTCCACCTGCAGGATAAATCCATTGGGATTGTTCGACAGGTTCCGGATGGCCAGGTCTGTCATTTCGGCAAGGGTAGGAACGTTTTCAAGCAGTTCGGGAGTATTGATATGATCGAGGGTGTATGGAAGGTGGCCGTTGGTAAACACCCCAAGGACACGGCCTTCCGCTGCATTTCCGTTCATCAACTCATTTTTGGTCCTGGCAACAAAGTAACCGGCCTGGCGGTGTTCTTCGTAGAGGTCGCGTCCGTCCTCGCGCTGTTCAGGATGGTAGTGATTATTCCCGCCACCCAGCAAAAAGTCTACTTCCCTCTCCAGGTATTGCACGGCAATATCTTCAGCCTGGCTGCGATGCTCCACATTAGCTGCAAATCCCGCCGGTGTGGCGTGGGTAATTTCGGTGGTGGTCACCAGCCCGGTAGCCTTGCCTGCGTCACGGAAAACCGGCAGGATTGGTGTACGGTGTGTGCCGTCGGGGGTTATATTGAGAGCTCCGTTATTCACGCGGTGTCCGCATCCCCATGAGGCTGCGGCTGCGGCAGAATCGGTCACAATCCGGTCGGCCGAGGCCATGTCCATCAGGCTCCGTTTTACGGTTCCCTCTTCAAGAAGACGAATCCAGTTGGAGGGTCTACCGTCGCGACGGCGCAGCAGAGTGTCGGCCATCTGAAGGGTACCGGCACTCATTCCATCGGAAACCAGGAAAATTATGTTTTTGGTTGTTCCTCTGCGGCGGATGGCATTGCATCCCCCTGCCATGGCAATGCCCGAACCGAGCAGTAAGGTTGAAAGAGCTCCGGTTTTAAGAAAATCGCGGCGTGTTGGGTGGTTCATGTATATGGATTTAGGTTAGTAAGTTTTATTCCAGAATAACAAAAATAACTAATCTTGGGGGCTTATGATTTAAAAAACTATTAATTCGTGTGCTGCCGGTGACAGATCGGTTAATCGGTTTATCGGTGATTCGGTTTATCGCCAATCAAGGAGAGAAAGATCGAAAAACCGAAGAATCGAGTGGCGATGTACGAATGGAGAGGTGATGACCATGCGACGTCAGGGTGACCATCACACCGCTGCCCCTCGATCTGCTCCGGTATTTATCAACATTTCTTCACTCGGGGCATTTTTTTGTTGCTCTTTATTTAAACACATCCATCCATAAACCCTCGGCAATGTATCTTATATTTCCTGAAATCCCCCCAACCCCCTTTAAAAAAGGGGAGTTAATTGCTGGGTGTTTTCAATCCATCAGCTAAAGCAGACGGTAATTGTATTGTATTCAGTTCGCCTCCCGTTCGATATTCGGCGTTCAGTATT
>RECI01000303.1 GCA_007694095.1 Balneolaceae bacterium | reverse complement strand
TGAAATCATCCCTTTACTTGAAATGGGATTTCGATAGTCATCTGACGAGTTTTCTGAAAAATGGCCCATTTAATAAGTTTGGGATCATCCCGGAACGACTCGTCTGATGACTACCCAACCAATGCGTGTGCCGAATTAAAGTCATCTGACGAGTTTTCTGAAAAATGGCCCATTTAATAAGTTTGGGATAATTCCAGAACGACTCGTCTGATGACTTCCCCGTCGTTTAATCACTGACACGAAATAAGGAATAGAAATCAGGATTTTATTTCGATTGAGTAGGAGGTCATTTCCCTGATTTTCGGATTTTTTAATCTGTTAAACCTGATAATATCACAAAAGCCATAAGAAGTGCCATCGGATGTGGTCATGATACCATTGACGGATGCCGATATTCCATGGGTAATAATATTGTGAATTTCCAATTCAAGAGGTTCTGGTTGTTCCATCGCTTTAAGTAATTCAACAAAGGCTGCTTTGCCTGAAACCGTTTGATCTCCTACGATTTCCCATCTTATGTCATCAGTTACCTGTTCCGAAATATATTCGGTATCGTTGCATGCAAAAGCATGGTTTAGCTTTTCAAGGAAAATTTGATTCGATGTTTTCATCACTCGGCAAATTTATCTAATTGATTTTCGAGTAAATCTTTCAGATTGGCTAAGCCTGTTTCATAATCGTTTCCAATTGCTTCTTCCAGGTCGAAAAAAAGCAGCATGATGTTCATCGGCCGTGGGAATGTACCAGACATGCCCCATGTAACCCGGGTTTGGTGTTCATTTACTTGTTCAGTATTCATAAATGCATACGAGGTTGACTCAAACGGGGTATAAAAGCGGAGTTCATAATCTATCCGCTCGCCTTCAGTTATACCGATGATTTCCTGTTCACCTTTACCAACATCTTCATTGCCATCCCACGCAGAAACGAAGCCAACAGTGCCATCTGTACCGCGAAACTCCTGACGCATGGCTGGGTCCAGGGCACCCCAAACGCTGTAATTGTATTGGTTACGGAGATATTTAATGTAATCGAAGACCTCCTCATTAGGCTTGTCGATCACAACGGAACGCTCCATTTCAAAGTCTGTATCCACAGAAAATGCAGCTACCATGATGACCGCAGCAAAAAGGCCGACAACAATGCCAGTAATCTTCAGGATTTTAATCAGTTTTGGAGACATAGAGATGTGGTTTAGTTTAAGGGCACCTTTATTTTAGGAATTTATATCGTAATAATACAACACCACATGGAAAATGTTGTGAGTTGATGATGGAAAGCTGTACTTGTTTGCCCTTCCACACAGCCGTCGATGGCAAGCTTCATCATGACAGTACCGTACCCTTTGCCGAGATCGTGAACTTCGCCGATCCAGATATCAATAGCGCGATAACCCGCTTCAATATCACCCTTTATCTCCGAAATTAATCATCCACTGAATACCGAATTTATCTGCAAACATGGCAAACATCTCGGCCCAGTCGGTTTCTTCGAGTGGCATGAATATGGTACCGCCTTCAGAAAGCCTCTTATAGATTTTTTCCGCTTCTTCGGCACTTTCCGGCCCGAGCGAAAGGTAGTAATTCCCGTTACTTTTAATGTTTGCTTCATGGCCTGTTCCGGCATCCGAAGCCATGAGCAATTGATTTTCACCGGCTATAGCCAGTGAAACATGTGCCAGTTTATTCTGATCTTCATCCGGCATCTCCGAAGTACCCGGCATCTCGTTGAACCGCATCTTAAAGAGTTCTCCGCCAAATACGGATTGATAAAATTCGAATGCTTCTTCGGCATTGCCATTGAAAATGAGGTATGGGTTAATTGTTTTCATTATTGTTGATTTTAGAGTTGTAAGGTTATTAGTCAGAGAAAATGAGACAGGTTGGTTAATTTTTTAATAGTTTAGTTTTTTTCCGGTTGATGGTTATGAGGCTGTGGTCAAATCACCACACTGAGTTTGCAATTTTTTTTCGCCGCGTCAGCTCTTTTTCGCTGGGTTCGGAACCGGCGAAGTTACCTGACCGGATATCGCCGGATGGCACATAGGAATTCATCACAACGCCGGTGGAGGAAACCTGAGAGTGGATAAGTTGCAGTGCTGATGGTTTTGCAGTTTCGCTAAAGAGTCGTTTGCCCAGCCCAAGCACCACCGGAAATATCCACACGTTGTATTCATCAATGATTGAGGCAGGCTGAAGCGTTTGAATCAAATTGCTGCTGCCGATTATTTGCAGGTCGGGACCTGCTTGAGCCTTAAGTGCGATGATCGCCTGCGTTACATCACCGGGGAGCAGGGTCGAATTATTCCAGTGGAGCTTAGTCCGTGAGTGCGAAGCAACATACTTTTTCGCGGCATTGAGTGATTTTGCTACCGGGTGGTCATCCGGCTGATATGGCCAGTATGCTTCGAATATCTCATACGTCCTGCGCCCGAGCACCAGCTCGCGATTCTTGCCATCGAAGCCTGATGCTGAGAGATCCATACTTTCGTCCGCGAAATTGAACATCCAGCCACCCTGGGAGAAGCCGTCTGTCGGATCTTCTTCCGGCGCACCCGGTGCCTGCATGATACCATCAAGAGACACAAATGCAGATACAATTAGTTTTTTCATAGAACTGAATTTAGTTTTATCAGGGATTCATATTCCTTGTTTTGTATGGTGATTGTATGTTTCAGATTCAGAAGTAATTAATACATCCAGCAGGCACCATTTTCTTTTACATCTTTAACCCGGAACTCTGCAATTTTGCGTATGAGCACATTTGGCAGTGGTTTTTTATAGGACAGCTGGAAAGAGTCTTTGCTGTTCATGTAATCTGCAAAGCGTGTTATACTGATAATGTAACAGGGTTTATTTTCCATTATAGAACACATTCCACTTGTGGCCTTCCGGATCGGCAAAACCGCAGCCGTACCAGTTGTTTTGTAACTCGGCCGGTTCGGCAAAGATGGATCCGCCAGCTTTTTTTACCTGTTCTGCCCAGGTGTTCACTTCTTCGCGGCTGTTTGCTGCGATGGTAAACATCACCTCGTTTCCTTTGTTGAGGTTGGCGGCTGCTCCTGCCGAATGTTTTTTAAAGATATCTTCCTGAAAGAAGTGTACCACGAGGTTATTATCACCGGCAAAAAAACTCGTCAGTTGTTCGCTTTTATGGCCTTCGTTTGGCCGAAAACCCATGTCGGTATAAAATTGTCTAGTTTGCTCTACGTCTTTTACAGGCAGGTTTGCCATCGGGAGTTGCGTTTTTCCCGGTGTGTTCAATCACTACAACATCAC
>RECI01000020.1 GCA_007694095.1 Balneolaceae bacterium | reverse complement strand
TATTTCCTTCACCGGTATCTGCAAAATACTCTTTCTTCCAGATGGGCACATCCTTTTTGATCTGTTCAATTATCGCAAGTACCGATTCTGCCGATTCTTTCCGGTGCGGAGTGCTAACGGCCACAATCATCGACACCTCCCCCGCCGGTACATCACCAATTTTGTGCAGTATGGCAGCCGCTCCAACCGGACGCTCCATAACAATCCGCTCCAGAATCTTTTTACACTGTTCCATCGCCATCTCGGGGTAGCTGTCGTATCGGAGCATGGTTACTTCATTACCACTATCATGATTTCGTGTAACCCCCTCAAACAGATTTACTGCTCCGCAGTGATTTCGTCTCACAAATTGAGCTATTTCATCAAGTGACGGAAGTTCGCCGCCAATCTGAATCCAGAGGTGGTTATTTTTTGACCGGAGCATCTTTCACCCCCCTATCATTACCATGCTCCTGTTTTTCTGTTTTGCAATATTAAAACGCCCGGCGTGTGAGGGCTTCTTTTCCCATATCACCCGGCGTATCACCGGTTCCAGCGGTTCTCCCTTCCTGAGGAGGCTCAGAAGGTCGGTATCTTCCGTTGAAAAAAGGCAATTTTTCATGGCACCGTTGGCAAGTAAACGTATTCTGTTGCAGCTACCGCAGAAATGCTCAGTCATAGAGCTAATGATTCCGAATTTTCCGGAAAATCCCGGCACCCGGTAATGTTTGGTAGTGTCGTTTGGCCCATCTTCCAATTTCACAAATCGATATTTTTCAGAAATCCGTTCTTTCATTTCTGAAATGGAAACCATTTTCTCGTCATCCCATCGATTACCATTGAAAGGCATAAACTCTATAAATCGAACCGTCATCGGCAGATCCCGGGTCCATTCTACAAAACCGCACAACTCATCATCGTTTATACCTCTCATGATGACGGAATTAACCTTCACCTTAAAACCTTCATTTACAAGCATCCGGATGTTCTGTACAACCTTCTCAAAAACGTTTCGCCTTGTAATCAGTGCAAATCGTGCAGGGATAAGGGTATCGAGGCTTACATTAATCTTTTTCAGGCCATGTTTGTGTAACAGCGTAATGTGCTGATCGATAAGCACCCCATTCGTGGTCATCGAAAGTTCGATGCCGCGGCCAGACAGGTGTTCAAGTATGACATCAAAATCTTTACGGACCAAAGGCTCGCCGCCTGTAAGCCGAATTTTTCTGATACCATAGCTGATAAATTCTTCAATGATTGCAAGCAGCTCTTTCGTGGTGCAAAGCTGATCGCCAGGTGTCCATTCCGGGTTTTCCGGCATACAGTAACGGCAGCGCAGATTGCACTTTTCAACAAGTGAAACCCGAAGATAGTCGTGAACGCGTCCGTGGCTGTCAATAAGCGGCTGTTTCATCCCGTTAACCTCCGGATACCGGCGTGATGAATGCGATTTCATCACCGTGATGCAAAACCATTTCCGGTTCAGCGTATACCCTGTTCACAGCCAGGCGCACATGGTTTTTGTAATTTGCGAGCATTTCGAAATTTTTGGACAGGGATTCGATCAGTTCTCCCCCTGTGGTGCCGGGCTTAACAAGAACCGTTTCACTGCGGGTACCTCTCTTCTCTGCCAGTACGCTGAACCATCTGACGTTGAGTTCCATCAAACCCTTGTCTGAATTTGTTTTCACTGTACTATTCATATCACTACCTTCCAAATGCATACGTAACCGGGATACATGTTATTTGCGATGTATAAAATCAACAAAAGTTCGGACGTATTCAACGTTATTTACCTGAACCCTAATCCGGATAAACCGGAATTTCAAAATCACAAATTCCAAAATGTTGGTATCTTTTTTTAACTGACTTTTTCGGAACGTCGAGGCCTGAATTGTGGGAAGAAATTGTTTGAAATTTGGTGCTTGCGCCAAAGGCGTCCCGTTGGGAGAATTTGCCCCGAAGGGATCACTTTGTGGAATTTTCTGCCATTTTTGGTCAGAATTTAAAGACACTAGCAGTGCATCAATGTCCGCTTCAATCGTAAATTAAAAAAATGATCAACATCTCTCACAAACGAAATTCGCTTCGTTACGCCAAAGCCACAGGTAAACTGATCACCACTCCCGATGTAATTGGGAAAGTGAGGAATAAGCAGGTACCGAAGGGCGATGTGCTGGAAGTCTCCCGTAGTGCAGGAATTCTTGCTGGTAAGAGAACTTCTGAATGGATTGTATTCTGCCATTCCATGCCGGTTGACTGGATTGAGATCACCTATGAATTGCAAACAGAGAGTATCATTTTTTATGCAGAGGCGGAAGCTGTTTGGAAAACCGGCGTGGAGATGGAGGCGGTAACTGCTGTAATGGCTGCCATGCTCAACGCTTATGACATGCTTAAACCCCTGGATGCTGATATAACGATGACGGAAATTCGCCTTTTGGAAAAGAGAGGTGGAAAGTCTGATATGACAGATATTTTTACTCCGCCTGTTAAAACTGCATTGATTTCAGTGGATACAGCCAAAAAAGAGGGTGCGCGTGCTGACCGTTCAGCCGAAGTGATTCGTGAGTTTTTAAAAAACGAACCTGTTGAGTTAGCCTTTGAAAGCATTATAGAAGAAAAATATGAAGCGGTTAAACAGCAATTGTTAAAAATCACCGAACAAAAGAGTGTTGAACTGATAATTCTGTGCGGCTCTACCGGCCCGGCCCCAAAAGATATCGTCCCGAATGTAATCCGGGAAATATCCGATCGTGAAGTACCCGGCATATCTCACGCCATATACAAATATGGCATTGAACGCACTCCTTTTGCCATGATGTCTGACCAGACTGCCGGGATACGAAACGGTGTTTTGATGATTGCCCTTCCGGGCAGTTCACGCGGCTCAATGGAGAGCATGCATGCGCTCTTTCCGGGGCTTTTACACATCTTCAAAACGCTGAGGAGGGTGTCATAACATCTTGACGGCTGTCTTGATTTGTTCGGGCCGGGGAAACTGGATTCCGAATCAACAACCTGTCAGCACCCACCGGATCTGCCCCGGAGGGATCCCTTTGGGAACAGCGTTGTTGATCCAGCCTCCCCTGCCCACACATTGCAGTATAGCCGCTTAGAGCGAACCAGAGTTCGATTCTAAATCGTCGTTTGTAAGGCTCATAGATCTAATCGCCCCATCCATGCTCAAAGCGAAACGTCATGACCTCCATACCTGTCAATTAGTCGACTTGATTTTGCCAATATCATGATCACGGCACATACTCTTTAATGACATGCCCTGAAGGGGCATAACATGAATAACCCCG
>RECI01000104.1 GCA_007694095.1 Balneolaceae bacterium | reverse complement strand
CAATATTCTGTGCATCCAACATCAGGCAATCAAACATTCCTCTTCCAAAGTCTCTTCGCATTTTGCTACACTTCAATCTTTGACTCTTCAAGGCTTCCATTCACAACTCCATATGACTTCGAAAGCCCAGCGCTTTATCCGGGTTATATCCTGGATTCTACCGCTTCTATCATAGTCGGATACCAGCGATGGTATGTGCCGTCCATGATCTTTTCACGAACCTGCTCCATAAGCCATAAATAAAAGGTGAGATTATGTTTTGATGTCAATTCAAGGCCTAAAATTTCATTTGTGCGAAACAGATGGTGGATATAACTCATATAGTATCGCTGGCATACTTCCGTCGGAAATTCCGGATCAAGTGGTTTGTGGTGATGTTTCCATTTGGCATTCCTGATGTTGATGATTCCGTTTCTCGTAAATAGCATCCCATTACGGGCATTCCGGGTTGGCATCACACAGTCAAACATATCCACACCTAAAGCTACACATTGCAGCAAATTCCCTGGTGTTCCCACACCCATCAGGTACCGGGGTTTATCTTCCGGCAATAAATCAGTATTAAAATCAGTGATTTCATACATAATCCCGGTAGGTTCACCTACACTCAACCCACCAATCGCTATTCCTTCAAAATCAAGGGAACACAAAAATTCTGATGATTCTTTACGCAGATCTTTAAATGTTCCTCCCTGTACAATACCAAATTGCTGTTGATCGTGACCATAAAGAGGTTTACTATTAACAAATTGATCTCTTCCTCTCGTTGCCCACCTGTGTGTAAGGTTCATCGATTTTTTTACATATTCATAATCCGCTGGCCAGGGCGGGCATTCATCTAAAATCATCAAAATATCTGACCCAAGGATGCGCTGGGTATCAACAACGTTCTCGGGTGTAAAGAGATGACTTGATCCATCAATGTGGCTTTGGAATGTTGCACCACGTTCCGAAAGATTCCGAATATCAGAAAGAGAAAAGATCTGGTAACCACCCGAGTCAGTTAATATCGGCTTGTCCCATCCCATAAATTTATGAAGGCCGCCGGCAGCTTTCATAATTTCATTTCCGGGTCTCAGGTAAAGATGATAGGTATTGCCAAGAATTATCTGAGCCTTAATCCGGTCGGCAAGATCATCCTGGTTAACCGCTTTAACGGTGCCAAGTGTACCTACCGGCATGAAAATTGGCGTTTCTATTTCTCCGTGATCAGTTTTTAAGATTCCTGTTCGGGCTTTGGTTTTGCCCTCTTTTTTTCTAAGATGAAACAATTGAATATATTAATGAATGATAGATTATTTTATATTTGTTACAAAACTGATAATAAGTCCTGGAAAATTTCAATATTTGAAATTAATGACCGAAAGTTAATTGATAACAAACAGGAGACGAATTTTGCTGCCACAAGTTACAATATTCAGGATTATATGTCATTTTAAGAATAGCAGCATTGTTACCGATACATTTTTAACAGAGCTTATATAGCTTCTTTAATTTAATATTCTGTCTAGCTCTTCTTAAAGAATGAATGATACATTAGTAATTATACCAACTTACAACGAAGCGCATAACATCGGCCGGTTAATGGATAAATTATTTGAACTGAAACCAAATGTTGATGTTCTTGTAATAGATGACGGTTCTCCGGACGGAACAGCCGATGTTGTAAAGCAGAAAAAAGCAGAATATCCGGAAAGGATTAATTTAATTGAACGATTTGGAAAGCAAGGACTTGGCACGGCCTATGTAGAAGGATTCAAGTTTGCACTGGGTAAAGATTACCTGTTTATTTGCGAAATGGACGCTGATTTTTCGCACGATCCCAAGGATTTGCCGAGCCTTATCCGTGAAGTGAAAGATGGAAAAGCGGATGTAGCCATCGGTTCCAGATATTGCAAAGGAATCAGCATAGTGAACTGGCCGCTACGTCGCCTATTTTTATCCTATGGTGCAAATTTATATGCAAGGATAATTACCGGATTGCCAATAAAGGACACAACAGCAGGATTCAAGTGTATTCACCGTAAAGTTATTGAAGTTCTTGATCTTGACAGGATTAGTTCAAATGGTTATGCGTTCCAGATTGAGATACATTTTCGGGCGTGGAAAGCCGGATTTGTTCTGAAAGAAGTGTCCATAATTTTCAGGGAAAGAGAGGAAGGGGTTTCAAAAATGTCAAAATCAATAGTGAGAGAAGCAGTTTGGAAAGTCTGGAGCCTGAAATTTAGAAGCCTTATAGGATCGCTCTAATGTCCGGTTTTTTTAAGTGAATATGAGAAGATGATAAATTTTAATTTCCGTTTTAAATGGTAAATACAGAGAATCTGAAATTTATTGCGATAAATCTCCTTTATATAGCGACGTTCGGGCTTGCATCCTTAAGAAAGTGGCAAACGGGCGGTGTACCAGACAGTTTCCGTGATCAGTTTAGTGAAAGCTGGCTCGCAGTACTGCCCGGAGACCTGGCATTGCCTTATTACACCATTGCGATTCTTGAAACACTCATTACAATACTCTTTATTTTCAGTATGTTTTTTAAGGAATGGCAGGTAACCGGCAAAAAAACATTCATGACATCCGGGCTTATACTGTCGTTATTTACCTTTGTAATTTTAGCTTATGGCCTAAGATTGACCGGCCAATTTCAGGGTACTGCAAACGCATTTTTTTATTTTGGCTGTACCCTGATTGCGCTTTATATCACTGAAAATTCAGCCTATGAACCAAAGGAGAGAATTGCACCTGGTTCAATAAAGGATGGATCCGAATGAAACTGCACTTTCTGTTTCAGTTTCATCCCACCAGTGATAGTTAATGATGCTGCCTTCTTGTTTCTGGAACATATTCAGTAAAAGATACAAAGGGGGGAAGCCACAGATCCGGGTTCGGTCATACGATTCAGCTAAAAGTGCCAAAATCTGACTGGAACTGCCTTCAGCTGCAAATTGAAGGAATTTCTTATCCATTTCAGAAACCCAATTTTTCATTTTACCGGCAGAATCAGTATCACCGAATTTTCTGCCAACATGGGAGAGATCACCGCTTACCAGTATAAAGGTATCATCATCAACCCAGTTCTTCAGATCTGCGGCAAAACGTTGTATTTTCGAGCCAAGATCACCATCAGGCATGTAAAAGAGTTCATCAAATCCTCCAACAAGAATAGGAACAATCTTAAAATCGTGTTGCCAAAAATTACGTGCAAACAACAAATGGATTTCAATACTGTGTTCCATTCTGTGAGCACGGTCGTTAAGTGTAAACCCATTAAGATCTTCACTCTTGTTAAGATCTTGAAGGACTTCTTTATCGGGCTGAAACCTGCTTCCGGGAAGTTCATAGACTTTTTCTGATCCAATAAATGGGCAGTTTTCATAAAAACTCCCAAAATAACTTGCATAATGCGCTGTACCCAATACAATTACACGCTTCGGTTTCAAGTTTTTCAGATTGACAAATGCCTCTGCGTATTGCCGTTGACCAACACCTAAATCAATGTGAGGTGCGTAAAGTGCCCTTGGCAGTTTATGCTCTTTTTTATCCAAAGGAATATCCTCAAAAATTTCTTTCAAATAGCGATTAAACAATTCTGGCTCATCAGGATAAATTTGGCCTGCAAGGAGAGGTTTTCTTTCACTGCCCTTTTCAAATAAGTCATTAATTTTTTCTGTTTGATGCCTGAAATAGTCGGAATTAATTGCGAGATTTTCATCTAATAGTTGTGTGAACCCCAACAATACATCAGCTTGGAGCTGATGATCAGTTAACTTTACCATTTCTTCTATGCTGTATGTACCGGTAAACATATTCAGCAGCGGTTCTACCGATGCATCAAGTGCAAAATGCGGAGGCATGTAACCCATTGAATCATGGAAATAGAGCAGTGTTCTCCCGTTATCACTAACAGGAATTATTTGCAGTTCTCTTCGGATTTCAGGAATACGTTTTTTTATAGAGTTAAAAATCAGATTTTCACTCATTCTCTTTTTGTCCCCTCATTTTCCAGCATTCACATTTTTTTCCATATGTTATACAGACAGGGTGTTCAGGGGGCTCTGAAATCCTGGCTTTGCAGGCATTTCTGCCGTGATGAATAAACAGATGTGAAAGATTGGTCCAGGTTTCCTGAGGGAAGAGAGCCATCAGGTCCCGTTCGATCTTATCGGTATTATTTTTTTCACGCGTGAGGCCGAATCTGTTCGACAACCTTTTTACATGAGTATCCACCACCACTCCGGCATTGATGCCAAATGCATTTCCGAGTACCACATTTGCAGTTTTTCTTGCTGCACCTCTCAGGGTCAGAAGTTCTTCCATGCTGTTAGGAACAACACTGTTAAATTCATCCCGAAGGGTGATTGAGGTTTCTTTCAGGGATTTAGCTTTATTCCTGAAAAATCCGGTTGTACGAATCAAGTCTTCGAGCTTATCAAGCGGTGCCGCGGCCATGGCTTCAGGCGTTGGATAAGCTTCAAATAATGCCGGGGTTACTTTATTTACACGCACATCCGTGCATTGTGCACTTAGTATTGTGGCAATTAGCAATTCAAACGGATTTCGATGATTCAGTTCACAATGAGGATTGGGATAATGCTCTAATAGTTCATCATAGAGTTTGAGTGCCCGTTCTTTTTCCTTTGTAGTTTTTTTGGGAAGTTTTACCACGTTGCCGTCATTTAATAAGTTAGTTTTGAAGATGGCTTTAAGTTCGGAATTACAACGGACAACCTGAAACAGAAATTTCCTGATGTCTGATTACGAATTATTTGTTGACGCCGCAATATTATAATCCGTAAACTTGCCAGGAATTCCTGGAATTTTCAGAAAAATATGAATAAAAGGCTGGCCTACGGTACAATACTCCTTTTTACACTAATCTACATCCTCAGTTTTGTTGACAGGCAAATTGTGGCTGTGTTAGGCACACAGATACGTGATTCGCTTCTGCTAAGCAATTTTCAGATTGGATTGTTGTACGGACCCGCATTTTCAGTAGTGTATGCCATCGCGGGCATTCCAATGGGCAGGCTTGTTGATAAGACATCGAGAAAAGCAATGATTTGCCTTGGGCTTTTTATATGGAGCCTGATGACCGTACTGAGTGGTTTTGCCGCATCTTTTACCTTCTTAATTATAGCACGTTTATTTGTGGGTTTGAGCCAGGCAATATTGAGTCCGGCAGTGTATTCGTACATGGCAGATGAGTTCAGCCCGGAGAAAAGGGCAACCATTTTTTCTGTATATGCAAGCGGAATATTCATCGGAATCGGATTGTCGTTCCTTGCCGGAGGAACAATATCTCTTTATTATGACTGGCGAATGGCAATGATAGCTGCAGGGTTGCCGGGCATTGCGTTGGTTCCTTTTGTATGGTGGTATTTGAAAGAACCGGAACGAAAAAAAATAGCACCTGAGACGGCTTCTCATGTCATCGCAGATATTTTATCGATGCTTTCAAAACCGGCGATACGATGGCATCTTATTGGATTTTCATGCCTTGCATGTACAGGATATACGATACTGGCGTTTGCCGGAAATGTGTTTAACGACGTGTTTGACAGCGCCAAACATATTCCAAAATATGGGTGGTTCATGTTTGGAGTAGCCGTTACGGTTATCATTTCCGGAAAAACTGCAGATCTGCTTTCAAGGAAAAATCCTGCACGCAGATTTTGGATGGGAATTGTTGCCGCAGTTGGGGGTATCCCATTTTATATGTATGGCCTGTTTCACTCCTCAGTTGAAACGGCTTTCATTTTTATGGGTATCGGTGTGCTTATCTCATCATCATACAATGGGGTAGCTGCTGCACTTTTACAATATTTTGTGCACTCTGAACAAAGAGCTTTGGCCGGAGGTTTGTATCTTTTTGTTATCAGTATTGCAGGATTTGGAATTGGGCCTCCTTTAACAGGCTGGCTAATGGATTCGGTTTTTACAGGACAATATTCTGTATCCTATGCCATATTTTCTATTATTACTGCAAATGGAGTTATTGCTGTTTTTGCTTTTACACGAGCAATAAAGTTCTATCACCAGGATGCAGTAGACCTGCAGCCAGTTGTTTAACCTACTGAAACAGGTATAGAGACGTAATCTTATTTTAAAATAGTTGAAATTTGGTTGATAAAAAGAAAGCCCCATTTATTGAAAGCTTTGACTTAACCCGCTGGAAAGAAGCCCCGTTTTTAATGCTAAAAGGGTTTCTGATGGGCTCAGCTGATATAGTGCCGGGCGTAAGTGGCGGCACGATGGCTCTCATCACCGGGATCTATGACCGCCTGATATTTGCGATCAAAAGTATCAATGCCAAAGCTGTCTCCCACGTTCTGAGATTCAGGATTCAATTGCTTTTTGGACAAATTCACTGGAAGTTTTTTCTCTTTTTGGGCTGTGGGATGGTATTGGCAATTATTTTTTTTACAAGGGTTGTTCCTCTTCAGATTTACATGTTTACCCATCCCGAAATAGTTTATGGGCTCTTTTTTGGGCTCATTTTGGGATCAATTGTATTGCTTATCAGGGAAATTGATACTAAAGAGAGGAGTTGGAAAAATAGTTTTCCGCTATTTGGTGGAGCATTGTTTGGTTTTTGGGTTGTAAACCTTGTGCCCGGTGATACTCCTGAAACGTTCTGGTTTGTGTTTTTGACAGGTTCTGTCGCAATATCCGCAATGGTTCTGCCCGGATTATCCGGTTCTTACATATTGCTGATTTTCAATAAGTACGATTATATTTTAATGCAGCTAAGCTACCTTGGCACACATAATACAACCGAGGGAATCCTAAACCTGGTACCCTTCATCCTTGGCATGATCGTTGGAATTGTTGCTTTTTCCAGATTGCTATCCTGGCTGTTGAAAAATTATCGAACTGTAACCATCAATGTATTGATTGGTTTTTTACTTGGCTCACTTTATGTAATCTGGCCATTCCAGGAAAGACAATATCATGAAACGATCATAAATGTCGAAATTATGGAAGTGACAAATCCTGTTGTTGAAGAATTGATGGAGCATGGTGCTGAGACCAATCGCCCCGAATATTTGCGAATAGCCCGGGTGGTAGAGAGGAATGGGGAAACACAATCAGTAAAAATTGTGGAAGTAGAAACAGTATCAAAAAAATTGATTTCAAATAAACCCTTTAACCCATGGTCATCTGAATTTCTTGATTTGGAACATGTAAGGAAAAGGGGCGGAATCATTGGGATGTTGATCGGCCTTTTGATGATTATCGGGATCTCGTATCTCAGGAAAAAGGGTTAGAATGCCCGATAGGGAAACTATAAATAGTGTGCAGGCGGTAATCCTGGAAACAATCAATTAAAGAATTCTCACAATTTCCGTATCATATAAATAGAACCTGTAACTAATCAATGGGGTGAAATCATGATTAAGTTAAAAAAAATATTAGTGCCGACCGACTTTTCAAAAGGCGCCGAAGTGGCTTACCCGGTTGCGCAAAATATTGCCGATACCTTTGGCAGCGTTATTGATTTTATTCATGTTATACCGACACTGAAATATCTCAATGAAAGCATTAAGCGCCTGGGTGTGCCATTGGATATGAACAAGGATATTTACCCCCGCATCATTGAAGAGTCTGAGCTTAAACTGAAAAAAGCGATGAGTCAGTATCTCAAGGAAATCAATACAGGAAAACACATCATTAAAGTAGAGCGCCGCCCTTCGGAAGCAATCATTGAATATGCGTCAAAGCACGGATACGACATGATAGTCCTGGGTTCGCATGGTAAAGATGAAACCAAGTTAATTCGCGGAGGTACGAGCGAACGGGTGATCAGAAGGTCTAAAGTGCCGGTATTTTCTGTTGACAGCCGTTTTGACCGGAACAATGTTAATAATGTAGTATTAACTACTGATTCATCTGAACTTTCCCTGGCGGCATTTCCACTAGCAGTAACGCTTGCAGACTCATATGGAGCATCGCTTACCCTCTTTCACGTAATCGAGCTGTATGGAAGCGTATCAGAAGAAATCCCGAGAAATCCTGCCAAAGGTGAACAAATTTCCATTTATGAAGGCATCATAAACCGTATTAATCATTTTCTTGATAACAGGAAAATTGACACAATTCACGTACAGCGGACCGGCGTTATGTTTGAGGACGAGGTAATCATTACCGAAGGTGATAAGAGCAAAACCATTCCTTTATATACAAAAATTGAAAAAGGTATTTCCGCTCATTACGAAATCGAATCCTATGCTAATGAAAATGCCGATATTGTAGTAATGGCTACTCATGGGCATAGCGGTTTTGCACACCTGATTCTTGGATCGACGGCTGAAAAAGTGGCACAGTATGTGCGAAAGCCCGTTGTTACGATCCGGCCGGAAGAAAATGATTTTAAACCAATAGAAAGCTGAACTACTTCACACTTTTTTATGACTGATATCCGGTTCAAGGTTCAAGGACCTCCAAGCGTGCGAAGCACCTTGCAGCGTCCGGGTTCAGCGTCCGGATTCAAGGTTCAGGGTTCAGGGTTCAAGGTTCAGGGTTTAGTGAAACATGCGCTTAGCTTCGCAATACAATGAAAGCTTACCGGAAATTTACACAGTATTTGTGAGAAGTAAGTTCATTGGCCACCCCGGGTGTTGCCATTTATATTTAAGGAAATGGCGATTTTGCTCTTTTCAGCATTGGGAACCGGGGCTGACATAGAGTAGATCATCTCATCGTACTAAAATTGCAATGCTGACTACGGAATGCAGTTTTTTTTCACTGTGAATATTAACTGTCCGTTATTTTTAACCCAAATTATGCAATAGACGGAAAAGACTTCCGAAGTCTCATTTCATTTTTTTAAAACTTCGATTTTTTAATATGTAAGGGTTTCTTTCACAAATCTGAAAGACTTCGGAAGTCTATCGCTGAATCCGGGTTTAAAAAAAATTTGTAAGGAAATTGAATATTCGGGTTCACATAGTTGAAGACCTATTAAGTGAAGGGCTCTAATGTAAGAGCAGCAGATAATCTATCAAAAGATTTTGATTGCTCATCGAATCATATTCTTATTTCGTTTTTTTGGTTTAAAATTTTTTAAAAAATGTATTGGAAAGCCTTGTTTTTTAATAAACAGCGTTGCATTTTTCGTGCCTGGAAATGGTTTTCATCAGGATACTTATTGAATCTTATTTCTTTTATTACGTATACGTAAAACTGAAAATTCTAATCTATCAAAAACGTTCAATAATGAATGATTATATAAAATCGGTAATTAAGGCCCTCTTGGTCATTTTCTTATTTCCGGTTATTGTTTATTCCCAAAACCTTGAAAGTTTTGAACAAAATGTAACCGAGTTTACACTTGATAATGGCCTCCATTTTATTGTAGTTCAGCGCGCTGTAGCTCCCGTGGCAAGTTTTGTAACATTTGTGGATGTTGGCGGCGTTGATGAACCTGCCGGGCATACGGGAATTGCACACATCTTTGAGCATATGGTTTTTAAAGGGACCAAAACCGTGGGCACCACAAACTGGGAAGAGGAGCAGGAATATATCAATAAAATGGACGATGCGTATCGCGCCTGGCTGAATGAAAAATACCGTCCGAGTCCGGATGAAGATTTAATGGCCCAATACTGGGCCGATTTTGAGCATTATAAAGAAAAAGCCAGTGAGTATGTGGTTACAAATGAATTCGATGAAATTATCAGCCGGGAAGGGGCCGTTGATTTGAATGCCAGAACCGGGTATGATTTCACTGACTATTTCTACAGCCTTCCTCAAAACCGGGCGGAATTATGGTTCAGCCTTGAATCAGACAGGTTTAAAAACCCGGTTTTCCGCGAATTTTATGAAGAAAAAGATGTGATTCGGGAAGAGAGGAGAATGGGTGTAGACTCTGATCCTTTCGGCAGGCTTCGGGAAGAATTTAACAGTATTGCTTTTTCGGCTCATCCTTATGGCAGAAGTTTGATCGGATGGCCTTCGGACATTACAGCTACGACGATCAGGGATACACAGAACTTTTTTGAAACCTATTATACCAATGATAATTTTACGTTTGCGATCGTTGGGGATGTCGATCCCGATGAAATGCGGGAATTTGCTGAAATCTATTTTGGTGATGTAGAGTCTACAGGTGATGCACCAGTAGTTAAAACCATCGAACCCAGGCAGAGAGGAGAACGCAGATTTACCATTATTGAAGATACGCAGCCAATTTTATTGCTAGGTTATCACACGGTAAGTCAAACCCATGAAGACTGGCCCGCACTGCAAATGCTTTCTGCAATTTTATCCGATGGAAGAACTTCGCGCATGTATCGGCGATTAGTACAGGATGAGCAGCTGGCTCTTGCTGCCCAGACAGCAAACGGATGGCCGGGCTCTAAGTATCCATCACTTTTTATAAGCTTTGCAATTCCTAACCAGGGAGTTTCAATTGATGATTTGGAGGCGGCCATTTATGAAGAAATTGAACTTGTTAAAGAGGGTGATATCACGCAAAGAGAGCTCGACAGGGCAATTACAAATGCCAGGGCGAGCCTCGTAAGAAGCCTCAATTCCAATATGGGCCTTGCCATGAGGCTGGCCCGTACCCACGGGCAACAGGGCGACTGGCGTAAATTGTTTACCTATGTCGAGGATCTCCAAAACGTAACACTTGAAGATCTCCAGCGTGTGGCTAATGAATATTTTGTCACAGACAACAGAACAGTCGGCAGGCTCATCACCAGGGAATCTGCCAATGAAATCTCTGAAGCCAATTAAGAATGATGAATTTGAATCCTATGAGAAAAACAGCCCTGCTTATTTTACTTATCCTGATTGCCGGAACACAGCTTCTTACAGCGCAGAGAAGCTGGGACGAACTCGAATACCCACCACTGAATACGTTCGAAAAACCGGATATAGAAATTTTTGAGCTCGAAAATGGTATTACTTTTTATCTTGTGGAAGACGATGAGCTTCCACTGATAAATTTACGCGTGTTAGTAAGAACCGGAGGAGTTTTGATCCCCAACAACAATGCGGGACTGAATTCTATTGCCGGAACTGTCATGAGAACGGGTGGCACAACGTCGATTACTGGTGACGATTTGAGTGAACTTCTCGAAGACCGTGCGGCACGTATGGAAACAAGCATCGGGCTTACTTCAGGTTCTGCAAGCATGAGTGTTTTAAAAGATGATTTTGAAGAGTTGTTGCCTGTTTTTATTGATCTGTTGCAAAACCCGGCTTTTCCGGAAAACAGGATTCAGCTTGCCAAAACACAACAAAAAACAAGCATTTCCCGGCGAAATGATGAATCTATTCCGATTGGCTTGCGTGAATTTCAAAAATTACTCTATGGTCCCGGCTCTCCCTATGCAAGAACCACTGAATATGAAACCATTGATAATATAACAAGAGATGATCTAATCCAATTTCATCAAAAGTCTTTTGTTGGAAGCAACATGATGATTGGTGTAATCGGTGATTTCTCGGCACCTGAAATAAAAGAGTTATTACGCGATGCTTTTTCTCAAATTCCTGCGGGGGAAGCTCTTAGTCTCGATTTTCCGGATGTAGATTATGAGTTTGTAAACACGATAAACTTTGTGGATAAGCGGGATGTAAACCAGAGTTTTGTGATGATGGGCCACATTGGCGGTATGCGGGATAACCCGGATTATGCGGCGCTTCAGGTTATGAACCGCGTATTAAGTGATGGGTTTTCAGGAAGGCTTATGAGGATTGTACGAAGCCAGATGGGCCTTGCCTATGCTGTATTTGGAGAATATGGAAGCGGTAATTTTTTTCCTGGAATGTTTTATGCTGGTGTAATGACACAAAGTGAAACTACGGCAGAGGCTATAAATGCAATACTTGAACAGATCCGCAGGCTGCAGGATGAACCTGTTTCTGAGCGGGAACGTAATGATACCATCGACCGCTTTTTAAATTCGCTCGTTTTTCAATACGACAGCCGTGCCAGTGTATTGAATGAACGAATGAGCCTAGATTATGCAGGACTTGACCCTGAAACATTCGACCGTCTTGTAGAAGAAATCCAGCAGGTAACGATTGAAGATATTCAGCGTGTGGCACAGCAATATCTGAAGCCGGATGCTCTTCAGATTCTTGTGGTTGGAAATGGTGCCGAAATTGGTGATCAGCTTGAGCAATTTGGAGAAGTGAACATAGTGGATATATCAATTCCGATGCCGGGTGATGATGAAGATGAGCCTGCTGCAGGGGATACAGTGGCTGGTGCAGACTGGATGGAACGTATGGCTTCTGCTATACTGCCAGCCGGGCCAATTGAAGGAAACCTGGTATTTGAGGCAGATAATACCGTTCAGGGCCCTATGGGTGAAATGGTTCTTGGTGTAAAACAGACTGTAAGCTTCGTTGATGAAAAGCTAATCACAGAAATGAATGCTCCAATGGGACAGATTACCATGCAAATTATTGATGGTGAAGGCACCATGATGATGGGAGGGAATGAAATGCCTATGCCGCCTGCACAAAAAGAAGAAATCCTGTCAGGGCATAAGAGAAACCCGGTAACCATTGCCATGAATTGGGATCATTATACTTCCGAATATCATGGTATGACTGAAATGGATGATGGTGAATATGCTCTTATTATTGTCCTTTCAGACACGCGGTTGAATTTTTACCTCGATCCTGAAACAGCTACCCCGGTTTATGTAACATACAGGCAGTTTGACCCACAAGAAGGCCAGCAGGTCACTATAAAGCAGGTGTATAGAGAGTGGACTCAAAATGACGGTGTGCTTCTTCCGTACAAAACATATGTTTATAACAATGAAGAAAGGATTTCAACAGTAGCTGTAAAAACACATTCGGTTGACAGGTAAAATCCGGTGATCGGGTCAGCGACCCGATGTACTATGTACTTTTTGGGGCTAACCATTAAACAGATACTAAATGATTTACGATAGACCGAAGAACCGATAAACCGAATGACCGATTTTTCTTTAATCGTAAATTGGTCTTTCACAAATCAAATTATGAACAACATGTTGGTATTAACTGGGCTTTAAGCGCCTATAATGCTAATTTATTTATTTGGTGATGATGATGTATATACCAGAAGACGAATACAGTGAATTTTATAAGGGATATATTTCACACAGCAATGAAATCGATCTTTTTGATTTGCTCAGATCCAATGCCGATGAGGTTAAATTACTTTTGACGGAGATGACGGAGGAAGATTCGCACTACAGCTATGAAGATGGCAAATGGACGATAAAAGAGGTTTTTGGTCATTTAATTGATACAGAACGAATATTTGGATTCAGGGCACTCTCTATTGCGCGTGGTGAAAAAAATCCATTAGCCGGGTATGACCATAACGCGTACATGAAAGAAGCAGGTTTTAATCACCTTTCACTTCAAAATCTTTATTTACAATATTACACCACACGCGAAGCGACCATAGCGATGTTCCAAAGTTTCAATCATGAACAGCTGCTGAAGAAGGGGATTGCTAACAATAGTACTTTTTCGGTTCGGGCCCTCGGGTATGCCATTGCAGGCCATGAAATCCATCACCTGAATATTTTGGCTGAACGTTATTTTATTGCTTTTGAAGGTGATGATTAAAGCAGTAAAAGGAGATCATTCTGGTTATAAGGGTGGCTTAAGAGGGTTTGTTTAAGAAACCCTGTAATTTACCGGGATATTTGGGCATATCTTATCAATTTTTCTGTAAGCTGTTCAGTATCTGCAACTTCATTGAGCTGTATTGCCGGGGTATTATTGATCCATTCCCGTGCTGTATTTGGAAACGTAGCGTCTAATTTATTGATGACCGTGATTCCAATTTGCTTTAAAGCGGCTGCATTACACAGTTGTTCATACTGATTACGAATTGGCAAAACCATGAGTTTTTTCCCAAGGTGCATGGCTTCAGCACAGGTTTCGAAGCCGCCGCTGGTGAATACCCCCATCCCGGATGTAAGGCTTTTTAAAAATGGGATGTTTCCTACGGGTTGAACCGTAACATTGTACCTGGTAAATGGTTCTTTACACGAAGGTGAAAACAGATTCCACCTGGCTTCCGGTATTTTACTGAAGCAAGATATCAGCATATCATGATGGTATGCTGGTAAATAAACAGTAATGTGTTCACCCCGTGCCGACCCCATGTTCAACACATCCTGCCGGATTATTGGGGGCAGAATAAACGAATCATAACGCCGGAAATGAAAACCAATGGCTTTATTGCTTGGGGCAAAATTTTTCAGGATTTGTTCAGCGAATACCGATCTTGGTTTTGGCCTCGGACTTTTTTCAGACAAAAAAGCGGCCTGGTGACTAAGTGCGATACAGGGTGTTTTTTTGTTCATCGAGGCCCAGGCTGTTACCGGTTCATAATCTGAAATTACCAGGTTATACTGATCCACTTCCAGCGACCGGACATCGCGAATAAAAGTGAAAGGTCTGACCTCAAGTACTGTTTGCAGATAGGATACCCCACCGGAAGAATCATAAGCAAGGCTGATTCCTCTTTTTTGAGTTACCTCAAAACCACCGAGATTCATATTACAATTATAACCGCTTATTAAAACATCCACATCTGCTTTATCCGATAGCAATGGCAGAATCTCTCTGGCTCGGCTGATGTGACCGTGACCCGTTCCCTGGATTCCATATAAAATTTTCATGAGTGATACATCCCGGTTATCATTCCATTAGTTTTCAGCATTTTTTCGAGGCGTTCATTGTTGATGAATTCTTCTTCCCGGTATTTGTACATGTTCCAGTCTCCTTCGTAATACTCAAGAGCTGTGAGATTTTCAATCCAGTCTCCTGAATTCATGTAAATGACGGAGCCTTTGCTATTCTCATACCCACGAATTTTGGGTTGGTGGATATGCCCGCAAATTACATAATCGTATCCCTGGTCAATTGCCAGTTCCATGGCTGTGGTTTCAAAGTCATCGATAAACCGTACAGCTTTTTTGACACTGTCTTTAATCTTTTTGGAAAGAGAAATTCGCCCCCGACCCATTTTGAGTGAAATCCGGTTGATTAACCTGTTAAACAGTATTAGAAATTCGTACCCTTTGCCCCCGAGTTTGGCAATCCACTTGCTGTGTTTCATGGTTATATCGAACACATCGCCATGAAAAATCCACACCTTTTCATTATTCAATTCAAGAATAAGTTTATCGCGGATAAAAAGCGGGCCAAGCTGCAGACTTGAGATTTTGCGAAGTACTTCATCGTGATTGCCGGTTAAATAATAAATATCTGTGCCATTTGTCATCAGGGTAAGCATTTTCCTTAGCACCATCATGTGGGCTTCCGGCCAGTAATATTTTCGGAAATTCCAGATATCAATAAAATCACCGTTCAGAATAACTATCTTAGGGTCAATTGAATTGAGATATTGAAGCAGTTCCAGGGCGTGGCATCCAACTGTACCGAGATGTACGTCTGATAGCACAACAATGTCGAGTGGTCTTTTTTTCATATGCAGATGATATTATTTGACCGTCCCGACTTGATTTTATGGCAGACGTATTTAATCGGAACCGATCTTGTTTTTGATAAGAAACAGAATCAATATTATCGCTGCATGTCTGGAATGTTAGCATTTAATGATCAGATTGTTACGAAATTATGTCCTGACATTTTTTTTGGCCTACTATGTGTTGATGCCTAAAAATGTTGGTTTATTGCTATCAGCTATCAGCTATCAGCTATCAGCTATCAGCTATCAGCTATCAGTGATC
>RECI01000287.1 GCA_007694095.1 Balneolaceae bacterium | reverse complement strand
AAGGATGTGCCCATCTGGAAGAAAGAGTATTTTGCAGATACCGGTGAAGGAAATAACTCAAGATGGAAAACCTGAGTGATCAGAGGTTGTTAAGCCACATAAAGAAATAGATGGAGAGAGTTCCGTAGACTCTCCTGATTTTTTTATAGTCATCGGAATTTTATTCATTTCAAGATTTGTAAACCATTCTGTAAGACTTCGACAGTCGAACCTTTTACCCGGGTTTAAGCCAAAATTAACAAAAGGAAAAGGGGCCGGATGTGAATACCTATACATGCCAATGGAAACAATTTTGGATAAAAAGGTTATTTTATGAGAAATAGCATTACAAATGAGTTTGCACGAAAATAAATTATAACCACTTCACGTTGGACAAAATAGTTAAACCATTTAGTTAATTATGAATAATGAAATTAAAAAAAAATCTGGCAATCAGTGAAACGGGATTTGTTTTTGATCCTTCCACCGGTGACTCATATACACTAAACACCACGGGACTTGAGATCATTCAAATGCTAAGAGAGGGTAAAAACCCGGAAATAATTACCCGGAAGATGACAAAGACATATGATGTGGATGCAAATACGTTTGAACGCTATTACTACGACTTTATCGGGATGTTGAAACAGATGCAACTGGTGGCGCCGGATGAAGAATAATAAACTCACGATCGCTATATCCGGCCTGAACAATGTAGACAGTCCCGGTCCGGGAATTCCGGTGATCAGAGGGATCCGCGAATCAAAATTGTTTGAGTCCAGAATCATCGGGCTTGCCTACGAAAACCTGGAACCTGGCCCATACATGCACGAGTTTGTAGACAAAACGTACAAAGTTCCCTACCCGTCGGAAGGAGTGGAACAGGTTATGGAGCGAATTGAGTACATTCACGAACTTGAGTCAGTTGATGTGATTATTCCCAATTTCGATTCAGAAATTTATGCTTTCATCCGGCTGGCGGACAGACTGAACAGAATGGGCATCCGGACATTTCTCCCAACCCTAAAGCAATTTGAAGAGAGACATAAAAGTAATCTGCCGCAATTTGGTAAAACCCATGGTGTTAAGGTTCCGCAAAGTGTTGCCGTCACGTCTTTTGAGGAAATTGAAGATTTAAAACGGGATGAAAAGATTGGATTTCCACTGATGGTAAAGGGTAAATTTTATGATGCATATAAAGCACAGAATCTGGAGCAGGCTTTCATCTATTTTAACAGAATCAGTGCCCGGTGGGGGCTGCCGGTTGTGATTCAGGAATTTATCAAAGGAACGGAAGTAAATGTAGTTGCCCTGGGCGATGGCAACGGGCAAACTATCGGCGCCGTGCCCATGCGGAAACAGTACATCACTGACAAGGGAAAGGCGTGGGGTGGCATCACACTAGATGAACCCTCAATGCTGGACTTTGCCCGCCATCTGATTTCTTCAACAAAATGGCGGGGAGGAATTGAACTGGAATTGATCCGGACGCCAGATAATGAACTTTATATGATAGAAATCAATCCGAGGCTGCCTGCATGGGTCTATCTGGCTGTAGCTGCCGGTCAAAATCTTCCGGAAGCAATGGTGCTGCTTGCCACAGGAAATGATGTTTTGCCTTTCACAGATTATGAAATTGGAAAAATGTTTATTCGATACTCATTTGATATGATCTGCGATCTCAGTGAATTCGAAAAACTTTCAACTCTTGGAGAACTCTGATCCATTAAAACATAGATGAATTATGGAAAAAAAAGTATTTGAACGGCCCGTCATTAAAAAGCTGAGTGCCGGAATGCCGGCAAAATTCGGCCTTCAGGTCCGTCATGAACCGGTCACTCAAATCGATGGTGTTCCGATAAAAACATTAATGGAAGAATACGGATCACCACTTTTTGTCTACTCGGAAAAAAAAATTCGCCAAACGTATAAAGAAGCCTGCCGTGCATTCTCTTCACGATATCCAAATGTGTTATTTGCATGGTCGTACAAAACCAACTATCTGAATGCGGTCTGTAATGTTTTTCATCAGGAAGGTGCATGGGCCGAGGTAGTTTCCGGTTTTGAATATCAAAAAGCCCTGGTAAATGGTGTAAGCGGCGATCAGATCATTTTTAACGGACCCGACAAATCAAAAGAAGAACTTGAGCTGGCTGTTCAAAACCGGTCTCTTATCCATATTGACCATTTTGATGAGTTGTATGATCTGATCGAAATCGGTGAAAACAGTAATATCAAACCAAAAGTGGCAATCCGGGTCAATATGGATACGGGTATTTACCCGGCATGGGACCGTTTCGGTTTTAATTATGAAAACGGGGAAGCCTGGGATGCACTGCATAGAATTATGCATGCTGATAACCTTGAACTTCTTGGACTGCATACGCATATCGGAACCTACATTATGGGAACCGAGCCATATAAAATTGCCGCATCGAAACTGGCTGAGCTTGCCATAGGATTATCAAGCAAGTTTGACCACCAGCTTCAGTATATCGACATCGGAGGGGGGTTTGCTTCAAAAAACACACTGAAAGGAGTATACTATCCGGGAACCGATACAGCGCCATCATTCGAAGATTATGCCGATGCCATTACTTCGGTACTCATTAAAGCCAATTTCAGGCACAACAAACTGCCTCTGTTGATTCTTGAAACCGGCCGGGCACTGATCGATGATGCCGGATACCTCGCCGGAACCGTTATTGCAACCAAACGCCTTGCAAATGGCCAGCGAGCCACTATTCTGGATGCGGGTGTTAATCTGTTGTTTACATCATTCTGGTATGATCACGACATCCGTCCAGCAAAGCCTATGTCGGATCAAACCGAAGAAACGGCCTTTTTCGGGCCATTGTGCATGAATATTGATGTGATCCGTAAAAATATGATGTATCCGCTGCTCAAAAAAGGCGATCCGTATGTGATACAGCGGGTGGGCGCCTATAACAACACGCAATGGCTGCAATTTATCACTCTGCGGCCAAATGTGGTGATGATTGACGAGAAAGGAGAAACCCACCTGATCCGAAAAAAAGAGACGCTGCAAACGCTCAACAAAATGGAATCCGTTCCGGATCATCTTAAAATATAAGAGCTAATCTATGAGCCTCATCATAATCAAACAAACCAGCTGGTTCTGGAAAGGATTCTTAAACAGCTACACGCAAATCTTTTTCTCTGACAATAAAGTGTTTGCCGCTATTCTAATTCCGGTAACCTTTGTTGATTTTTTTGCGGGGTTGTTTGGCCTGATATCCGTGCTGATTACCAATTCGGCAGCCTGGCTCATCGGCCTCAGCCGTTATAACATTCAAAAAGGATATTACGGATTCAATTCACTTCTGGTAGGCCTTGGAATTGGTATCTATTACGAACCTGGTTTGGTTCTGCTGTTTCTTGTTTTTATTGCAGCTGTTTTCACTCTTTTCATTTCGGTGACGCTGGAGGGTGTTATCGGAAAATATTATTTACCGCATTTAAGTTTGCCATTTGTGTTCGGGTTGTGGATGTTGATGCTCTCAGCCCGCGAGTTTGATGCTCTTGCACTGAATGAACGATGGATTTATACCCTGAACGATCTGTATATATTTGGCGGACAATCGCTCGTAACCGTGTATGAATGGTGGAACCGGCTTTCGATACCCTCTCCAATGCGGTCTTATTTTTTGTCGCTGGGGGCTATTCTATTTCAGTTCAGTGTATTATCGGGTGTGCTTGTAGCCGCCGGGCTGCTCATCTACTCCAGGATTGCCTTTTCTCTTTCCCTGCTCGGTTTCTATGGAGCCTGGCTGTTCTACACCATTATTGGCGCGGAGATTTCGGAGGTTGGATATAGCTATGTGGGCTTTAATTACATCCTTACAGCTATCGCACTCGGCGGTTTTTTCATAATTCCGAATATTTATTCTTACCTGTGGGTGCTGTTGGTAGTGCCTATGGTAGCCATTGTTGCAATCAGCCTTGGCACCGTACTGGGCATTTTTTATCTTCCGGTTTATGCGCTTCCTTTCAATATCGTCGTCCTGATTTTTCTCTACGTACTGCAGTTCCGCATCAACCATAAATCGCGTTTGTACACTTACTTTGTGCAGAGAAACTCGCCAGAACGCAATCTCTATTCATTTATAAATTTTCGCGAAAGATTTGCAGAACACACAAAAATTCCACTTAAACTGCCTTTTTACGGAGAATGGACGGTTACCCAGGGGCACAACGGAGAATATACCCATAAAAACGACTGGCGATATGCCTGGGATTTCGAAATAACCGATGAAGAGGGAAAAACCTTTAAAAACGAAGGAGACTATACGGAGGATTACTTTTGTTTTAATAAATGTGTTACCGCTCCGGCCGACGGTGTGATAGAAGACGTTGTTAATGACATTGACGATAACATTATCGGAGAGAAAAACCTGGAGCAGAACTGGGGCAATACGGTTATTATGAAACATTCGGAACACTTTTATACCAAACTCAGTCATTTTAAAAAGGGCTCCATTCAGGTTCGAAAAGGAGACCGGGTAAGAGAAGGAGATGCGATTGGGTTGTGTGGTAACAGCGGAAATTCTCCCTATCCCCACCTCCATTTTCAGGTTCAAACCACGCCCTATATCGGGTCAAAAACCTTAAAACACGCAATCAGCAACTATTTCAAGCGGGATAATGGGCTAAAAGAGCTGGTTGAGGTGGGCATTCCGGAAAAGGATCAAAAAGTTTCAAATATCCAGATAAATACCTCCCTTAAAGAGGTCTTTCATTACGTTCCGGGCATGATAATGAAGTTCGAAGTAACGGGTTTGAAACAGAAAAGTGCCTGCTTTGAGGTAAAAATTGATAACAACCTGAACCGTTACATCGAATGCAGGGAATCCGGCTCCAAGGCTTACTTTGACACGGCCCCCGCCATGATTCACTTTGTTCATTTCGAAGGTGACCGCTCGTCGCTTCTTTATTATTACTATCTGTCGGCCTATAAAATCAGCTTTGGATTCGAAAAAGGGCAAACCCTTAACGATACCTATCCCATCCATCTGATTTATCATCCCGGAAGGATTTTTCTCCAGGATTTTATTGCCCCATTCTATCGGTATCTGAAGGGTAGCTATCAACTCAACTATCCGCAGAAGAATGGAATGATTGCATCGTCTGAGCTAAACCTGAACGGAACGATTCAAAAGCAGCGGTTTGGCCACATTACACACAAGATGACATTTCAATTTGTTGTGGACGGTAAGGGGCTAAAAAAGTTTGATTTTTCTAACGATCATGTTCAAATACAGGCTATATGCGTTCAGTAATTGCAATAATTGCAGCCATACTGCTTGTAAGCAGCTATGATGCATACAGTCAAACCCCAATGACAACCACTACCATTGACGCGGCTACGTATGAACAGTGGTCATACCAAAATTGGGATGCTCTGATCGAAACCGGAAACAAGGCATTGAAAAACGGGATCGATTTTTACTACCTGCGGTACCGGATGGGAATTGCCTGGTACGAGAAAAAAAATTACCGGAAAGCATCCCGCCATTTCCGGGCTGCGTGGGAGATGAATTCCCGGGATGATACACTGAACGAATACCTCTATTACTCTCTGGTATTTGCGGGCTGGGATTATGAAGCATCTGCATTGAAAAACAGTTTCGCAAACAGACAAAAAAGGATTTTGAGGCTGAACGAATCCGATTTCTGGAAACAGATCTATTCTGCTTACAGCTATCAGTCGGGCGCTTCCAATACTGCCATCGGCCGGTTTGATACTTCTACACAGGCAGATGGATTTCAGACCATTTCAAAAGGTTATCACCTGTTCAACCTGGGTGCAGAGCACAGGGTTTCAGACAGAGTTTGGCTTCATCACTCATATACACATATCCAAAAAGAGGTATTTCGGTACATCAACACCGAAGAAATTCAGGGGATCGATTCATCCAAGAAATTCTGGCTCAATCAGTATTACCTGGGTGCTGCCCTACTGCTAAAGCCTCAAACAGATTTGAAAATTGGTTTTCACTATCTGAATAATCTCCATAATGAGAGTACACTTATAGCTGGACCGGGACGGCCCCGTATGGTTTCGACATCCTTCACAGATCATAGATTTGTGGGATTTATTTCACTAAACCGGCGGTTTGATAGTTTCAATGCCGGCATTACTTCTTATGCCGGTAATTTGAATAATGCAACTCAGTTCCAGCAGGATGTAAGCCTTTCTGTCTTTCCGCTTGGAAATCCGAATCTCTATGCTGCATCGGTTTTTTCTTTTCAATCAGAAAACATGACAGATAACACCTGGCGGCAGAAGTTTATCTTTAATCAAACCATCGGCGTGAAAATTTCTCAACGCATTTGGGCAGAAGCAAGTGCAACCTTCGGAGATGTACTAAATTTTATGAGTAGAGAAGGAATGATTGTTAATAATGATCCGGACATTACTAAAAAACAGGCAGGATTTCGGTTGTACGCTCTTCTTACAAACCGAATGCAGGTACGCTTGAACACCACTTTTTATGACAAAGAAAGCAGATTTACAGCAACAGAAGGCAGCACTGGCCTGCCCGAAAATATATCCTACAGCACACATTCAATATCAGCAACAGTATTATGGAATTTTTAAATCTTCGATGGTTAATAACCGCACTTATACTTATTACAGTTACACCTGCAAATGCCCAGGAAACTCTGATTTCTGCCTTCAGAGCCAGTTACGAAGCGGAGAATGAAGGAGGTTTAGAACTAGCGATTGAGCACCTGCAGCAAGTGTATGAGTCGTCATCCTACGAACTGAACCTGCGGCTCGGATGGCTTTATTATCAAAAAGGTAATATGGATGAATCCATCAGACTGTATCGAAGAGCTGTGGATTTGCGGCCTTATGCAGTGGAACCCAAACTGGGCCTGGCCTATCCCTATTCGGCAATGGCAATGTGGGATGATATTATCTCTCTGTATGAACGTATACTAAACATTGACCCGCAAAACAGCCTGGTAAACTATCGTCTGGGGCTTATCTATTACAACCGGGGGCAATATGAACGGGCCGATCCTTACATCGAAAAAGTAGTGAATCTCTATCCGTTTGATTACGACTCGCTGCTGTTGTTTGCCTGGAATAAACTGATGATGCAACGGTCGCGGGAAGCACGCGTATTGTTCCAAAAAGTTCTGTTGGCCAGGCCGGATGATGAATCTGCCCGAAGGGGGCTTGAACTTGTTCCTTAAATCAATATTTTCGAAACACCAAGGTGGTCAACAGAACCAGCTGGCATATGAGGTTCACTTTTGATTTATCTTTTACGCCTGTACTTTAACATAGAACGAAAATTATAACTACTTGTAAAAAAATCTTTGGAGTTTGGTAACGCTCCAAAAAATGATTCCCCAAACAATTGTTCTAAACCCCATTGCCATTACACTGTCAACTGCTACCTTCTCTCCGGAAATAAATAAAAACAGTACGATGCAGAAAACCGCAAGGTTCAATAAAAAAATCATTTTCGATGCAATTATCCCTTTCTGAATAGTTGTCCAGATGAGGACTCCTGTGGCGATGTAAACGAATCCCATCACGGTATTGAAAATCAGAAGTGGGAAAAACACGGAATAACCGGGATCCGAAATATCCAAAAGTACACGGCCGCCTGCAAAACCAGTAACCAGTCCGAATACAATTGCCACTGCAGCCGTTAAAATTTGCAGCCGCTTAGATGTTTTAAAATTATTTACTTCCATTTTGCTCCGTATCTATTTGTTCAATAACATGCTGAACCCATAGCTCAATTTCACGGTCCTTTTTCTCAAGCCATTCACGGATCGTTTTTCTTATTTTCTCTTTTTCTGTATTGTGAGTTGACATGACAAGCTCCATTTATCAGAGGTCGTTTTTTTCTTATGTCACTGACTGCTTATCAACAAACCACCACTTAAATAGAGTAGCGTGGTTTCGGTCAGTTTGATTTGAAAATCTGTCTCTGAAATCCGTAGACAGGCATCCTGCAGTGAAAGCTGGGCGCTGCGAAGTTCTACACCGGTAATCAATCCCTGTCCGAAGGAATCTTTTGCTCTTTCGTAATTACGCTCATAAACCGCCAGGTTATCCTGCTCTGTGGTAAGCCGGTTCTCCAGATACAAAAGCCGGTTCCAGGTATTATCGAATTGAGTGCGAAGCTGCTGTTCCGAATCATCATATCGAATCTGTTCCTGGCGGAGTGACGCTTTTGCATTTTCTGAAGCTGTTCGGTTTCTTCCGCCGGTAAAGATGGGAATTTTGATGGATATTCCGCCCATAAATCCGAGCTGCTCTTGGGTCTCGAACAGGCCGTCTGTTGCAGACTGATAGGTGTACCCATAGTGAGCCCCGGCTGTAATGGTCGGAAAGAAATCGGCCTTTGTAATTTTCTGTTCAATCTGAGCCTGTTCAATCCGGCGCTCTCGTACGTTAAGGGCTGTGTTGTTCTCGTACATGGAGTACAGCAGGTTATCATAATGGGGCAAGTCTGTGCTCAGAATATCATCATCAAGTGGAAGCATCTCCCTTCGGTCCCACCCAATGGCTGTGTGCAAATCCCTGTAAGCATTTTCGTATTGATGGATGAGGTCGCGATATTCTGTACTGTCAGCTTTCAGGTCGGCCAGGGCCTGCAACAGTTGCTGTTCACTGGCCTGGCCATATTCCCTTCGGGTTTCAACCACACGATACCGGTCGCGGCTCTGCTCCATCGCCAGCTCTTTCAATTCAATAGCTTTCTGAAGAGTAACAGTGTGTACATAATTTCTTGTGATGACCAGGACGGTATTTTCCATTTCCTGTTTATGCTGAAGACCGGCCAAATCGCTGCCGGTTTCCAGAGTGCGATAACGAAGACGCCCTTTCATCCCGTCGTAGATGACGAACTGTGTGCCAAGGCCTGCACTAAAAATTGTGGATGAAACACCGTCAAATTTGATGGCCCCGGGCGACCGGCCTTCTCCGCTTTCAGGGTTCAACAAGTTTTGAAAGAATGATCCGGGCGACAGCTCAAGGTCTGCATACGACCAGTTCAAGTCACTATTGACGGATAATGAGGGCAGCTGCCCGGCATTGCCTCGTGTGACCAGGTTCGAGGCTTTATCCTGTTCAATTTTGCTGATCTGTATATTATGATTATGCTCAAGAGCCGCTTCGATGGCATTGCTCAGATTTAGTTTTTCCTGGGCTGTCGACAAATCCACGGCAAATAAAAGTATGAGTAATGTGATAATGGTTTTCATAATGCACTCCTGTTGTGATGTTCTTTGAGCTGTACGGCCGGTTCAATACTCTCCGGTGTGGAATCGGTTCGGCCAAGCAACTGCATAATTCCAAGTTTGGTCTGGTTCCAGATCACCAGAAATGCCGGGTTAAGTGTCAGTGTGATGAAGAGGCCGAAAATCAATCCGTAGGCGATGGCAATAGCAGGCGGCTGGAGAAAAGCCGATGCCAATCCACCCATAAAAATCATAGGAAGCAGGCCGGCAACGGTACTGAGGGTGGTGAGCAGAATGGGCCGGAAACGGGACTGAACCGCATCTTTCAAGGCATCTTCAAAGCTCATATCTGCTTTCAGGTTGTCGTTAAACGCCGTAATCAGCACCAGCATATTGTTAATCAGAATCCCGACCAGGGCAATCATTCCGATCACTGAGAAGATGTTCATGGTGACGCCGTGAATTATATGACCGATCACCACACCCACAAACGCAAACGGAAGTGAGAGCAGCACCATCACGGTTTGCGAAAAGGATTGAAAATTGATAATGATCAGCGCCAACATCAGGACGATAATAACCGGAGCTACCTTTTTCATGGCATCGGTTACCAGTCCGGCTTCCCGGTTTTGTCCCTCAATGAAGAATTGTACTCCCGGATATTCTGTCTGTATTGCCGAAATGATATTCACTTCGATATCGGACAGGATTGCCGGAGCCGAAAGTGATGGATCGGCCAAATCGGCGTCAACACGGATGGTCCGGCGCCCGTTAATCCGGCTTACCTCAAGGCTAGCATTTGTCGGGTAAATGGTTGCAATTTCACTCAGCGGGTAGGCTCCCTGCGGCGTCCGGATCGTGAGTTTCACAAGCTCATCGTAGCTGTTTCGGGTTAAATCATCAAATCGAATCCAGACACGCACGTCATCGCGGCTTCGCTGAAGGTTTTGCACTTCATGCCCGAAAAAAGCAGACCGCACCTGGGCCATCACATCTTGCAGGGTCAGACCAAGCAGTTCTCCCGTCCGGTTCAGTTCGATATGTAGTTCGGGATTTCCCCGCTGATCGGTATCAGCCACATCTACAAGGTCATTCCGCCGTTCAAGTTCATCTTTCAACCTGGCCGCTGCCAGCTGAATTTGATTTAAATCAGTGCCGGTTACGGATATGTCGACCGGAAGTCCTCCAAAACGCTGTTCGGCTGTGGCACCGAGGAACCGGACATACCGGGCTCCGGGTATCTCGCCGGCTTCCTCACGGAACTGATTATTCAATTCATAGGCTGGAATTCCACGCTGCTCACCACCCATCATCACCACACGAAGCTGACCCTGATGAGAATTGGGTCCCATCAGCCGTTCAACGTTTCGCACCACCTGTTCACCGTCTCTGCGGTCTGCGGTCAAACGTTCATTCACCTGCCATAAGGCCTTTTCGATTTCGATCAGCCGGGCATTTGTGGTATCGGCCGGGGTACCCGGTTCAAGTTCAATCCGGATTAGCTGGATATCATCATCCAGGTAAGGGAAAAAGGTAAGCGGCAGAGTGCCGGTTCTCAATAGTGTAACGGAGATTATCAGCAGGAACAGAAATGCACCCACATTCAACCATTTCCAGCGATGGGAAACCAGGTCGGTAAACGGCATGAACCATCGGTCGCGTAATGTGATGAGACTATTGGTGAAAAAACGCTCAAACCGGGTCTGCCGGTTCTCTTTAGTAAGCACTTTGGAGTGCGTCATCTTGGCCGGGAGAAAGAGAAATGTAATAATCAAAGCCGCAAGCAGGGATGCTATGACGACAAACGAAACCTCCGAAAAAAATGCTCCCGGCTTGCCGGGCAAAAAGAAAAAGATGCTAAAGGCCACAGCGGTAGTGAGCAGTGAAATGGTCATAGGTGCGGCCACTTCAGCTGCGCCTTCCCGAGCGGCAACGATGGGATGTTTGCCGAACTCCGCATAATGACGGTAAATATTTTCGGCCACTACAACGCCGGTATCCACCAGCATCCCGAGAACCAGGATAAATCCAAAAATAGAGACAACATTGATTGTCAGGTCGTAGCCCATCATCGCAAAGATAAAAGCACCCAGAAGAGAAAGCGGAATGGTGAGCGATACCCAGAAAGCAATCCGTTTATCAAGAAACAGGGTGAGAATGAGAAGTACGAGAATGAGACCAACGAGACCATTTTCCCAAAGCGATGCTGCCCGTTCGTTCACAAACCCGGAGATATCCTCCACAACCGTCAATTCCACTCCCTGATGAGTCCTGTTGAACTGTTCAGCAAATTCCTTTACATACTCAGCAGTGGCAACGAGATCTTCATCATTCGTAACAAGAACCTGAATAACAACCGATTCTCTACCATTCAGATAGCGGTCAACGGTACGATCCTCAAACACTTCCCGTACTTCAGCAATATCTTTCAACAGTACCCTCTCGCCTGTAACACCGGTTATGACCGTTATTTGGGCTATTTCCAAGGCTGTATTTTTTTTGTTCAGTGCACGGATCTGCCAGTTTGCATGGTCCAGTTTCAACTCACCGCCGGTCATGTCGATATTGGTGCTTTTCACTGCATCAGCTACCTTCTGAAAAGAAATACCAAACCGTGCCATTTGTGCGTCATTCAGCTCAATCACGATCTCCTCATTGCCAAATCCGAACAGGTTTACATTCGATACACCTCCCTCAATCATAAACTCATCGCGGATCTGCCGGGCATAATCCTTTTTTTGCTGAAGTGGAATCTCGCCTGTAAGAGCAATGGAAATGGTGGGATTGAGCATCTCCTGTTTATAGACCACCGGCTGGTCCATCTGTACCGGAAAATCGCTGATCCTGTTCACCGCATTTTCCACTTCCACCAGCACCTGGTTGATATCGGCCCACTCAAACAGCTCAACGGTAATGCGGCCGCTGTTTTCTCTCGACACGGACGTAAACCGGTCCATCCCGTGAATGCCTCTCAGGTTCTCTTCAATCCGGGAGATCGCACTCTCTTCAATTTCCAGTGGAGAAGCCCCCCGGTAGATTACATCCACATAGATCTCTTTCGGGTCTTCGGAAGGATCGAGCGTATAGCGAACCTGGCTGAAACTGATAATCCCCACAAGCAGGGTCAATAACAGTCCCAGGTTCACCATCGTCGGGTATTGTACAAAAAAGTTGATCAGTTTCTTCATGGTGTTTTCTCTCTTATGATTTGTCCGGTCATCGCTATTCCGGCATCCCGGATAATTTCATCTCCATCCGAAAGGCCGGTCACCCAAACGGTTTCATGTCCCACATCTGTTACCTGGACCGGAACCTGCCGGGTTACTCCATCCATCACCGCATAGACAAAGCCATTCCTGAGCAGGGCCGATTTGGGAATTTCTGCGATTTTTATTGGATCTCCAGTTTCCAGCAGGCCTTCCAGGTACATTCCTTCCCGGATGCCATTTCCCCTAACTTCCAGGTAAATCTCAACGGTTTGTGTACGCACATCAACAGAAGGGTTGAATCGCGTTACAGTGGCTGCCCAGCTTCCGGATTTGTGATTATCGGTCAGTTCCACGATGTCCCCAATCCTGACATTACGGATTTGTGACTGACGCACCGTGGCCGTAAGCTGATAGCTTTTGGGATCAACCAATGTGCCCACATGAACCAGAGGGCCTACACTCTGGCCCGGCTCGGCTTTGGCCACCGAAAGGGTTCCTGAAAACGGCGCCCTGATTGTGAATTTCTCCAGTCGGTTTTCAGCACTTTTGATCTGGTAATAGGAGTTATAAACACCACGTGATGTTAAGAATCGCTCCATCCTTTGGTGTTCGAAATCCGGAATTTCAGGCAATGTACTTTCCGGATGCAACGAATCGTACCATTGCTCATACCGGTTCAGCAGATCCGGATAGTCCAACCTGATATCGGGTAACAGCGATGCGGCCAACGTTTGAAATTGACTTCGGGAGGCGTAGAGCTGTAACCTGGCCTCTTCATCATCGAGCTGAAGAATAGGCTCCCCTTTTTCAAAAGTAATACCTTCCCGGAAAGGTTTTTTGCCCGGCAATACTTTGGCCTGCACTTCCGGAAACAGTTCCAGCCTGTTTTCGGCCCGGACTCTCCCCTGAATCTCAATTTGATTTTTCTGGTGTGATGTTTGAACCGTTATGATTTCAGGCTGATGGGATGCAACAGCAACCGATTCAGCCCGTTCAGTGCGGTCCTCTTCAGTGTCCGAAAATTGCATCAGGATAATTCCGCCAATTACGAAAATCGCGACAAGCACGGCTGCTGTCAGAATCAGCTTTTTTCTTTTTTCTTTATTCATATTCTTGTTTTATAGTTTTTCGATCCTTTTTAATTTTGAACGGCATCCGAACCGGTCAATCCTCTTATTTTTTGCGATTCCGATTCTGAAAATGGCTCAAGAGTTTTATATACAATATTTCCTTTCCGGTCTGTCAGCCATAACAGGATGCTATACCGATCTTCTCGTACCATCCGAACCATATCACCTTCCGGGTCCCGAATGACCTGAAAAGGTTTGTCTTTCAGTTTTGAACGAAAAAGTCTGTTCACCAGCGGCCCGGTCCGGTAAGGTTCAACAACAAGTATTTTGGATACTGAACTGCCGGAATAGCTATCCATATTTTCAAACCAGGCCGTTACCTCAGCCATCAATGCTTCTGCTTCCGTTCGCGATTCGGTTTTAGGCAAGAAAAAAATAAGCAGAGGTTTCTCTTCCGGTGGGGCAAATACAGCTTCATTCCCGTACTGATCTTCCCCTTTCAGGTGGATAAGATGTGTGGCTTCCCCATTCGTTTTGACAAGCTTGATCGACTGTGCCTGTACATTATGACAGGCGAAGGTTGACATTAACATTGTAATAAGTAATAATTTCATAAGTAAAATTTTTGTTTGAGAGATTAAAAGCGGAACCGCTGTCAGGCGGCTCCACATGAATATGATCGACTGCTTTTGTTGGGATCAGTAACTTTTCACCTCTTGATCACTAATACTTCATTTATATATTACCTGTTTTAATCTTTTGATTCAACCATATGGTTAAAACAAAAGTTAAAAAATATTAGCTCTGTAAATATTCTTTACAGGATTGTTAATATTTATCTTGCAATATTAATAATCTGACAAGATCTGGTTTATTGAAAAATTTTGTCTAAATAATTCAACCATATGGTTAAATTTTGTGCGTAAATTTACTATCTTTCTTTGGCATTCCATCAATGACCCAACCGTCAATGAAATTAATTGACAATAACACGATTGGATAACCATGAATAACAAAAAAGAAGAGAAGACATCATCCAAATTGAAAAAATTTGGATCCTCAGAAGAGCTTTCCAGTGATACTAAAAAAGTGAAATTATCGGGGCCACCGCCCCATGGAAAACTCCGCATCAACAGGTCAAACCTTTTTTATGGCGATCAACCCCGTGAAAACCTTGCTGATAAAACATATCAGTGGCCGTTCCTAAAATCCCACATTATTACCTTGCTGAATGAAGAAATGTTTTTGGAGAAAAAACTTCGGAATTTTATCGAAATGTATTTGGACGTGATTCATTCTAATCCTGATATCCCATTTTTTGTACTTTATGAACTCAACAATCAACCGAATCAACTAAAAACTTATATTCTTGACAGAATTGGAAAAAGAATTAAGCCTTTTTTGGATCAGCTCAGAGAAGGGTCTGAAAAAGGTAATGTCATAAATTTACCAGCCGAGCAGATTTTGGCTAATATAATGTCTCTGATGATTTTTCCACCTGCAGCCGGACCGGCAATGCGGGGTTTATATGAAATGGAACAATCAGCATCTGACAAATTTTTTAATGAGAAAAAAAGAGTAATGTCAGATTTTATCGTACAGACAACATTGTTTTCGTAATCAAACCGGTTTCCAAAGAATTCTAACCACAATCACTTACAGCTCAACATGAAAGAAAATAAAGAAGAACAGTCATCAACAGAACTCAAAATTTTTGAAGCAGCCCGAGACGTGTTTCAGGCTAAGGGTTTGGAAGGGACGCGAATGCAGGAAATTGCTGACAGAGCTGGGATCAATAAGTCGTTGCTGCACTATTATTATCGTTCGAAAGAGAAGCTTTTTGAAAAGGTTTATCAGCTCTCCATCATCCGTGTGATTCCGCAAATCGTTAGCCTGTTGAACGAGGACTTGCCTCTGGATCAAAAGCTCCGGAATTTCACGGAGAAGTATCTGGAGATTATTATTGCCAATCCGGACATTCCTTTATTCATTCTGCATGAGCTCAACAAAAACCCAACCCGCCTGAAAACTTTTATGCTCCAGGAAGTTGGTAAAAAAGTACAACCGTTTCTTGAGCAGCTCCGACAAGAGTCGAAAAAGGGAAATACGGTGGATCTGCCAGCCGAACAGATTTTAGTGAACATAATGTCAATGTTGATCTTTCCTTTTATTGGCCGACCAGTATTTCAGGTGATATTCGATATGGACGATGCAGCTTTTGAACAATTTATTTTTGAACGGAAAAGGTTGCTGCCCGGATTTATCGTACAGTCTGTCATGAAATCGAACCATTCATGAAGTAGTGAGGATGTTTCAGAATTCTATGATTGAACCGGTAATGCCAACGAAAGTCAGGTAAACTGGGTAGTTAAATAAACATCTCTCAGAAATAAAAAATTAAACCCCCGCAATCCTCCTCTTATATTCATCCAGGGCTTCTTTGAGGCGGTCATGTGCGGTTTCATCGCCGGGTACATTATGTG